>CANRAA010000021.1 GCA_947628485.1 uncultured Bacilli bacterium | reverse complement strand
ATTTGCCGCACCCATATTGTAAACAGCATCAGCAGCAATTTTTTCTTCATTAATTTTAAAATCTTGGTCATTTAAAAATGAAAATTCTTGAATTTCTTTTTTTTGCAAATTATTTAATTTCATAAACTTGATATTAGAATAATTATCATCTAATTTTTCATATAACTTTTTTCTAGCTATAATACTTTTTTGAATTATTATATGTGATTTTTTAAATATCCAAATTGAGGCAAAAATCATGATAATAAAAGTACATATAAGAATAAAAGATAAACTTAAATTTAATTTAGATAATTGATATATTGCAAAAACAAATGTTAAAATAACATCTAATATATATACTAATTGTTTATCTATAAATGCAACAATGTTATTAATATCATCAGCCATATTTTGAACCAATTCAGCTAAAGACTTTTTATAAAAATCATGGTATGTTAAACTTTGAATATGGGTAAACAAAGTCTTTTTAATGTTAAATTGAAATTCTTGAATTATTTTATCTTTAGTTATACTTCTATAATACGTTATTATCATTGTTGCTAATTTTGTTAGAAAAAGCAAAATACACATTGTATATATAAATGGTATATTATTTTTAAATAAGTTAAGAAACCATAATATTACGGAGTTATTAATTGATTCCTCTAATAAATAATCTATAAAAGTTTGAATAATAACAGGAATAAATGTTGTTAAATAGGCAATTAGCATACTAAATATAATATATATTATAATCTTAAATTTTACTTTTTTAAAACTCTTAAAAATCAATTTTAAAGACTTCAATACTATCACTTCCAAAACTTCAATTATATAATATATTATATCAAACTTTCATATTTTCAAATAGATGTTTTTATAACCAATTATTTTTATTTAAATAATCATAAACTGTTAGAGTAGCTTTTTTTATATTTTGATTAGATATATCAACTTTAGGAATACTTTTAAATTCATCATAACTTGCTAATTGATCCCATTGAATACTTCTCATATAATGTTCTTTATGTTTTTCTTTATATTCCAAAGCATCTTCACCTTCTATAACCAATCTATCATAAATTGCCTCTTGGGTATCTATTATTTCTATTGATTTAGTATTAGTCATCAATAATTCTTCTACTATATTTTCTGAGAATATAGGTGAAACCGCCATTATAAAACCTTTTTCTTCATTTTCTATTATATTTAACATTATTAATTTTTTTTCATTATATCTGATTTCATCATCTGGAAATTCTTCTTGAAATATATCTATACTACCATACATTTTTATTATTTCATCATCTATATCATAAAATTTACAATTAATTTTTTTAGCTAATTCTTTACCAATCGTGGTTTTTCCCACACAAGATATTCCCCATATTAATAATTTCATATTTATTCACCTCATTATTTTCTATACCATTTCAACTTTAAAAGTTTATACAATTGTCTATACTACACCCTAATTATTTATTTCTAATTTATTTAATATATTTTATAGAAACTATGGTTTTAAAGCCGTAATTAGTACAACATATATACCATCTAATCTTTTAGCATAATTATCTTTTGTTAAAGACCTAAATATCTCTCCTCTTGTATTTAATATACCAGATTAATCAACTATCATTGCGCATTTAAAACAAATATTAATAAACAAATAAATTCAATTTAAAACCAATAACAAATTTTTCAGTTAAAATTACTGTTTTTAAATATACTCTATATTATTATCATTACACCATTCTATAGCAAGTTCTTTATATTTTTCATCTCTAAATTTATACCAATCATCAATAACATCAAAATTAATACATGTATCTTTAAATCTTCTAAATGCCCCACTGCCATTTATGGCTATATATAACTGATTATATAGTCTATCATCATCTATAGTTTCAATAAAATCTTCCATCATATTGTATTCATCTATATCATATTTACTAGGTAGCTCTAAATATTCATCATATATTTTTTCTTTTTCTTCTTCGGTTAAATCTTCAGTAAACTCATTTATATAAACTATTTCATATGTTTTAGGGTTTAAATAGGCACTGGTATCCATTCCAAAATTAACAAATTCTAAAGCCTCAATTATAGCATCTAATTTTACTTTCATAACTCACCTTAAAAAAATTCTTCCCATTCTTCACCATCATAATTGTTGTATTCTATAACATTCTCAATAAATTCATCCATATTATCTTTTATTTCTTCGCATAATATTTTATAGTCTTCATTCTCTATATAACCTTTTTCACTCATACATTTATAAAACTTTTTAATACTCGCGGCCATTTCTTTAACAGATGTAACTGAGGACCATAAACATTTTCTAATAAACCAATCACTTAAGAATGAATATACATCCATAACTCCCTCTTCCATTTTAGTTACTTCATAATAATTTAAATATTCATTAATATATAAATCAATATTATCTAAATGCTTACAAATTGTTTTTTTAACTAATTTTTGTTCATTCAACCAATTCTCAAATATTTTTATATATTTCTCATTTCTTTTCTTATTCTTTTTTAAATTAATTTCATATAATTTATAATCTTCCATCTATTACTCCTCATAACTTTTTAATAATTATTATATATATTTATTTAAATTTTTTATCGTATTTTTAAATTCCTCTAACATTGCGGGTCTTTTACCAAAATATTTATCATTAATTACTTTTAATATTATTTTAACTATTTCTTTAGAATTATCCATCTTCATTATATAATTTACTTTTCTTGCAACATCACGATAATTGTTTCTATTACATGCATGTTCTGCCTCAATTAAACAAGAATCCATATATATTTTTAATAGTTCATTATTATATTTTGGAAGTAAATACTTTTCATAATCTTTAACATACTCCATACTATAATCACACACATTTAAATAAAGTTCATCAATCATTTTTTCTTCAATAAAGATATTATTTAAATCTCTATTATTATTATTATTTTTATCACTTTTGATATTTTCTATTATTTTATTTTTCTCTATTTCCCACTCTTTACTAGAATAAAGGCCTTTAATTTTTCGATATACATCTATATCATACTTATCAAATTTATAAAACATTTGATATAAAATATCTTTATAATCATCCATCATATTATTATCTAAATATATTTCTGCTAATTTATTGGCATATTCTCTCCGTTTATAATCTTCAACATCTAATTTTTCTTTTAAAATTTTTATGGCTTTATCAAGTTGATTATTTTTAATTAATTCATCAATATACATTAATAAAACTTCAGAATCAAACGAATACTTTTCTAAAATATTAATTTTCTTATTTTCTTTACCCTTTAATTCATAAATTTTAATCAAATATTCTACATAATCTTTTCGAATATAGAAATAACTTTTATCAAAAGAATTATCTAAGGCTATTTCTAAAGCTGTTTTTATCTCATCTAAATACAATTTATCATCAATAAAACATTTTAAAATTTGTTGTAAATCTATACCATAATTATATAAGTGAGAATCCTTTACTTCTTCAATGACATAGTCTAATATCTTTTTTAAAAGAGGATTATTTTTATCTTGTATTGTATCTAAAATATCAAAAATTATTTCTAAAGAATATGCCGCTACCATTCCAGTTGATCCATTTGAATCATCAATATTTGTCATAGGAATGGAATCTAATATAATAGAAACAATAGTAAATGCTGTATCATAGTCTTCATTATCTACTAATTTTCTTGCTTCATTAATAAATTCCTCCATAACTCTTTCATATTTGTATGTACTACTATAATCAATAAAATCTCTCTTATCATAACATCTATTAATAGCTTGATAAATTTTATGTTTATAACTTTCTTTGGATAATTTAGGAAAATATTTACTAAATTCTATTCTAAATTTATTTAATAAATCAGTATCATTTTTTAGGCTATTATAAAGAAAATTTCTAACATCTTTTTCTGGTACCTTTTTAACAATATCTTCTAAATTGTTAACTTTCTTATTTAGATCATTATTATTCACATAGTAAAGTACAGCAGCCATATGTTTACAATAACCATTAGAATCATAATATGGACAACTACATTTGCCATCTATAAAAACATTATCTTGAATTTTTAAATTAACTTTGTATTTATTATTTCCCTCAACTGTAGCCTTAATAAAATTATCTTTAACTACTACATTACTAACTTTATTATCAATATAATATTCATATCCTCTAGTTAAAATATAATCTAAAAAATCACTTTCAAAATCTATTTTCATATACTTACCTATTTTATTTTCCTTACACTTTTATTACATTCTTCTAAATTAAAATCATCAATATTATATTTACCCCAACTAGTATCTTTACCATCAAATACATCTTCTAATCCCCATATTCCCCCAACATCATCTATTATTCCATAACCTTTTCCTGCTATAACTTCAAAAGTTTTATTTCCATATTCATTAATTATTTTACTTAAGGTTAAATTAAATATCCAATTATCTCCCATATCATAGTTTATTTTAATTTTTTGCTTTTCTTTTAAATTTAAATATAATAATTCTAAATCGTTATAATAATCACTTAAATATTTTTTTCCTATTTTAATACCATACGTATGAGATAAATCACCATTCATTGCTAAAATTACCCCTTCACAAAAATTACTAATCGAAATATTATTATTGACCACTATTTTTCTTTTAATTTCTTTATCAAAACCATGTAAAGAAACATTAAAAACATATCTTTTTGGAGAAAATACATCAACTTTATTATTTATATAATCAGTAATTTTTTGATTACATTCTATATAATCAAAATTTTTTTCTAAATACTCTTTTTCTGATTTAGTTAAAAGATCCTCTCTCGTATTAAATATATTTTTTAAAGAAAATAAATCTAAATCATCAATTATTCCATAACCACTACCAGATAAAACTTTAAATGTTGTTTTATCATTTGATTCATATATATCATCAACAACAATCTCAAAATAATAGTAATTATCAAAATCATATTCTAAAGTAAAACATATATCTTTTTTTAATTTTAAATCTTTTAAAAATTTATTTTCTATATTTTTTTCACTTTTTGTTTCTTTAACTAAATATGAATAATAGACAACATTTCCATATTCCAATTCATATATTAAAGTTTTACTACCATTCATTGAAATAATAATACTTTCACATAAATCTCTTAAACTAATATTTTCATCAACTTCAATTTGTCTATTTATTTTATTAGGAATTTCTCTTAATGTTACATTTAACAATACTTTCATACTACTTTAACCTCTCATTTTATATACCATAAGTATATCATGCTTAATAAATTAAATAAACAATATTATTCTAATTATAGAGTGAAAGTACATATGCGATTAAACTCTCTTAATTTAAATGTTAACTTTATTGCATAATCTATTTAATTATTGTATAATCTAATTAATGGAGATGGGTTACCATCGCCGAAATGGTTAGTTTGCTACTTAATTCGAATATCTATTCGGATTGATGTAGCTCTTTTTTTGCGTTTAAACAAGATGTCTATAATTAAAGATATGAACTTAAATAATATTTCTACTACTAACTTCATAAAACCACCATCCTTCCCAAAAAAGATTTTGTTTGCAACCAAAACCCCTGAAAAGCTGGCGAGATTTCCCATCTCGAGGACTATATTTTAGAGATATTTTTCTCAAAGTCAACACGTTCGACAAAACATGCCAAAACTTCTAAAAAATCAACAAAATTCGACATTTCTGTCGAACTTTATCAATTATTTATACTAATCATTTAATAGTTGTTACAGTGTATGGATTTGTTTCAGTTCCTTCTCCTATCAATCCTATCGTGGGCACTAGATAGAAGGATGGGCGAACAGCATTAAACTGATCAGTGGAACCCCAAACCAAGGATCCATTCGAGTCAATTATCCACCCCCAAGAAGGACCAGCAGTATCAAATCTAGTCATTGTCCATTCGGCTTCTTCCATATTTCCGTTCCATCCATTTTTTATAAATAGCCAACTATCTTTATTTGATGATTCATTATAAGTAGTTATTGAATAGTAAAAATCACTTCCTTGCATTAAACTAATTTTTATTTGTTCCGTTCCATCACTTTTTATGTTATCATTCCATGATGACATATGGCTATATTCTAAGTTCCAAGTGTGTTTGTCTATTAATACTTGTATTCTTGGATTTATTGAATTGTAAAAGTCTTCATTTAAGTATGTATACAATGATGCGACCGTCCAATTTGGATAAACATAATTCGAATTATCATCCCATTTTTTATTTGCTCCGTATTTTGTTGCCTTCACTACCTTTAGATTTCCATCTGTTGTGACTCCTATTATTCTATACATATTGTTAGGATTTGCTTTACATACATCTGGATTTTCAGATGCTCCTAAACATATATAATTATTTGTTACTTGTGATGCTGTTCCTTTAAATCTATATAAATCATCTACTAATGTTTCTGTGTATGTTACTACATCATTTGCTCCTTTATTATGAGCTCTTAACACCTCTAAAACTGGTCTTCCTTTGGCAAAGTATAATGTACAATATATAGTTTTCTTGGTGGTTATGGTTGCTGTATAATTACTTTCATCAAATTTTAAGTATGGTGTTGTATCTCCTAAATCTTTATCATTAACATCTGTACATTTACTTCCTGCATACATGTATTCATCTTTTTTAGGCCAACTTGTTCTACTTGAATCTTCATGATATTCAAATGTTGTTGGATCTTGTACCATTATAGATAATGTTTTATCTTTATTATCAAATATATCTACTGTTTTTATATCTTCTAATACTTTATTGTTTTTAATATTCTTAAAACATATAAATCCTTCAACTATTATACTTATTGTTAAGATAACTACTAATATATTTAATACTTTCTTTTTCATATTATCTTTTCCTTTCTATGGTTTATCAAAATAAGCACGACATGTATTTTTTCCAGTTGTACTATATGATAAACCTTGTATTTCATTATAAGTAACTTGTGTACCTGCATTATCACAATCATAACTAGACATTGTATATCCTTTTGGTATTTCTCCATCAACAATATATGATTTATTATTTTTCTTTGTAACTATAGAACCCGTATCAGACTCTATATATGTTATGACTTTTACATCTCCATCTTTTTCTTTATAATCTACTAAGTTAAAATTATAATATATTCGACACACAACTTGTTTAGGAGTTTTTTCACTTACATTTATCGTTACTGTTCCATCACTTGCTATAGAAAAATCTCTTTCTAAAGTTTTTGTATAAGTTGCATCTGTTGGTATACAATTACTTTTCTTTTCATCTAATACATAATTACTTTCGACATTTACTGGTGGCATATCTAATACATCATATTTCTTTAAATCCATTCCACTTTGAATGTAATACATAACATTTATATCTGTAGGTTTATTTAAAGGTGATGTATCTCCCTTACCCGCAAAATTTCCAACCTTACTTGTAAATATTGGTATCCATTCACTTTCACTACTATAATAAGCATGCGTTTTATTAAAATAAAGTAAACCAGCAAGAAAGACTAAACATACTATTATGTATATTACTTTAAAGTTTAATTTCTCTTTTAAATATTTTATTTTCTCTTTTATCATTTAACCATTCCTTTATTTAATGTTGCATTTACCGAAACAAAATTATATAAAATAATTTTTAGACAAATATTGTCTATGATATATTATATTTTAGAACATTTTTGTCTGAAAATCAATAGACAATTTTTAACTATGATTAAATGATTACTAGGTGATATTATGAATAGAATTAGAGAAATTAGAGAAGATAAAGATTTAACACAAACAGAAGTAGCTAAAAAAATTGGCATAACCCAAAGGAATTACAGTTACATTGAAACTGGTAGAACAATGCTTACCGAAGATATTCTTGTTAAACTTGCTGATTTATATAATACTAGTACGGATTATATTTTATATAGAACGGATAAAAGAGAAGCTTATCCATCTTCATTAATAGATAAAAAATAATTATTTTTTAAAGAACTCTCTTATATCTTCTTCTAAAGCATCCGCTATAAAACCTAAATAGTCTATCGTTACATGCTTACATCTTTTAGTATTTTCTATGTCACAAATATATTGTCTTGTACCTCCGATTAAATCGGCTATATCTTGTTGGGTATAGCCATATTTTTTTCTTAATCTTTTTAAATTACTTCTAACAATATTATAATAATACTCTACATCGTGCAAATTATTTTTCACTTTTATATACTTTTCCATCAATATATTATATCTAATATTTTACCTATTTGTATATATATCATTAATAAATAATATTGACAAAATATTACATTTGTGATATTTTAATTTTATCAGAGAGTGTAATAAAAAGGAGGATGTTTTATGGAAAATGTATCTAATGCTATTAATATGAGTTTTAGAATTGATAAAACACTTAAAAATGATGCAGATATTTTATTTAAAAAACTTGGCCTTAATACGAGTGTTGCTTTAAACATGTTTTTAAGTCAATGTGTAAGAGACCAAGCATTACCTTTTGTTCCCTCAATGAATGTAAATGAAAGTAATAAACCTTCAAGAAGACTTATTAAAGCTGCTAAAGAAGCCGATGATATTTTATCAGGCAAAATCAAAGCTAAAGGCTATAATAATGTTGACGAGTTTATTAATGACATGCTTAAGTGATTAAAACTTTAACTAATACAAAATATCAAATTAAAGGAACAACAGGTTTTAAAAAAGGACTAAAAAAAGTATCTAAGCAAGGTAAAGATATTAATAAGTTAAATACTATTTTATATTATTTAGCAAATGATATGCCTTTAGATAGTAAATACAAAGATCATGCTCTAGAAGATAATGATTATTTAAAAAACTGTCGAGAATGTCATATTGAACCCGACTGGCTTTTAGTATATAAAAAAGATAAGAAAAATTTGGTTTTAGTTCTTTTGGATACAGGAAGTCATAGTAATTTATTTGCATTTTAAAAGGGCAATCGCTGTCCTTTTTTATTTATTCCATTTAATAATGGTATCTCCTTCACTAGATAACATATATTTTTCTTTAGCATATCTCGCCAAATATTCATCATCTTGTAACTTAGTTATTTCGGCACTTAATTTTTCTTCTTCAGAAAGTAGTTCCGTATATTCATTATTAAGTTCTCTTTCTAATTGTCTATTTTTAAGTATTTGATGCCAATCACTATAAACACTTGCAACTAAAAGAGATAACAATCCAATAATTGTTATAGTTATTAAGAATAATCTTTTCTTTTCTTTTTTACTTTTTTTAGTGTGCATAAAAATTTCCCCTAATAACCTATTTTCACTTTTGATACTAGCACACTATAAAGAATTTTTCTAGTTCTTATACCCCTTTTTGACGTTAAGTTTACTTAACTTTTGATTGGCAAAATAACCTATTATAAATCCTAAAAATACTAACATCATAAAATAAATATGAAAATAACCTCTATTGATATGGTATAAAATTATAATATAGATTATGGCCATATCTAAAGTATAAATAAATGTTAAAATATGTTTTAAATATAATTTTAAATCTTTAATTAAATAAAAATTAATCTTCGTTACAAAGTAAAATATTAGGCCATAGATAAATGACACAACAAAAGATATTATTTGAATATTACTATTCATTATTTAAATAATTTACTTAGAAGACTTTCTTCTTTACTTTTCTTCATATTATCCATATAAGCAATACTATATAATTTACCTTTTATTTTCACATTACCATCATGAGTATCCAGTTTGACGATTTCTAAACCTTCTCCTTTAAGTAAGATAACTCCCATGTTAGACTCCATCAAAAACTCCTCATCATCAAAACTACTTATTTTACTAATTCCCGTTAAACTCATTACACTTCGGTCCACTACTTTTATTTCATGACTACCATAATTATTAACATACTCTCCTGTCTCCATAAGTCCTCCTAGAAAAGTATATGAAATAGGCAATAAATTTAGACATTAAAAAAGTAGGTTTCCCTACTAATTTTCTTCTTCAACTGGTGTTGGATTATTGTATTCTTCTAAAATTTTTGATTCAAACATTTCTCTTGTTTCTGCATTAGTTGGATGAACGATATCTTCAAATTTATCATCATTTACTTTACGACTTGGCATAGCGCAAAATAATCTGTTTTCTCCTTCTATAATTCTAATATTGCTTACGACAAAGCAATCGTCGATAGTAACAGTAGCATAACCTTTAAGTCTTGAGCCCTCTCTATCAACTTTGTGAACACGTACTCTTGTGATTTCCATAAAACACACTCCTTTATCTTGAAATACTCACAATTTAATTTTAAAACAATATTGACATTTTTTCAACAATTTTATTAATTATTTCTTAATTTTTTGTGAAATATTCCTTTAAATAACTCAATTAACTTAAAAATTTTATTTTAATATCCCCCGTTATATATTCATTATAAGTAAAACTTTTCTCGTTTCCTTCATATAAAATGGTAAAAATATTCGGATAAGTTTTATAAAGAATACCTTCATATTTGGATATTTTATTTCTAAGGCCATATACAGTTACAACTACTTTTCGATTTAAATTACTTTCAATTTTATTTTTCACAATATCTATATTCATTATCTTGGATACCCCACATACATAAGGCCATTACCCATGATGCCACCCATACCATCTTTACCATATTTCGTTTTCTCTAATGTACTTTTTAAATCGACTTCTTTATTTCTTTCCGTAAGAGCGATGGTCACGGCAATAATCGCGGGATCTAAAGCATGAATATTGACTCTTTTAGGACTTGAGGCAAAATTAGCCCCCGCCATAATTAACTCTTCATAATTACTTTGACAAGCTCCGGCAATAATAACTAGTTTTTCATGACTTTTTTCATAATTGCGCGCGGCTTTTACGGCTTTAATAAAATTCTTGGTATTCTTATAATTTTCATTATCTTTAATACTACCTTTTTTCTTATAATAAGCATCATGCCCTGTAATAATTAAAATATCGGGTTTATATTCTTTTAGCAAAAGACCTACTTGTTCATACATATCTTCTTCTTTAATCTTTTTACCGATGGCATAGACCCCTTCACTTTTATAAAACTTTAAACATTTATCTAAATATTCACTATCGCCATCTATATGCAGTATCTTACCTGGTAAGTAAAAATAATCGTCTTTAACAATATCTTTAGTTCCTCTTTCTCCTTTAAAGAAATCATCTTCCCTTGGCTTTTCACATTTTACTAAATCCGAAAAAGGACTATCGGCATATAGTCTTACTTCGACCCCTTTTAAATAGTATAAACCATCTTTTATACTTATAACTTTAAAGACTGTATCGTGATTATAACTTTTTCTGGTTACAAAATCCCCTTTATTAATTTCCAAACATATCACCAGTAAATTTTATGAATAAATACTATTTTTATGCTTATAAAAAGCCTTACATAAAGGCTTTGATATTTAAGTCATAGATGATTATTTCACTATCTAAATAATTAATAATGGTATTATTGTCTTCGATATTTATTTTAATTTTATCTTTTGGTATTTTAAGTTCTAATTCATATTCGGGCGGCATATACATCCCTCTTGTATTTAAAACATTGCCAATATTTATATTTCTGAAAAATAAAATATTTTTATTCGTTACTAAAATACTTAAATTATAAGTATTGTTATCAATCTCGACAATGACATTTTCTTGTTCAAGTAAAGTCTTTTCTTGATTTTTTTTAAAATCATAATTATACATTATAAAGTATCATTTCTTTCGGTACTTGTAAGTCTAACACTTTTTAAAGTCATTTTAGTAAATATTTCTTTAATATTATCATTTAGGTTGGGACCACTATAATCGAAGGTAAATTCATACATACTTCCTTCTATTATTTCATCCTCTATTAAATCTCTTAAAACTTTTACAGTTTCTCTTGCCGTGTTATTCCCTATTTCTAAATTAACATAACTAGCATCTTCATTATTAGAAGATACTCCTAAGATATAGTAAGTTCTTACAAAATCGACATAGTTTTTCTCATATTGCTTACTTTTATTTAAGCTAAATAGTAAGACAATAAAAAGAATGACCACTAATAATAAGATACCACCAATGAGAAACATTTTATTTTTTTCGTTCATTAAATTCACCCTCTTTAAACAAATTTATCTTATCAAAGATTATTGGAAATAGCAACAAATAATCTTTCTGATAATTCTTCAGCTCTCACATTTTCTTTTAAATTATATTTATCTAATATTTCTTTTACTTTAGTAAAATCATAATTACTTAAATTATTCTTTAAAGTTTTTCTTTTAAATTTAAAACTATCATTTATTAATTTAAAGTATTTTTCTTTATCAACATTTGGCTTGTCTTCTCTTTTCGTAAACTTAATAATAGCACTTTCCACTTTAGGTACGGGATTAAAAGAATACTTGCTTACCTTAAATAATTTTTCTACCTTATAAAAGTATTTCAAAAATAAAGTAATACTCCCATAATCTTTAGATTTGGGACTAGCCGTAAACCTATCAGCCACTTCCTCTTGTACCATAAACAGCATATTTTCGATATCTAATTCAGAGTCTATAATTTTCTTTATAATTGGTGTTGTTATATAGTATGGCAAATTTCCCACAATATATAAGTCATTATATTTAAGATTTTTTATATCTTCTTTTAAATTACTATTTAAAAAATCGCCCCAAATAATTTTTGTTTTATCGTCTTCTAGTTTGCTTAAATAACTTTTTAAATCGGTATCTATTTCATAACAAAAAAGTAAAGCATTCTTTAACTTTAACTTTCTAGTTAAGGCTCCCATTCCGGGACCTATTTCTACTATTAAATCATTACTATTAGCCTTAATATTATCACTAACTCGCGTAATAACATTATCATCAACTAGAAAATTTTGACCTAAACTTTTTTTAGCCTTCATTTTCCCCATAACCAAATCTTAAAACATCATATGTTATAACACTACGTTCCACGATATCATAAGCATAACGAATATCACTACTAAGTAAATCTAATGCATTACCTCTTACCCCTCTATCAAGAACAATCGCTATAACTGGGTAAGGAGATATTCTATCGGTTTGAAATCTCACTATTGAGCCACATGGTAAATTTTTAGATGAGGCGACAATTCTAACCGTCCCATACATTGGGTCTGGATAAGTTGTTTTTCCATCTGTAATATCATAAGATGGTTTACATCCTAAAGTTCCTCCACATAAAGGACAATTATAAACATAACCAGTTAAATCACCCGTAAAAGTATCTTTAGCACTATAAATATCATTTTCTTGAAATTCTTTTGCTTTCATAGCCATCGTTGATAAATTAATTGTTTTATTTATATTATCACTATAAGATTTTGTTTCCACAATATGAACATAACTAGAAGATGCCACTACAAAAAGAATAATAAAAGCAGTACGAAAGAAAACATTAAATACTCTTTTCATTTTTCACCTTCTAACATCATAATTATACCTAATAATTACCCATTTGTCAAAAAAAGATAACAAGTGTTACCAAGTTATCTAATTTCTAATTTAAACTAGTTATTTTCTTGCTTTTTATATCATATTGATAAGCTTTAATATTTTTTCCACCTTTACTAATATAATCTAAAATATTATTATAAGTTATTCCATCTTCCTCAATATAATCATCTTCAAAACTATAATATAAATTTTCTTTATAAATACTATCTAATATATAAATATAATTATCTTCTATTTTAAAACTTATATCATCAGTAAGAAATTCCCAATCCCAATCAATATCATCAAAAGATTTATTTACTTTTATACTTTCATTTATAATATTATTCCCTAATAAATCTTTAAAATAAATATTTTTATTATCTTCGACTACTAAAGTATTATTATAAATTGTTAATATTTGATCATACCCAGTATTAATACTTTTCTCTTTACTTTTTATATTATATACATACCATTTATTATTCTCTTTTACTTTTACAAAATCAGTATTAAACTTATTATTACCATAATATATTAATCTTAAATATTCAAATTCTGCCGGTATTATTTTATCTCCTGTACTTAACTTTAATAAACCAAATTTATCATTTTCTTTATAGACAATTAAATCATCATTTATAGAATACATATAAGCATCTAATCCTTCATTACCCGCTATTGTGGTATCTGTCAATTCCCCTTTTAATTTATATAGTTCTTTACCATCTAAGGTAAGAAGACTAGTGTAATCATCATTTCCTACTACAAAATATTTATATTCATTACCTATTTCTAATGACTCAATATAATCAAATACCCCTAATAAACCTTTATTAAAATCAAACAAATAATTTCTATAATCACTAGAAGTAACTACTACTAAGCCTTTATCTAAATTTTCATAAGTAAAATGAACATAACTGGCTATTTCACAACCTTCACCACATAAAAAGGAATTTAAATAATGATATTTTTGAGAGCCTTTATCATATTTATAAGCCACAAAATAATTATCAACTATCTCATATGTATAATCTTTTTCATATTTTTTATCTAATTCTTCTAAAGCCCCATCAGGTCTCGGATTAATAACTGTTTCTGTTTTCGTATCATTACTATTATTATCATTATTATTGTTTTTTTGATTTCCATTAACAATCATCCCAATACTAATACCAAGTCCTAAACATAATAGAATAACAAAAATATATAATAACATCTTTTTCATTCTTTCACTCATGTTATCACCTAATAATAGGGTAACATATTTTTTCTTCTTTAACTATGAATATAAACTTGTAATTTACAAAAATATGTCTAAAAAAATAACTTTCTCAAGTTATCTTCTAATTACATTATCTTCCTTTTCTTCTTTAGTATCTTCTCTAAATTTAGATATGTTTTCTTCAATTTCTACTTCCTTAATTAACTCATCAGTATATTCTAATCTTTGTAATTCTGTATAATATGCTTTAATTAATTCTTCAAAATCAACTTCCACTATGAGGTCTAATACATCGCTTAATACTATTTTATAATCTTTAAAATAATCTTTAATAAAATTTAGAACATATTCTTTAAAGCGAGGATACACCGCTAAATTATCGACATATATTTGATTTGGTTCGGGGGTAAATAATTTAGTAGGTATATTTTTTCCAAAATAAATAAACAAAGTTACTCTTTTCTTATCAGAATAAGATTTAATTTCTTTTTTAATAAATTTAGGTATGTATTTAGTTATAAAATCTTTAAATTTATAATAGGCCTCAACTTCTATTTCAATGCCATTATAAAACCCTAAAGCATTTTCATAATCATCTCTTATTTTCTTTTTATTAACTACACTATAATAATTTTCTTTATCCATCATTATTCCCCTTAATATTTATCTACTAATACTTTTTATAACTTCTTCTTCAGCTACTTGGGTGTTTTCTTCTTCTTGAATAGATTTAATTAAGGTATCAGTCCGTTCAAATCTTTGCAATTCCCCATAGTAATTCTCTAAAACATCTTTAATTTTTATGTTTTCAAAAGAAAATACAATACTATCGGAATAGTCCTCTTTATTTACCCCAACTCTTTGGCAAAAACTTTCCATATATTCGCTAAAAAATTGACATATAATTGGTTTATTAAAAGAAAGATAAAAAGCTTGGTAAAACTCTTGAAAATCTATTTCATTTATAATTTTTGCATTATAACTAACTCGAAGATATAATCTAAAATATGTATCTTTAGCTTTATTTTTATCAATATCTTTAATTTCTTTAATATGTTGTTTTAGATAACCTAAAAAAATATTTTCCATAAAATATTTATAATAAAAGTAAGCCTCTATTTCATTAGTAACCATATAGTATCTATCATTAATACTAGCTCGTTCTTGGGCTTTTTCTTCTAGCTTTTCATTTTTTCTTTTATTTTCAATATTTTCTTTTACTTTTTTATCTAAAAGTCCATATAAATTTTCTCCTTTTTCCATAAGTTTTCTCCTTTAATACAAGGCTATATTATACAGAAATTAAATAAAATAATCAACCAAAATTGACTATTTTATTCGTTTAAACATATTTTCTATATTTTGATTTGTAATTCTAGATAGTTCTTCTAAAGATATCCCTTTTAAATCAGCAACAAACTTGGCAATATCGATAATATGACTTGGATTATTTTGGTGTCCCCTAAAGGGTTCGGGAGTAAGATAAGGACTATCTGTTTCTAATATTATGTTTTCTAAAGGTATCTCCTTTATAACTTCTTTAATGTTAGCATTTTTAAAGGTTATAACCCCATTAACTCCCAATAAATAACCCATTTTTAAGTATTCTTGGGCGGTTTCTTTTGAGCCACTAAAAGAATGAATAACTCCTTTAACTTTGTATTTTTTTAAAGTATTTAGAGTATCTAAAGTAGCCTCTCTACTATGAATAACCACGGGCATATTATACTTCTCAGCCATTTCTAGTTGCAACTCTAATAGTTTAATTTGGGCACTCTTATTTTCTTTACCATAATGATAATCTAAACCAATTTCCCCAATAGCTACTATTTTTGGGTTTTTTAAATTATCTTCTATAAATTTTAAATCAGAATTAGTATAATCTTCGACATTTTCCGGATGGATTCCTAAAGTACCATACATATTATCATAAATATTTACATGTTTTAAAACTTCTTCATTACTTTTTCGATCACACCCATCATTTATAAAACGATCTACCTTATTATTTATGCTTTCATTTATTATGGCATCTAAATCTTCATAATATTCATGATATAAATGACAATGACTATCAGTAAACATTAATCTTCTTTAATCCTTTCAAATAGATTAGCGGGTTTTTCATTACCTAAATTATAAACTTCGACAGGTTTATCAATACTTGCAAATGTCGTATCACTAATATTTAAACCTTTAAAGATTTTTTCACTAGTTTCCGGAATAAAGGGTTGTAACATAATAGCACATACTCTTATTCCTTCGAGTAAATTATAGATAACTGTTTCCAGTCTTTCCTTATTTTCTTCCTCTTTAGCCAGTACCCAAGGGGTCGTATCGTCAATATACTTATTGCATTTTCTTAAAACTTCAAAAATGCATTCTAAAGCTTCATTAATTTTTAAGGACTCAACTTTCCCATCAACCATTGTCTTTAGATTATAAATACTTTCGGTTAAATAAGCATCAATGTCTTCCATTTTTTTAGACTCATGAACAACGCCATCAAAATATTTAATTCCCATTTGAATAGTTCTACTTACCAAGTTCCCTAAAATATTACATAAATCACTATTAGTTCGCGTAATTAAAGACTTTTCAGAAAAATTACCATCACTACCAAAAGGTACTTCTCTTAAGGCATAATATCTTACGGCATCAACCCCATAAGTGCGAATATATTCTCTTGGATCTTTATAATTACCTAAACTTTTACTAATTTTTCCCCCATCAATTATAAGCCAACCATGCCCAAAGACTTGTTTTGGTAATTCTAGTCCTAAAGCCATTAAAATAGCTGGCCAAATAATGGTATGGAAACGCACTATTTCTTTTCCTACTAAATGTAAATCACAAGGCCAATATTTCTTAAATTTTTCCGTTTCTTCGGGGTAACCTAAACTTGTTATATAATTAGTTAAAGCATCAATCCAAACATAAATGACATGTTTTTCGTCAAAAGTAACCGGTATTCCCCATTTAAATGAAGTCCGAGATACACATAAATCTTCTAAACCTGGTCTTATAAAATTATTAAGCATTTCATTTTTCCGAGACTCAGGCTCAATAAAGTTAGGATGTGTTTCATAGAAGTCCTCTAATGGTTTTTGATATTTACTTAATTTAAAGAAGTAAGCTTCTTCCGTAACTAAATTTACATCTCTACCACAATCCGGACACTTGCCATCAACAACTTGAGTTTCAGTCCAAAATGACTCACAAGGAACACAATAAAGCCCTTTATATTCTCCTTTATAAATATCTCCTTGGTCATATAATTTTTTAAATATTTCTTGCACTCTTTTTTTATGATCTTCATCTGTAGTTCTAATAAAATAATCATAAGAAATATTTAAACTTTGCCATAAATCTTTGGCATTTAAAATAATTTTATCGACATATTCTTTGGGGGTAACTCCCGCCTCTTTGGCTTTGTTTTCAATCTTTAAGCCATGTTCATCTGTTCCTGTTTGAAAGTAAACATCATAACCCGATAGTCTTTTATATCTCGCTATCGCATCTGCAATAATGGTGGTGTAACAATGCCCAATATGAAACTCTGCACTTGGGTAATATATAGGTGTTGTTATATAAAATTTTTTATTCATCTTTCTTCCTTCTCTCATAATAAAGTCAAGTATTTTCTATACAAAACTTTATAAATTTTTTTATTTTTTTGATTTTTATCCTAGTTTTCTCTAGCTTTTTAACTTTTTTTCTTATATTTAAGCATAATGAAAATTGTTAACATATGACTTTTTTGAATTTTGTTAACTTAATTATAAATTATAATTAAGTGGACTACTAGCCATTGTGTTTTCATATATGCTTATTCTCTCATTTCATTCTGTATTGATAATCACTTGTTATCTACCTAAACTCTTTAATACGGCATTATATAAAACTGGCCTTGGTTATTCTTTCTAACTAGATCAAATCCTATGAAGGGAGTTACCAAATTCCACTTTCACATAACATCACTAATCTATCTCTAGTTTAGTGAATTAAAACTATAATTCTTTTTTATAATCTTAACTCACTAAACCAGCTTTAATGATATTATTAATTAAAATTTATGCAACTTTCTCTTATTGCTTTTTCTTCGTCAAATGACTTTCCACTTTTTACTATAGCCATAAGTATATACATAAATTTTCTTATTATTGCATTTATTGAAACTAATTTTGTTAACGGATGTTCTCTTTCTGTGATATAATAGTTATGCAATTGCAGAAAGAAATTATTATTTTTTACGAGTGTGATGCCGATTTGTTTTAAGTTAC
>CANRAA010000020.1 GCA_947628485.1 uncultured Bacilli bacterium | reverse complement strand
ATAGAAAGGAAAGAGGAAAAAAATGAAAAATTTAAAAATGTTTGCAATTGCTGTTATGGCATTCGCTGTAATGGCTATGGGCGTTAGCGCTACTCACATTCCTAATCCTGCATATGGACGTGCATCAAAGGATTGTGGTGATGATGGTAAACCTAAATGTGTAGCTAAAATTGGTGAAAATTACTATACTACATTAAGTGATGCCATTGGTGATGCCCAAGATAATAATGGTGGCGTTATTACTATATTAGAAGATGTAGCTGGTACTACATTATTAAAAAGTAGCGAGTCAGTTATATTTGGTGAAAACGCTACATATCCAATTAAAACTGATACTACAATAGAATTAGGTACTCATAATATTACATTAGCTGGACATGCTTTATATGTTAATGCAAATGGTAAATTAACTATAACTGGTTCTGGAGAAGTAACTAGTACAGCTACTACGTTAGTAACAGTTGAGAAAGGTGGAAATTTTACAACTTCAGGAGCTTTAGCTTTAACTATTAATAATAGTAGTGCAAGTGCTACTTTAATTGAAGCTAAAGGTAAGGTTGTTATTGGTGAAGGAGCAACTCTTAGTGCTACTGGTAATACTTCTTCAACAATCGTAAATGTTAGTGACCATGCTGCTAATGTTACATTAAATGCTCATGTTGGAAATGCAAATGCAAGAAGTGCAGCTACATTAATTTCTACATCTATTATTACTGCTCCAACTAGAGAAAGTGCTCCAGTAGCAACTGTTACAATTGATGGTGGAAGTTATTATACTACTGTAGCTTTAGCTAATGTTAATCTTGGTATTAAAGTTGTAGTTAATAATGGTACTTTTGATGTTAAGGGCGGAGCTACAGTAAATGCATTTACTGTTACAGATGGTAGTCTTGATATTGTTAACGGTACTATTACTGCTGAAGGTAGAGTAGTTTCAATTGTTAAAGGTAATGTTAATATAACTGGAGGTATTTTAACTACTACAGGTGCTGGAAAAGCTGCTGTTGTAGTTGATGGTAGTGGTTCAGCTGTTGATTCAGGAAAATTAAATATTAAGAATGCTAAAATTGTTGCAAAAGATGGTTATGCATTATCATTCTCAAAGGGTACAGTAGAACCAACAATTGAAAGTGGTACATTTGAAAGTAAGAAAGATTACCCAGCAATTTATATTGAAGATATATTACTAACTGGTATGGATGGTGGTAATGATGATGTATTTAAAGGTATGCTTACTGGTGGTAAATATTTATATATGATTATTGGCGGAACTGAAAAAGCAGGAACTGTTAATAAACATACCGCTGCAGAAGTTGCTAAATACATAATTGCTGAAGGTTTAGAAGAAAAAACTGAAGGTAATTACAAAATTCTAGGTGTTGGTGCTACTACTCCTAGTGATGAACCAGGAGAACCAGGAACAACTGAACCTGGAACAACAGGTGATGGAAACCAAGGATCTACAGATATTCCATCAAATCCAAATACTAATGATAACATCTTAGTATATGCTGGTCTAGGACTAGTAAGTCTTGCCTCTGTTGCTTTTACAGCAAAGAAAAGAGAAGACTAATTAAATAAGTTACCTAATTTTGTTAAATAAATTGTTTAAATAGAAATTTAGGGACTCGCAAACACCCTAAAATTCATTCTCACAAACCTTTCCACATAACTTGTGGTAATTGTAAAACAATTATTAACAAATTGGTATAAATGAAACATACTATTTCGGTAGTATGTTTTTTGTTTAATTTTATACTTGAAAATGTAACAATAGTGATATATAATTAAGTCATCAGAGAGTGTTAGAAAGAGAAAAAAATTAAATGTGTATTGGTGACATAATAGTTGTCAAGGATTCGACTAGTTTTGATGGTAAAAGAATTGGCTTACACTCGTATGTTATAGTAGATAATAAAAAAGGCTATATTAGTGGGATTCCATACGACTTTATAGCGGCAGTTTTTTCTAGTTTTAAAAATAATACTCAAAGAAATAAAAAAATAAGTTATATTGGAAATCAAGAGATAAAAAGAGATGATATAGTTTCTAATAAATTATTAAATAATAAAGAAGGTTATATAAAAGCTAATCAATTAACTTATTTTAAAAAAGATAAAATAGATTATTATGTTATAGGAAGTGTTAAACCTAAATTTATAAAAAAGTTATTAAAGTTAATTAATAAATTAGAAAAAGAAAATAAAATATTTAAAAATTATAATAACATTTTAAAATAAAAAGGAGGTCTAAAATGAATTGGTTAAAGAAAATATTTGGTATTAAGAAAGATGTAGAGTATGAAAGTGAAACCAACTTAGAACAAGTAAAATGGACTAGAAAAAATCCAAGTCAAGTAGATAAAGATATGCCTAAATGGCTAGTTAAATTTTTTGAAGAAAATGAAAAAGAAGAGAGAAATAGTAAAATTTAAAACTATTTCTTTTCTTTTCGGTAAATATTTAATTAATTAATAATATAATATAGAGAAATTATACTTTTTTTGTAAATAAGCGATATTTGTCAAAAATTAGTAAAAATATATCTTGACAAACGCAATACGGGGGGGGGTATAATAGACGCATAGAAAGGAAGAGGAGAATGAAAAATTTAAAAATGTTTGCGATTGCTGTTATGGCATTTGCTGTAATGGCTATGGGTGTACATGCTGCTACTACTCCTGCAGGTTTATCTTGTAAGGAAACTGATTATGATGGAACATGTACATTAAATGCCCCAGGTACAATTACTGCTCGTACAACTATTTCAGAAAATACTACAATTGTAACTGATGGCAAAGCACTTACTATTGCTGATTTAACAATAGATAAAAATGTTACATTAACTATTAAAGGAGGAAATGTAGTATTAAATGCTAGTTCAGATATTAAAGTTTTAGATGGTGCTAAATTAATTGTTACTGGAGCTAAAGCAGGAGTTAATGCTATGACTGTTAATGCTGCTGGTGCAAAAATTTCTGTTGAACCTAAAGCTGAATTTAGCGTAAGCGATAATGCTGATAGAGGTATTGTAGTTAGTCTTGGTAGCCCAGTTGATAATGCATTAACTATTACACTTGATAGAGCTACAATGAACTTAAATAACAACGCTTTAAATGGTTCAAATGGTTGTATGTATATTGAAGCTGAAAGCTCAAAAATATATGCTAATAACAATGGTTTAGGAGGATTAAATGCTAAATTAAAGTTAACTCGTGAAACTACTGTTGAAGCAAAAGGAAATGGTTATGCTGGTGTAACTATTTGGGCTAACTCTGAAATTGAAGAAGGTTCAACTATTACTGCAACTGGTAACCTTAAAGGTGGTTCTGAAGCTGATGAAACTACATTAGCTGAAAGAGCAGATGTAACTTTTAAAGGTAATGCTACCGTTGGAGGAAAAATTGTAACTGATTCAATTGCTGCAGAAAAAATCCTTTGGGATGATACAAATAAAGGACAAGTAGTAAATTATACTGTAAGTTTTGAAGATAGCGGTGTTATTGATACTAAAGTTTCAAAAACTTTATGTGATACAAAAGGTTTAGCTGCTGGTTATACTGTTACTACTTGTGACGCTGCAAAACAACATAAAATTGCATTTAATGGTGATGGTACTGCTATAATTGGAGATACTGCCACTGTTTATGGTGCTGCTGAAATAGAATTATCTTCAGATGTTAAAAATGTAGAAATTGAAAGTACAGAATCAGATGTAACAATTGCTCCAGGAACTTCTGTTAAGAATAATTCAAATGGTAAAATTGTTGTAACTACTACTGCAGGAGACACTAAAGCTATTGAAAAGGGTAAAACCGAAACAATTGGAGAACCTGCTCCAGTTGAACCTACTCCAGGAGAAGGACAAACTGGTTCTGAAGTAGAAGGTCCTGGAAACCAAGGACCTACAGATAATGTTAAAAACCCAGATACTAATGATAATATCTTAGTATACGCTGGTCTAGGGCTAGTAAGTCTAGCATCTGTTGCATTCACAACAAGAAAAAGAGAAGACTAATTAAGTTACTAAATTTGTTTAATAAATTGTTAAAATAGATTATAGGGACTCGCAAACACCCTAAATCATTACACAAACCTTTCCACATAACTTGTGGTAATTGTAAAACAATTATTAACAAATTGGTATAAATGAAACATACTATTTCGGTAGTATGTTTTTTGTTTGTTTAATATAATTTAGTGGAGGGGTTAAATGAAATTTATTAAAAATTATAAAAGTACTTTAATTCTTTTATTATCTATAATAGTTGGGGCTATTATTGGATTAATATTTGGAAGTAAAGCTACTGTACTAAAACCATTTGGAGACATTTTTATTAACTTATTATTTGTATTGATTGTGCCATTAATATTCTTAACAATAACATCATCCATAATTAAAATGGATAGTCCTAAAAGATTAGGTAAAATAATGAGTAGAATAGTTATTACTTTTATTATTATGAGTTTAATAGCGTCTTTAATAGGAATAGTCGTAACTAAAAACGTTACCTTAGTAGAAAAGAATAATTCAGATATAATGGAATTATTAGACGAGGATAGTTTGGTTGATAATGATTTATCTTTACTCGAAAGAACTGCTAGTTTACTTACGGTAAGTGATTTTAATTTACTTTTATCTAAAGATAGTATTATACCTTTGCTTTTAGTTTCTATTATCTTTGGTCTAGCTTTAAGAAGTGCGAGTAAAGGAGCAAGAGTAAAAGAGGTAATTTTAGGGTTAAATGAAACAGTTCTTAAAATGATTAATTATATAATGTATTATGCACCGATTGGTTTAGGCTCATATATTGCTTCTTTAATTGGTACTTATGGAAGTACAATTGCCTTGGGATTTTTAAAAACCTTTATTGTTTATACCATAACTTGTTTATTTGTTTATTTTATTGTTTATTCTCTTTACATTGTTTTAGTTAGTGGAGTATCTGGTTTAAAAAGATATTGGTTAAATATTTTACCACCGACGATTACTTCTTTAGCCACTTGTTCTTCGGCCGCATCCATTCCGGTAAATGTCACGAGCACCAAAAAGATGGGTATCTCGAGTGATATTTGTGAGGCTACAATTCCGATGGGAACTAGTTTTCATAAAGATGGTTCCGTTATCGGTAGTGTTTTTAAAGTTATGTTCTTAGTTTATTTATTTAATATTAAACCAAGTTTAGGTACGATTATCTTGGTATCTATCCTAGCCACCCTTTTAATTACGGCAGTCCCTGTGGGTGGGGGAACTATATCGGAAGCTTTTATCTTAAGTTTTTTAGGCCTTCCTACGGCTGCTTTACCAATTCTTACGATTATTGCGACAATTATTGATGCTCCGGCGACTGTTTTAAATGTGGTTGGTGATAGTACTTCTTCATTTATTGTCGGTCGGATGGTTGATGGCAAAGATTTTTTAAAAGTTAAAAAGGATTAGAAAATAGTCCTTTTTTAATAGACAAATATTTTTATTTGTGATATTATATCCCTAACTTTTGGGGGTAAATATGACTAGAAAGAAGAAAAAGTTAGAACTTAAAATTTATGAACTTTTAGGAATTAAAATTTTTAAAAAGTTAATTTTAAAAATAGGTTTTTTGGTGGCTTTTATTCCTTGTTATATTGAGTCTAAAAGTATGGAAGAAGCCATTAATTTAGCGAGTAAACATGCTTTTAATTATACATTGGGAGATGCGGTTACTTTAGAAAAAATTAGAAAATTTAAAAAGATGCTTTTGGTAAATGGAACATTCTACTTTGTTAAATTAGTTATTAGTTTGGAGTTATTATTAGAACTAGGTCATGTTTCTATCTTACTTTATTTATTTTGTTTATATGGTCTTATTAAAAATACTTATTGTGTGATGTTACAAAGATATAATCAAATAAGAATAAATGAAGTATTAGAAAAAGGCCGTATTTTAGAAGAAAAAAGAAAGAATAATCTAAAAGAAGAATTAGAAGAAGAAAATGATTTATTATTAAATAGTACTTATAAATTATATCAAGAAGAAAATTTGAATTTTAAATTATTTTTAGAAAGAGCTAGTTATCAAGAATTAAAAGATTTTAAAAATTATTTAACAATGGTTAAAACTGAACAAAATATTGATATTTCTAATGTTGAAAGTAAACCGTTAACATTAAGTTTAAGAAGATAGGCATATCTTTTTATTTTGTGATATAATTAAAATGTGGAGGCTAAGATATGTTAGATTATATAATAATTGGTTTAATTGCTTTAGTGGTTATTTTATTAATAATTCTAATATTAAAAAATAATGGTAGTAAAGATACCATTGAAAGATTAGGAAAATTAGAAACGGCTTTAACTAAAGAAATTGGCGATTTTAAACTTAATTTTAGTAAAGATTTACGTAGTGATTTTGAAGTCTTAGATAATAAAATAGAATATAAATTAAATGTTATTAATGACCGAGTTAATAAAGAATTAAATGATAATTTTGAGAAAAGTAATAAGACATTTATGAATGTTTTAGAAAGATTAAATAAAATCGATGAAGCCCAAAAGAAAATTGATGGCTTAAACAGTGAAATAGTGTCTTTACAAAGTGTTTTAACGGATAAGAAAACGAGAGGGACATTTGGAGAAGTAAACCTAGAATATATTTTAAATAATGCTTTTGGACCTAAAGAAACAGGTATTTATAGTATTCAACATAAAATGAGTAATGGTAGTATTGCCGATTGTCTTTTATATGCACCATCTCCTTTAGGAACTATTGCGATAGATAGTAAATTTCCTTTAGAAAACTATCAAAGAATGGTTGATAAAAATAGAAGTAAAGATGAAAGAGATAGTTATGAGAAAAGTTTTGTAAGTGATGTTAAAAAACATATTAACGATATTAAAGATAAGTACATAATCCCAGGAGAAACGACGGAAGAGGCCATTATGTTTTTACCAGCTGAGGCTATTTTTGCCGAAATTAATGCATATCATCCTGAACTAATTAATTATGCTTACAACAATAAAGTGTGGATTACGGGCCCAACCACTTTAATTAGTACCTTATCGATTATTAGTATGATTTTAAAGAATATGGAAAGAGATAAATACGCCAAAGTTATTCATGAAGAATTAGAAAAACTTGGTGTAGAATTTGGTCGTTATAAAGAAAGATGGGACAAACTATCTCGAAGTGTTAAAAGTGTTAATCAAAGTTTAGATGAATTACATACGACCACAGAAAAGATAACGAAAAGATTTGAAAGTATTAAGAATGCTGAGATTGATAAATTAAAAAATGATAAAGAATTAGAAATAGATTTTAAGAGTGATGAAGATGAAACTGTACCTAATTAGTAATAATGCTTTATTTAATAATTTAAATTATAATTATGATACACCTTTAGATCCTATTAGGGCTTTAAGACCTTTAAGTATCGAAGGAGAGAAGGTTGCTCAAAAGATTGCGGAAGAAAAATGTTTTGATAATATCGAAAGTATTTATTCTTCAACTTTTAGTAGTGCTATATCAACTTCTAAATATTTAAGTCAAAAGTTAGATTTAGAAGTATATTTAGATAGTAAATTAAATGATGTCAAAGTAGGTACTTTAGGCACTAAAAGTATGCCAATGCTTAAGGGTATTCAAGAAAGAGAATTTACTTATAAACTTGAAGGTGGAGAATCTTTAATTGAAGTATCTAAAAGAATGGATGAAGTTATTAAGATGTTAGCCTCTAAAGGGAAAGAAACGGCTATATTTACCCATAAAAGAGCTATTTTAGCCTTTTTACTAAAATATACTAAAATCGATTATAATTTAGATGACAATTTAGTTTTAATATATAATGATAATATTATTTATGATGATAATGATGATTTATATAATATTTATGAAATAGATATAAATAATGAAGAAATAACTAATATTAAATTAATTTAAAAAGTACAAAGGATTATTCTTTGTACTCGTTTTTTAAATAAGCGGAAACATAGAACAAGACAAATACTATCGAATTTTTTTTAATTTTTTTTTAATTATTTCTCAGGTCTTGAAATAATATTTGAAAATCGGACAAATTTAGTCTATGTTTCCAAATAAAATTATATTACAATTTTAAAAAAAATAAAAGGGGAGTCACAAGTCCTCTTTTGGTGTATAATATAGATAGGTAATCTTGATATAGTGTTAGGTATGGCTACAACAACGGTTACAATGCGTGGAATGTGAATACAGGCGGCAACTTGAACAATAACAATGTGAACTGGACTACGCCTGCGGTTCGCCCAAGCCTTCTATAACTTGAATGATTATATGATTAAGGTTATATACTAGGGAAGATAGAAGACAAAGATTATCTAAGACTTTTAGTCTAAACTTAAAACGAGGATGATAAATTTTACGAAATTTATCTATTACCTCGTTATTTTTATTTACAATGATTTAACATTGGCTATTTACTTGCTTATTTACGCAAAAATGACATTAGAACGTCAAATTTTACTATTGCAAAAAGTTTTTTGAATAAATTTAGTTATAAAAAAAGGAAATTTGTAAAAAAAGTTTAATTATATTAATGAAGGGGTAAAGTGAATGCTTAAAAAAATACTAGAAAGGAATACTCAATGTGAAAGCATTAAAAGTAGCAAATTTATTAGAAATTCATATTGACGAATTTGGAGATTTAGGAAAGAGAAAATTATAGCATTATAAAAACAACCTTCTTGGTTGCTTTTATAAGCGGCGCCTAGCGCCTACGCGGGGCGAGCCACTTAACTGGCTCGGATAGAATAAATATAAATTCTATATTTATATTATATTCCTTTGACAATTTAATTATACTATAATTGATACACAAAGTAAAGGGTAAATTTAAAAAAGTAATAATTTATTCAGTTGTATCAATAGTAATCCATTCGGTTGTGCCACATTCGGTACAAATTTGCGGTACTAAAACTTTTTTGTCTTTAGGAAGGTCAATCTTCTTTTCTAATGTAACACATAAAAGTCCTGTTTCTTCATCAATATAACATCTTCCTTGCATTTGGGCTTCTTGACATTTACTACATCCTGGTTTTTTCATTTATCATCACCATTAATATTATGTACTAAAATAACTATAATTATTCTTTTAAATAAGGTATAATTATATATAGGTGATTAAGATGGAATACAAAATTAAGGCAAGAGTTAGTAATAGACATGTTCATTTAACCAAAGAAGTATATGCTAAATTGTTTGATGATGAGTTGGAAGTACGAAATTATTTAAATCAAGAAGGAGAGTTTGCCTCAACTAAAACGCTAACTATTTCGAGTGGTGATAAAAAAATAGAAAATGTGCGTGTTTTAGGGCCCTTCCGTCCTTACAATCAAATTGAAGTATCCAAACTTGATGCCAGGAATTTAGGTTTAAAACCTCCCGTAAGAAGAAGTGGCGATTTAGCTGATAGTTTAGATATTACTTTGGAAACCCCCAAAGGTAAAGTAACAGTTAAGGGTTTAATTATTGCTAATCGTCATGTTCATATTAATACCAAAGATGCCGGTAAATATGGGGTTAAAGATGGCGATATGGTTAGTATTCAAATTGAAGGTGAGAAAAGGGGAATAATTGAAGCCATGGTTAAAGTAAGTGATAATGGGTATTATGAACTTCATTTAGATACTGATGATGCCAACGCTTTTCTATTAAATGATAATGACGAAGTAACAATGATTGTAAAATAAGGGTGGTTTTATGAAATGGAAAATTGGGAATGTCGAAATTGCAAATAGATATGTTTTAGCGCCCATGGCGGGAATTACCAGTACCTCTTACCGCATGATTTGTAAAAAGATGGGGGCTGGTCTTGTCGTGGGAGAAATGGTTTCTGATAAGGCTTTAGTTTACGAATCGAAAAAAACTTATGAACTTTTAAAAATGGATGAAAAAGAAAGGCCTATTTCACAGCAAATATTTGGAAGTGATCCGGATACGATGGCGAAGGCGGCCAAAATAGTGGAAGATTATATGCATCCCGATATAATCGATATCAATATTGGGTGTCCCGTTCCTAAAGTAGCGATTAAAAATGAGACTGGAAGTGCTCTTTTAAAAAATCCCGAAAAAGTAAGGGAGATTGTCTCTTCCGTAGTTAGGGCGGTTTCAGTTCCTGTTACGGTCAAAATTCGGATTGGTTGGGATAATGAACATATTAATGCTGTGGAAATAGCCAAGATATGTGAAGAAGCAGGAGCTAGTGCCATCTTTGTTCATGGGAGAACGAGAAGTGAAGGTTATACGGGTCATGCCCATTTAGATGTGATTAAAGAAGTCGTTGATTCCGTAAATATTCCAGTTATTGGTAATGGCGATATTACTAGTTGTTATGAGGCTAAAAATATGTTAGATTATTGTGGATGTACGGCAGTCATGATTGGAAGAGGAGCCCTAGGTAATCCGTGGATTTTTAAAGATTGTATTGATTATATTGATAATCATAAAGAGGTAAAAAAGGTAAGTATAAATGAGAAAAAAGCCATGATGCGAGAAAACATCCAAGAAATAGTCAAGGAAAAAGGCGAAAAATTAGGTATTTTAAATCTAAGAACGATTTTAATGTATTATTTAAAAGGTTTACCCAATACTAAAAATTTAAAATTAGAAATTTGTAAATGTGAGAGTATGAATGAATTACTTAAATTGATTGAAAATTATAAAGGAGAATAGAATGAATATTCAGGACTATGACTTAATAATTTGTGAAAATAGTTATAAAATGGCTATCTTAGATTATGCCTCTAGTAACCATCTTCTTTTAAATGCTAAAATAATGTCTAAAAGGGAATTTTTCCAAGAATATTTTTTTAAGACAACTACTCAAACTATTAGTTATGTCGTCAACAAATATAAAGTAAAGGTTAGTATTGCTAAAATGTACTTAAATAATTTATACTTTATTTTAGATAAAGACTATTCGAGTCCTAAATTACAATTTTTAAGTAATTTAAAAAAAGATTTAATGAGTCATAATTTACTTAAAGTAAATCCTTATTTTAAAAATTATTTAGAAAATAAGAATATTTTAGTTAAAGGTTATTTAACAATAGAGAAATGGGAAGAAGAAATATTTAACAAATATAATGTTACTTATGAAAAGATAGAACCATTAACCAAATTAGAAAGAGTTTATGAATTTAAAAACATAGAAGAAGAGATTAATTATGTTGCTGAATATATTGCCTCTTTAATTGATAAAGGAATAGATGTAAATCATATTAAATTAATGAATGTAGATAAATCTTATTATATCGAATTAGAAAGAATATTTAAGTATTATCATATTCCTGTTAATATTCCTTCTGTTGTTAGTTTACTAGGGCTTGATATAACCCAAAAGTTTTTAAATTATTTAAATACTAATTCTCTAGAGGAAGCCCTTAATCTAATTAAAGACGAAAATGAAGAAATAGTGAGAAAAATAATTAATATTGTCAACAACTATGTCATAATTCAAAATAAAGAAGATATTATTCCTTTAATTAAAGAAGATTTTAAAAATACTCATTTAAATTTAAATAAATTAAATAAGGCTATTAAACTTATAAATATAGAGGATTATGTAAGTTCGGATGACTATATTATTTTAATGAATTTTACTTCCTCTAGTATACCATCTTATAAAAAAGATGAAGATTATATCACCGATAATTTAAAGAAGGAAGTTAGTTTATCTAAAACATATGAGTATAATAAAAATTTAAAAAATAAGGTTATTCAAAAATTAGAAAGTATTAATAATTTAATAATTACTTATAAATTAGAAGATGATAAAGAAATTTTTTATCCCTCTAGTTTAGTGAATTTATTAGATTTAAAAGTTATAAAAGATTATAAACTACCAAGTATTCACTATTCTAAATCCTATGATTTAGTTAAATATACTTATGAGTTAGATAATTATTTAAAATATGGTCTTGTGAGTGAAGATTTAAAAGTATACCAAAATAATTTAGAAAATCCCACTTATAAAACTTATGACCATACTTTTAAAGGAATTAATAACAAAAGTTTAAAAAAATATTTTGGGGAGGGTTTAACTTTATCATATTCTTCTTTAAATAATTATAATAAATGTGCCTTTCGGTATTATTTAGATAATATTTTAAAATTAGATCCTTTTGAGGAAACTTTTGATACCTTCATTGGTTCTTTATTTCATGATGTTTTAGAAAAGTGTTTAAATAATGATAAAGATATAAAAGAAGAAGTAAATAATTATTTGCATTTAAAAGAAAAAGTTTTGACTCCCAAAGAGAAGTTTTATGTAAATAAATTAATGGCTGATTTAAAATTTGTAATAGACTATTTAAAGGAAGAAAGACAATATATTAGTTTAGATAAAGAATATCATGAAAAGTATATAAGTATTAAAAAAGATAGAGATATTCCGGTTAAGTTTGTCGGTTTTGTCGATAAAATTTTATATAAAGAGATGAGTGATGCGACGATTGTCTCTATTATGGACTATAAAACGGGATTAGTTGATATCAATTTAAATTATGTTCCTTATGGCTTATCTTTGCAACTTCCTATATATCTATATTTAGTAAGTAAATCGCATTTATTTAAAAATCCTTTATATGCGGGCTTTTACTTACAAAATATTTTAGATAAGAATTTAAAAAGAAGTGATGATTATCTAGAAATGCGAAAAGATAGTCTAAAGTTAAAAGGTTACTCAAATAAAGATTTAAGTATTTTAAAATATTTAGATAGTACTCTTCAAAATAGTAAAATTATTAAAGGTTTAAGAGTAAAAAGTGATGGGGATTTTTATTCCACCAGTAAAGTTTTAAATAATAGGGAAATTACCAAATTAATTGAGGTAACCGAAAGTATTATTGATAAAAGTATCGAAAGTATTTTAAAGGGAGATTTTCAAATTAATCCCAAAAGAATAGGTTATGATAAAAATGTGGGTTGTCTATATTGTCCTTTTAAAGATATTTGTTATAAGGAAGAATCTGACTACCTTACTTTAGAGGACCAAAAAGATTTAACTTTTTTAGGAGGTGAGTAGTATGTCTTGGACTAAAGAACAAGAAAGGGCCATTTATGAGTCTGGGAAAAACATAATTGTCTCCGCCGGGGCCGGTTCTGGTAAAACAGCCGTTTTAACCGAAAGAGTAATTGAAAAATTAAAAAAGGGAATAAAAATAAATGAACTTTTAATTTTAACTTTTACAAATGCCGCCGCTTCCGAAATGAAAGAAAGAATCCGGAAAAATATTAGTAAATATCCCGAACTAAAAGAAAACTTGGATTATTTAGAAAGTGCTTATATTACTACCTTTGACTCTTATACATTATCTTTAGTAAAAAAGTATAATGATGTTTTAAATGTTTCGAAAGACTTACAAATAATTGATGATAGTATTATTAAGGTAATAAAGACCCGTTTTATGGAAGAAGTCTTTAATGATTTATATGAGAAGGAAGATGCAGAATTTTTAAAGTTTTTAGATATCTTTACTATAAAAAATGATAATGAAATTAAAAAAGACCTTTTAAATATCTATGAAAAATTATCTTTAGTAAGTGATTTAGATGGCTTTTTAGATAATTACTTTAATACCTATTTTAAGAGTGCGGAAGAAGAAAAATATTTAAAAGAATATACTGATATTTTAAAAAAATATTTAGAAAAAATTGAAACTAATTTGTCTTATATTGAAAATAGTGATTATAAAGATTATTATGAAGCCTTAGAAAAGTCTTTTGCAAAACTTTTAAAAAGTAAAACTTATGATGAAATAAAAGAAAATATTAATGTAGATATTCCTAAAAGACCACGAGGTAGTGAAGAAATTAAAGAATATAAAGATAATATTGATAATGTTCTTAAAAATCTAAAGAATGAATTAAGATTTCAAAATGCAGAAGAAATTAAAGAAACTTTAGAAAGTACTAAAGAAACTTTAAAAGTTATTATTAAAATTATGAAAGAATTTAAATTAAAATTAGATAAATATAAAAGGGATGCCGATTTATATGAATTTATTGATATTGCTAAAATGGCTATTAACCTTCTTAAAGATAATCCCTCTATTTTAGAAGAAGTTAAAAATAGTTTTCAAGAAATATGTGTAGATGAGTATCAAGATACTAATGATTTACAAGAAGAATTTATTCGCTTAATAGAGAATAACAATGTCTATATGGTTGGGGATATTAAACAATCGATTTATGGTTTTCGGAATGCAAACCCCGAAATATTTAAAGAAAAATATGAGACTTATAAAGATGAAGAAAAAGGAATTAGAATTGATTTATTAAAAAACTTTCGGTCTCGAAAAGAAGTGATAAATGGAATTAACGATATTTTTAATTTAGTGATGACTGACACTATTGGTGGGGCTAATTACCTTAAAGAACATCAAATGAATTTTGGTAACTCTTTGTATGAAGAAGAAAAGAAAGAAGATAACGATTTAGAAATTATTAGTTACCCAAAGAGTGAAGAATATAACAACAATGAAATTGAGGCCTTTTATATAGCAAGAGATATTTTAAAAAAGATAAATAATAATTATCAAGTCTTAGATAAAGAAACTAATAAATTAAGGAATGTTACTTATAAAGATTTTTGTATTATTATGGATCGAGGTAATGATTTTACCCTTTATAAAAAAATATTTGAATACTTAAATATTCCTTTAGAAATATGGGAAGATAAAGTTTTAACTAAAGATATTGATTTAAATATTATCTATAATATTCTTAATTTAATTTTGAAAATTAAAGATAATGATTTTGATTTTGAGTTTAAATATTCTTTTGTGAGTATTGGTCGTAGTTTTTTATTTTGTTATTCTGATAGTGATTTGTTTGAAATATTAAATAATGAAAACTATCAAGAGACTACCCTTTATCAAATAGCTTTAAATATTTCCTTAAATTTAGATAATTTAACAATTTATGATTTCGTAAAAGAAGTAATAGATAAGTTTCAAGTAAATGAAAAATTAATATCTCTTGGAGATATTAAAGAACACTTAAGAAGAATAGATAATATTCTTAATATGGCGAAAAATCTAAGTGATATGGGTTATAATAAAAAAGAATTTGTAAGTGCTTTAAAAGAATTAATTAATGGTAAAAGTAATACTAAATTTAAAAGTCGCTATAATACCGATAATGCAGTAAAGATTATGAATATTCATAAATCCAAAGGTTTAGAATTTAGCATTTGTTACTTTAGTGGTTATTATAAATTATTTAATATTGAAGATATTAAAAGTCGGTTTATTTTTGATAAAGAATATGGTTTAATTGTCCCTTTCTTTAAAGAAGGATTAGATAATACTATTCTTTATTCCTTATTTAAAAATAAATATTTAATTCAAAATATTTCGGAGCGAATAAGACTTTTATATGTGGCTTTAACTAGAGCTAAAGAAAAAATGATTATTATTGCTCCTGAAGGAAAGGAAAATTACGTAAGTGGGGTCGTTCCTTATGAAATAAGTAGTAAATATAATTCTTTCTTAAGCATTTTAAATTCAATATCTCTAAACTTAAAAGAATATACCCATAATTTAGAGATTGATGATTTAAAAATATCCAAAAATTATTTATTAGATAATAAGAAAGAATTAGAAAAACTTGTGAGTAAAGAAGTAATTATTTATAAGAGTATTAATGTTTTAAGTAGTAATGTTACAAGAGTAAGGGCTTCAAAAGAAGAACTTAGATTAAATACTTTAGATGAGTTGCATGCTATGAATAGAGGAGAAGAGGCACACAAAGTTTTAGAATTAACGGACTTTAGAAATGTTTCTAAAGATAATAAGTATTATGATAATATTACATATTTAAAAGATAAATTAAATATTAATGATGCTACGAAAATATATAAAGAATATGAATTTACATATCAAGATAATGATACTTTCTATCATGGTATAATAGACCTTTTATTAGTTTACATTGATAAAATTGTCATTGTTGATTATAAACTAACTAATATTGAAGATCCGGCTTACTTAGAGCAATTAAAAGTTTATTATAATTATCTTAAATATTTATTTAAAAAAGATGTTTATATTTATCTATATAGTATAGCAGATAATAAACTTATAGAAAAGTATCTCAAAGAGCCAGTTAGATAGCCTTCACTTGACATTTTTTGACATTTATGATATAATTAAAGTACGTGTAAGGGGGATATAAAATAAATGAATGAAACAGTTAAAAAAGGGTTAACATTTGTCGGAGTTGCGGGTATTTTAGGACTTGCTATAGTATCTTGTAAATTAATTCAAAATGCCAAAGAAAAACTAGACAACGAAGAAAAGAAAGTGACAGTGCCTTCAGGCTACACTTTGCAAAATGAAGATGGCAAAATTATTGGCGCTAAAAATTTAATAGGTGAAGATGGGAGAATTAAAGAAGTTTATCGAACACCTGCTGTTATTAATATTTATGAAGATGGTAAAGTTACTAAATATATTCAAAAGTATGATTATGAAACTAATTCTTTTGTAAGAGAAGAATACATTGAAGAAAACGAAACAAAAAGTAGGTAAAAAAATAAAGTTGCGAGTTTGCAACTTTTATTTTTTGCCTAAAAGAGAAAGACCAACTTCATTAACAGGACCTGCTCCAATAGTTAAGACTAAATCATTATCTTGAACATTGTCTTTTAAATATTTGACTATTTCCTCAAATGTGGGAATATAACAAACATTAGGGTTATCTTTTTTAATAAGTTCAACTAAATCTTCTTCTTTAACATTATAAATATTAGTTTCTCTAGCTGGATATATTGGAGCTATGATAACATTATCAAATTTTTTCAAAATATCGGCAAATTCTTCTAAATGTTCTTTAGTCCGAGAATAAGTATGAGATTGAAATATGGCCCAATTTTGATGACATTTAATACTTTTGGCCGCATTATAAGTAGAAGTTATTTCGGTTGGATGATGGGCATAATCGTCATAAACTAAAATATTATCTTTATATTTACCAATATATTCAAATCTTCTTTCTACACCATGATATTCATTAATACCTTTGATAATCGTTTCTTTATTTATGTTATGAACTAAACACATTAATACTGATGCTAGAGCATTATAAATATTATGTTTGCCTAAAACACTTAAATGTAAAGATAAATATAATTTATTTTTAAAGTAAACATCAAATATAGGATGACCTAATTCATCATAAGTAATATTTTTGGCTACTAAATCCGCCTCACTGTTAATACCATAAGTATAAATATTAGCATCTGGTAACTCTAGACTCATGGTATTTGCATCATCTTTATTAATAATTAAGTTACCATCTTTGGGTAGTTTATGAATGTATTTTGTAAAAGAGGCTTTAATATTATCTAAATTTTTAAAATAATCTAAATGGTCATCATCAATATTTAAGACAATGGCACTCGTAGGATAGAATGATAAGAAACTATCTTTGTATTCACAGGCTTCCATAATAAAGTAATCATGACCTCCCACATAGTAGTTTGCATTAATTTTGGGAAGAATGGCCCCGATTTGAATAGTCGTAGGTAGTTTAGATTCCAAAAAAACTGAAGAAATCATTCCGGTAGTGGTACTTTTGCCATGCGTTCCCGAAATACATAAAACGTGTTTATATTCTTTGGTAAGTTCGCCGAGAAATTCCGCTCTTTCAAAAGTTGGTTTATTAAGTTCTTTTGCTCTTTTTAATTCTTCATTATCTTCACTAATCGCCGCCGTATAAACAACCATGTCTGCGGCATCAATATTATCTGGGTTGGTGCCAATCGTTATTTTGATGCCTTTTTCTTCTAAAGCCTTAACAACTTTGGACTCTTGCATATCCGAACCGGTAACAATGGCTCCCATACTTTGGATAATCTCGGCAATGCCACTCATGGAAATACCCCCGATTCCAATAAAGTGAATAGTTTTATCTTTATACATATGAACCTCCCATAATAAATTATATAAATATATTATAATCTTTAAGATAAAAGATAGCAATAAAAAGTGCCAAAATATCATTTACTAATATTGACAAAAATTAATTTGTAAAACGAACAAAAAAATTTTTAAAAAGAGGAAAAAAATAATTGCTAGGTAGAACCTTAATAAAAATGTTTTTTTATGAAAAAATTTTTAAAATTTGAAATTGTTCGATTTACAAAAACAAAATTTTTTGCAAAAAAAACATTGCTAAAAGAAACTCTTTATGAGTATAATGGTATTGTAAATGGGAGAGGTAAAAAATGATTAAAGATGTAGTAGGTAACGATTTAATTGTCGTTAAGAGAAGTGGCCAAAGAGTGCCTTTCAATGAGGCTAAAATAGCCCTTGCTATAAAAAAAGGCTACGATAGTGTATATGATGACTATGATGAAAAAATAGTTAATAAAGTTAAAGAAAAAGTTCTTAAATATATTGAAAAAGAATATGAAGAAAGAAAAACAATTGGGATTGAAGAAATTCAAGACATTATTGAAAAAGAACTTAAAAAAACAGATGAAGAAGTTTATAAATCTTTCTCCGAATATAGAGAAAGAAGAAATGCCTCAAGAGAAGTGTTTGCTGTTAAACAACAACATAAATTTGTTAAAGCAATTGAATCTTTAGGACTAAAAAGCAGTAAAGAAGAAAACTTGAAAAGAGAAAATGCCAATGTTGATGGCGATGGACCCATGGGAACAATGCTTCATTTTGGTTCAACGGTTTCCAAAGAATTTGCGAAAGCTTATCTTATGGATGCGAAATATGCCAGAGCCCATGATGAAGGAGCCATTCATATTCATGATTTAGATTTCTGGGCAATGGGTACAACAACCTGTAACCAAATTGATTTAGACAAATTATTTAAAAATGGTTTTACTACCGGACATGGTTTTTTAAGAACTCCAAATGATATAATGAGTTATACCGCTTTAGCGGCCATTTGTATTCAAGCTAATCAAAATGATCAACATGGTGGTCAAAGTATTCCAATGTTTGATTACTATATGGCTCCAGGAGTTAAGAAAACATTTAAAAAGCAATTAAAACAAATGCTTTATGATTATTTAGATTTAGAGGGCTTTTTAGGAGAAATTGATTTTGATAAAATAGTCGATGTTATAAGTGCGCTAGATACTATTGAAATAAATCCTAAAGAAGTATTTAAAGAATATATAACTAGTGAAAGATTAGAAGAAATATTTACT
>CANRAA010000019.1 GCA_947628485.1 uncultured Bacilli bacterium | reverse complement strand
TTACAAAAAGGATTATCTAGAAAAATAAAAGGAAGTAAAAATTATTATAAATATAAAATAAAACTTCAAGAGGCATACAGAAAGTTACAAAATGCCAGAAGAAAAACAAATGAAGAGATAGTAAGTAAAATAATCAAAGATAATGATATAATAGTAACCGAAGATTTAGACATACCTAATATGATAAAAGAAGCCAATAAATCTCTAAGAAAAAATATTCTTAATTCCACAATGAGTGACATAATAAGAAGACTTAAATATAAATGTCTTTGGTTAAATAAGAAATTAATTCAAGTAAATAGATATTATGCCAGTAGCCAAATATGTAGTTGCTGTGGACATAAGAATAATAAAATGAAAGATATCAAAATAAGGGAATATAAATGTTCTAAATGTGGAATAGAGATAGAAAGAGATTTAAATGCAAGTATAAACATAATGTATGAAGGGATAATAAGTTACTATAAAGAGAAATATCAAAATTAAAAATAAAAAATAATAAAAATATATAAATTAATAAAAAACAAGTACGGCAGCGACTGTCGGAGATATGGCCTGTGGAGGAGTGAAATCCAATGAAGCAGGAAAGATAAGCCGTGAGGCTTATCAAGGTGAAACGAAATAAATTTTAATTTATTGAGTTTTACTTTTGTTCTATTCTTTCTATTATTTGACAATAACTTGTTAAGAAATAGCAAATTTTTTTTAAATTTAAAAATATAATTGCTATTTTTTTAATATTTAGGTATAATAAAATTAGATAATAAAGGAGGAGATAAATTTGAAAGAAGCGACTGGTGAATTAAATATGACAGTTGTTACTGTTGTAGCAATAGCGGCATTGATGGCTTTCTTTTATTTAATTATTTGGCCTACTATTAAAACAGGTATGACATTAACGAGTGCATGCAGTGCCTCTAATGGAGAAAAATATGATATGACTACCGATGATGGAGAAATACATTGTGAAGGTGGTTCATGTACTTTTACTGATAGTGATAGTGGTGCTACAAATACTAAAGAATGTTCACAAGCATCTAGTAATAGAGGCGGCGGCGGTAACGGCGGCAACGGCGGTTAATAGTTTATGAAAGAATCAACTGGTATGCTTAATGCTACAGTTGTGGTAGTAATTGCCGTTGGGGTCTTTATGGCCTTTTTTTACTATACACTGTGGCCACTTATTAAAAGAAATTATAGTATGAATGCTGATTGTAGTCGGGCAATTTGTGATCAATGTCCGGAAGATGATAATGGAAAAAGAAATTGTGAAATGGTAAAATGCCATTTAAAAGGTGATGATCCAAATGACCCTGATAAGACCTTTGAATGTGTTTGGAAAGGCTAAGGAAGTGAGATAGTGCGGGAAGCAATGGGTGGAATTCCGATATTCGAAATTGTTATAGTCTTTATTTTACTTTTTACAGGTATTATGTGTTTAACAATTAATAGAGCCAAAGCCTATGGAGTTAAAGATGAAATTATAACAATTATAGAAACTGAAGGAACTAATGAAAGTCCTTCTTCTTTGGCGTTAAGTGAAGAAACAAATAAACTCATTGCAGAACAATTAAACAAAGTAGGATACCGAATTACGGGCAATTGTCCTGATGGATATCAAGGATATAATCGTAATGGGGTTTTAGATAGTAATGGCCAAAATTCCGCATATTGTATTGGTTTAAATAAAGTTTCAGATGTGTTTGAATCTGACTTAAAAGAAAAATGTAAGGGTTCAAAATGTACACCATCAAAAGAAGAATTACCTAATATGGTTTATTATGATGTAGTTTTATTTTATCAATTAGATATTCCTATAATGCGTAGTATTTTTAACTTTAAAGTTAGTGGTTCAACACGAGTATTATTTTGGTAGGTGTTTATGAGAGAAGCGATAGGTTCAGAAACAATTTTTAAAGCTGTTATTCTATTTACCCTTATTTTTGCGGCCTTTATAACGGTAGCCATTACCTATAATAAAGCTTATAAAATAAAGAATGAAGCCATGTTTATATTAGAAAAATATGAAGGGGTAAATGATCAGTCAATAAATATAATCAATAACTTTTTAAGTCATAATGGTTATAATACAACTGGTGTGTGTGACAACGAAGAGGTTGGGGTTCCCTCACTAGATAGTAGTGAAACTAAAAACGGCAATAATAAAGATAAATATTTTTATTGTATGAAGACGACCTCAAAAGGTGGTAAAAATTTTGTAACAATTAAAGTTTTCTTTAAATTTGGTTTACCAATATTTGGTGATTTAATGACTTTTCAAGTAACTGGGGAAACTAAAGGATTAAGAGAAAATTAAGGAGGAGTTAAAAATGAATGTAATTGTATCAAATAAATATCAGACTTTACTAGGTACCTTAAATATTGATGTTATTAAGTCAATAAGTGGGGAGTTTACGGTCCAAGATTTAGCTAATCAATTTAGTAATTTTTTCTTTAATAAAATGATTATTGATATAACCGCGGTGAAAAATTATGAAAATGTAAATGTTATGCGGGAATTATCTTTAAATTTTGATATGGAAAAAGTTATTTTACTACTTGATGATTCACCAAAAGTTAATTCTGGTAATTATTTGTCGCAATTAGTATCATTTGGTATTTACAATTTTACAAGAAGTATTGATGCAATCCCTTTTCTAATTGATAATCCAAACTCTTATAAAGATGTAGCTGGTTATCAAAATTTAAATCCTGGAGCTCCGATGATGGGGATGAAGGGTAAAAAGCAAGAAGAAAATAATCAAGTAAAGATTGAACAAAGAGTAATAGGCTTTAAGAACGTTACGGAACATGCCGGAGCCACAACTTTAATTTATATGCTAAAAAAACATTTAGAAGAAGCTTATAAAGTTAAGGCTTTAGAAGTAAATAGTACCGATTTTGAATATTTTAATGATAAGACCTTAGAAAGTGCTGATTTTATGAATGCTACTTTTAAGTTGGCCAACTTTAGTGAAGCCGAAGTTGTTTTAGTAGATTTAAATGATGGACCGGAAACTATGTGTACTGAGATTATTTACTTAATTGAGCCTGGAATTATTAAATTGAATAAATTAATAAGAAATGATCGAAAAGTTTTTGATAGACTAAAAAACAAAAAAATAGTTTTAAATAAGAGTGTTTTAAATAGTAATGATGTTAAAGACTTTGAATATGAAAGTGGTAGTAAAGTATTCTTTAATATCCCTTGTTTAGATGAAAAGGTTGATAATAATAAAAAAGTTAAAGAATTTTTAATTGCTTTAGGTTTTTCAAGACTGGAAGTAGATAATGATAAAATGTGGTAAATATTAGTAAAAATAGAGTTATTTTCTTGACATATTTAGATTATTTAGATAAAATTTAGATAAGAAGAAAAAAGAGAAAGAAGGTTTTTTATGTTATTAGGAGGATTTTGTGGACAAACTGCTGATTTATGGCGTATTTTAGGATATGTTGTAGTAGTAATTAAAATAGTAATTCCATTGATTTTAATAATTTTAGGTATGGTTGATTTAGGAAAAGCTGTTGTATCAAGTGATGAAAAGGCTATTAATAAATCAGTATCAACACTAATTAAAAGATTTGTTGCCGCAGTTGTTGTATTCTTTGTTCCAACAATTGTAAGTGCAATATTTAATGCTTTACATTTAATATCAGATGTTGATGATTATAATACTTGCGTTCAATGTGTAACAAATGTCGGATCTTGTCCTGACCAACAACCATTAAGTGCAAATTAATTTAAGTATAACCACTTCGGTGGTTTTTTAATTGCCTAAATTTTTTAGCGAACAGTATCAAAATTGTTTGACATTCATATGTTCGCATGATATAATCATATCATATGGATGGTGATGGAAATGAATAAAGAAAAACTAGAAACAATAACAAATTTATTTGAAGGTAAAGAAATAAGAAGTGTCTGGAATAGTGAAAAAGAAGACTACTATTATAGTGTAGTGGATGTTATAAGTGCTTTAACTGATGCTAATATTCCAAGGAATTATTGGAGTGATTTAAAAAGAAAGTTGATACAAGAAGGAAGTGAGTTGCACGAAAAAATCGTGCAACTGAAAATGAAATCTACAAAAGATGGTAAAAATTATTTAACAGATACACTTGATACTAAGGGAATATTTAGACTTATAGAGTCTATTCCATCCAAAAGGGCGGAACCATTTAAATTATGGCTGGCAAGTTTAGGAAGTGAAAGAATAGATGAAGTATTTGATCCAGAACTTGCTATTAAAAGGGCAATTAACTATTATCGTAAAAGAGGATATTCTGAAGCTTGGATCGAAGCTAGGTTAAAAGGGATACTAAATAGAAATAAACTTACTGATATATGGAAAGAAGGTGGTATTTCTAAAGATTATGAATATGGAATACTTACAAATGAAATATATAAGGAATGGTCGGGAATGAAAGCAAGTGAGTATAAGGAATATAAAGGACTTCACAAAGAGTCTTTAAGAGATAACATGAGTGATATTGAAGTTGCTCTTACTGATTTAGGAGAAATTGCGACAAGAGAACTGGCTAAAGAACATAAGCCTTTGGGACTTGAACAAAACAAAGAAATAGCTAAAAGAGGCGGAAATATTGCTAAAATTACTAAAGAAAATTTAGAAAAAGAATTAGGAAGAAATGTTGTTACCAAGACTAATAACTTAAATTATAAATATCTTGAAGATAGCAAAAAAATAGAAACCAAATAAAAAACTCGGCATACCGAGTTAGAGCATATACATATTTGTGGTATTAGTTTCAATATCATCTGCTGTTATAACATTACCATTATTTTCGAGCTTACTTAGCCGATAATCCATTCTATTTAATTGTCTTTCGATTTTAGCGAGTCTACTTTCTATATCGTTATTCATATTATCTGTGGTATAATTATTAGGCATGGGATTTGGCCCTTGATAAAAGTAATTGCTAGCCATTTGATATGGTCCAGGGGCGGGAGTTCCATTAACGTTGGGGTTGTAGGATTGAAAGTTACTTTCGCCAAAGAAAGAGTTTCTTGTTTTTCGCATAAAATACCTCCTACAACATTATATGTTTTAGATTGGGAAGTGATAAAATGCGCATGCGTAATCCTAAATATATGAATGAAGTTATTGAAAGTTGTCCTTTTTTAATTAAAAATGCGATAAATTTTGAGAAGGAGTATCCTATTCATATTGAAATTGGCATGGGGAAAGGTAACTTTATTCTTAATATGGCCAAGAAATATCCTCATATTAATTTTATTGGGATTGAAAAATATTCTTCAGTAGCTAGTATTGCCATAAAGAAAATAATGGAATTGGAAGAAGAGTTACCTAACTTAAAAATAATTATTAGTGATATTAAAAATTTAGAGGAATTACTTAAATGTAAAGTGGAGGTTATTTATCTTAATTTTTCAGATCCTTGGCCAAAGAAGAAACATGCTAAAAGAAGGCTTACTTCTCCCGAATTTTTAAAGTTATATGATAAATTATTTAAAGGGAAGGCGAGAATTTATATGAAAACGGATAATGATGATTTATTTTCTTATAGCCTAGACTCTTTAAAAGAACATGGTTATGAATTTAAAAAAATTAGTTATGATTTAAAAGATGAAAATATAGATAACGTCTTAACCGAGTATGAAGAAAAGTTTCAAAATCAAGGAATTAAGATAAAATATTTTGAAGCAATCAAGTAAACGTGATATAATGGGTATGGAGATATAATTATGAAAGGCATGAAAATATTAATTTGTTTAATAGCTATTATATTTTTAAGTGGCTGTACTAATGTTAAAAAGTTATCTTATGACGATATAATTAATACCTTAAGTGTGGAAAATAAAAATTATAATACCTTTAATAAAGGTTATAAATTCTATACACCAAAAGGTCTTAGAGTTGAGGAGTTATGGTCGAACTCAGCCGTTATCGCTAGTGAAAATGCAACTTATTACTTATATATTGATTTGATAAGTTATTATAATAAAAAGGATTTAAATTATACCAAGAAAGATAATACCATCTATAGTACAACAATAAATTATCAAGATAAAAAAGGTTATGTGGAGATTAATTTATGGGAAAATAACAAATATCTGATTGAAATTATGTATAATTATGCTAAAATAGAAGTGATGGTAGATGAAGAATTAATTAATGAAGCCTTAATTAATTCCGTAAATATATTAAAAAGTGTAAATTATAACGATACCATAATTGAAAGTCTTCTTAAAGAAGATAGATTAAATTATACGGAAGAAGTATTTGATATGTTTGAAGATGCGGAAGATAATTCCAATATCTTAGATTACGAAGATGGTAATTATTATCCTTATGAAGATACCGAAGAAGATAAAGATACAGATTATGTAGGAAGGTGACCTAAATGAGTTTATTTAAAAAATTAAAAGATGTTTTATTTGAAGAAGAGGAATATACAGAACCGATTAAAATAAGGGAAGAGAAAAAAGAAGAAGTTATGGTAAGAACACCAAAGGTGGAAGAAGAAGTAAAACAACCAGAAAGTTTTCATTTTAGTGAAACGAGTACAATAAAAGAAAATGAAATAAAGACACCTGAGGTTAAGAAAGAAAGAGTAGAAAGTGAAAGAGAATTATTCCGAAAAGAAAACTCTTTTGAATTTCCTTCCTTTGATGAAGAAGAATTTCAAAGTAATGTAGAAAAACCCAAAAGCACCAATGTATTAGAGTATGAACGAAAAAGAATTGTGGAAACTAAAAATGAAAGAAGTCGTTATGAAAGAGTTGAAAAAGAAGTAACGGAAAAGAAGAAGTTTAAACCTTCCCCAATTATAAGTCCCGTTTATGGTATTTTAAATCAAGATTATAAAGCGGAAGATATTACATTTAAAAATGGTAAGAATAAAATCAGTTTTGAAGAAGTAAGAAAAAAGGCTTTTGAACCTACTGCAGAAGTCAAAGAAGAAGAAAAATTAGAAGAAGTACCAAAGATTAGTGATATAATTTCCGAACCAGTTGTAACCTTTTTTGATGAAAAGGATAATATAACAGTAGAGGAAGATAAGAGTGAAAAAGAATATAAAACCATTAATGATTTATTAGAAAGTGCTAGTGATGAAATACCTTTAGAAGATACTTTAGAAATTCCGAAGACGAATAATTTAGATGTTATCGAAGAGGAATTAGAAAAGATTGAAGAAGAAAAGGTAAATGATAAAAGTTTAGAAGATACAATGGATACAACAAAAGATAATGAACTATTTGAATTAATAGATTCAATGTATGATGAAAGAGAGGAGGGGTAATTTAAATGGAATTTTTAGGTAGTTTTTTACCAATAGTGATTTATATTTTACTCATAATATTAATAATAGTAGGAATAGTTTTAGGAATAAAAATTATAATTACAATAGATAAAGTAGAAAAAACGGTAGATGTGGTAAGTGATAAAATTAACAAAGTATCACCAGTATTTGATACTTTAGGAACTATTTCTCATAAGATGAGTGATATAATTTCTGTCGTAATTAATTCCATCGAAAATTTAATGATGAGACTGTTTATGAAAAATAAAGATAGAGAAATGGAGAGTGAAGAAGATGAGTAAGAAGGGAAAATTTTTATTAGGAGCAGGTGTTGGATTAGGACTAGGATTTTTGCTAGCCCCTAAAAGTGGAAAGGAAACAAGAGAAGAATTATCTAAATCAATTAATAATCTTTTAGAAAAAGCTAAAGGTATTGATGTTGAAGAAGTTAAAAATGCCATTATAGTTAAAACTAAAGAATTAGAAAATACGATTAAAGATTTAGATAAAGAAACAGCAAAACAAATGATAGTAGATAAATCTCAAGAAGTTAAAATTAAAGCGCAAGAACTTGTTGATTTAGCTATTGAAAAAGGGACACCGGTGGTAGAAAAGACTGCCAAAGAAGTTAAGAAAAATACGGCTAAAGTGTTAAAGAAAGCAGCGGAAAAGTTAGAAGATAAAGAAGAAACTTCAAAAAAGAAAACCACAACTTCTAAAAAAGAAAAATAAATCTAAAGTGTTGAAGAAGAAAACTTCAACATTTTTTTATGGAATAGGAATATAATTTCTTATAGGTGGGATTAATGAAAAAGATTATATTCATATTACTTTTATTATTTCCTTTGAAAGTGTTTGCCATTAGTGCTGCCTCTGCTATTGCTATGGATTTAGACACCGGAAGAGTATTATATGGATATAATATAGATGATAAAAAATTAATAGCCAGTACTACGAAAATAATGACGGCAATTATTGCCATTGAAAAAGGAAATTTAGATGAAGAGATAACCATATCGGATATTATCTATAAAGCCTTTGGAAGTGCCATCTATATTGAAAAAGGAGAAAAAATAACTTTAAGGGATTTGTTATATGGTTTAATGCTTCGAAGTGGTAATGATGCGGCTTTAGTAATTGCGGAATATATTGCGGGTAGTGTCGAAGAATTTGCCTATTTAATGAATGATTATGCCGCTAATTTAGAAATGACTAATACTAAGTTTTATAATCCGCACGGTTTAGAAGAAGCAAATGGGGATGCGAATACTTCCACGGCCTTAGATATGGCCAAACTTACGAAATATGCAATGCAAAATCCGACCTTTAGAGAAATATTTAAAACGAAAGAAAAGACGGTTAAAACTAATTATAAGACTTATGTGTGGCATAATAAAAATAAATTATTAAAGTATGATTATATAACGGGTGGGAAAACAGGTTTTACAAAACTAGCCAGAAGAACTCTAGTTTCTACTGGTAGTAAAAATAACATGAATATTGTAGTTGTTACTTTAAATGATCCGAATGATTTTCAAGATCATGAAGATTTATATAATAGTATTTTTAAAACATATAAAAGTTACCAACTAATAAATAAAAAGAAATTTAAAATAAAAGGCGAAAATTATTATAATAAAGATAGATTGTATGTTAAAAATGATTTTTATATGACTTTAAAGAAAGATGAATTAAAGAATGTTACTTTAGATATTAATCTAATGAAACTAAAGGATTATCAAAGCGATGATATAGTTGGTTATGTTTTAGTTAAATTAGATGATACTATTTATCATAAAGAACCAATCTATGTAGAAGTATTAACGGAAGAAAAGTTGACTTTATGGCAAAAATTTAAAAGGTGGTTATTCTAATGGTGGGGTATATTTGGGCTTTTTTAATTGGCATTGGGATTATTTATTCTTTTTTTAGTGGGAATATTGGGGTTGTAAATGAAAGTATTTTAGCCGGAGTAAATGAAGCTTTAGATTTAATTTTAAATCTATTGCCGGTTATTGTTCTTTGGACAGGTATTTTAAAAATTGCCGAAGTTAGTGGCCTTTTAGATAAATTTGCCCATCTTTTAAGACCATTTTTAAAAAGATTATTTCCAAGTGTTCCCGAGGATAATAAAGCTTTAGGATATATATCTTCCAATATTGCGGCGAATATGTTAGGACTGGGAAGTGCCGCAACACCAGCAGGATTAAAAGCCATGAATGAACTTCAAAAGATAAATCCGAAGAAAGATACCGCAACCCCGGCGATGATTACCTTTCTTATTTTAAATACGGCGGGAGTTACCTTAATTCCAACGACCATTTTGGCTTTAAGAGTAGCCTATAATTCCCAAAATCCTGGGGAAATTATAATGCCGGCGATTATTGCCACGACTATTTCTTCCATTGCCGGTTTAACTTTAGATTATTTTATTAGAAAGAGGCAAGATAAATGGCATTAATATCGAAAATAATTTTACCTATCTTTGTAGTGGTAATTATCTTTTATGGGGTTAAGAAAAAAATTAATGTTTATGATACTTTTTTAGAAGGGGCTAAAGAAGGCTTAGTGACAACCTTTAATATTTTTCCAGCCGTTATTGCCATGATTTTTGCTATTAATATTTTTTTAGATAGTAATGTTTTAGGTTTTGTTCTAAAAATAATTGAACCCTTATTAGGGGGAGTCACTGTTCCTTTAGAAATTGTCCCAATGGCTCTTTTAAGACCGGTTTCTGGAACTGCTTCTTTAGCCATTATGAATGATATTTTTAAAAATTTTGGTCCTGACTCTTTTATCGGAAGACTAGCCTCGGTTTTACAAGGATGTACGGATACGACCATTTATGTCATTGCTCTTTATTTTGGCACGGTTAAAATTACTAAAATTAAACATGCTTTATGGGGTGGTTTATTTGCGGATTTAATGGGGATAATCGCCGCGATTATTTTAACTAATCTTTTCTTTTAGAAAGTATTTTGGTATAATTTTGGTGGTGGTTTTATGGAAAGATTACAAAAGGCCATTGCCGATGCTGGTTATACTTCGAGAAGAAAAGCCGAAGAACTTATAAAAGAAGGTAAAGTAATAGTTAATGGCGAAGTTATTGATACTTTAGGTTATAAAGTAGATAGTAATGATGTTATTGAAGTTGAAGGTCATACTTTAAATAAAAGAGTAATTAAAGAATATTATATTTTAAATAAACCTAGAGAAGTTATTTGTAGTGTTCATGATGAAGCGGAAAGGTTATGTGTTATTGATTTAATTGATACTAGTGCAAGAATCTATCCCGTCGGAAGACTTGATTATGACACCACGGGTTTAATTATTTTAACTAATGATGGCACTCTCGCTAATATTTTAATGCATCCTCGGCATCAAATTAAAAAAACTTATATTGCCAAAATAAATGGTATTCTAAAAGAAGAAGATTTTAAAAATTTAAGAAAAGGTATTCTCATCGATAACAGAAGAGTTTCTATTGATAATTTTAAAGTTAAAAAACAAGACAAAGAAAAAACTACTTCTTTGGTAGAAGTAACCATTCACGAAGGAAGAAACCATATCGTAAGAAGACTATTTGAAAATATGGGTTATGATGTTTTAAAATTAAATAGGTCTAAATATGGTTGCCTAGAACTAGGAGATTTAAAAAGCGGAGAATATCGTTCATTATCCGAAAGCGAAGTAAAAAAGTTATATGAATATAGATGATTATTTAACTAAATTATCGAAATCTAAATTTCGCTCTTCTTTTCATTTAAAAGAAAAAGATAAATTATATTTAGAAGAAAAAGGAATAGAAGTTATCAAAAGGCATGCTTATGATTTTATTAATAAAAGACTAGCTCCCAAAGATATTATAAATGATGGTAAACAAACTCCCATGAGAGGACATCCCGTTTTTATCGCAGAGCACGCGACCGCCACTTGTTGCCGGAAATGCTTAGAAAAATGGTATCATATACCCTCTAATAGAAGGCTTACAGATAAAGAAGTAGACTTTATAGTAAATATAATTATGGCTTGGATAAATAAGGAAATAAAAAACAAATAAGTTTGTCTTATTTGTTAAATAATTCTGAATTACTACCAGTAGCAAAGAGTAATAAAATTAATTTGTCTTCTTGTATTTTATATATTAATAACCAATTGGGTTCAACATGACATTCCCGACAACCTTTATATATTTTATCATCAAGTAATTGATGGTCTTTGTATTTTCTTTCTAATTTTTTATTGTTGGCTAATTTTTCTACTACCTTAATAATTTTTTCAACATCTTTACCTTGTTTAGATATTTTTTTAATTTGTTTATTAAATTTTGTAGTAGTATCAACTTCAAGAATTGAATTTTCTATATCAATTGTCTTCTTTTAATATGTCCTCAAACATTTGGCGTACATTATGATAGCCTTTTCTTTTGCCACTTTCAATATCTTTGATGATTTGTTCCCCTTCTTCTAATGCTTCGAGTAATTCGGGACTAGGATTAGCTTCTTTAACTTCAAAAGGAATGCCTTGTACCATTAAAGCCTTTTTTAAAAACATATTAATTGCAGTACTCATATTAAGCCCTAAATTGTTAAATAATTTTGTTGCTTCTTTTTTGACATCACTAGGAACATTAACATTTATAACACTGGTTAGATTAGCCATTTTTTAATCATCTCCGTTTCTTATATTATTTTAACACAAAAATTAACGAATATCAACATATTATATATATGTTATAATTATATTATATGTATAAAAATAAAATAATATCTAAAATAAAAAAACTCCCATAGGAGTTTTTAAGCAGCGCTTTCAGATGGATTGAAATCACTATCGATTTCTAAATCTTCTTCTTCATTATGATGGCAACATTCTTTTTTGTCACATCCCGCACAAGCATCTTCTTCGTCTTCTGCCCCTTCGGCATAATTAATGGCATTAGTAGGGCAAGAAGACATGGCAATTTTTACATTTTCCGTATCAATGTTATCTTGGCTGATTACTTCTGAAAATCCATCATCACCAAAATCAAAATGTTCGGGGTCCGTAGCAACACAAACACCGCAGCCAATACAAGCTTCTTTATTAACATATAATTTTTTCATTTGTTTCCTCCTTTTTTAATTATATTAGAAAAAAAGGGTAAAAGCAATAAACAAATACTTATTTTGTCAACCTAAAATAAGAAAATATTTAAAAATAAAAATATCTGTGTTATGATTATGATATGAGGTGTTTACTATGAGTTCAAGAATGAACAAATATTATGATTCTTCCAATGAAGAAGTGCCAACGCGTTACCATCGTAATGAAGAATTATATAAAGAAATTAGTAAAAATGAAATTGATAATTTTGAAATAAAGAGTAATTCGACTTTACTTGGGGAAAACAATAACGAGATCGATGTCGAAAAAATCAAAAAAATCCTTGATACTAAGTACAATGAAACAGCTCAAAGAAAGAGTATTCGCATTGAAGAAGAGGTTGAACCTGAAAAAGTTGTAGAAGATACTAAAGAGTATGATATTAATGTCGTTTTAGAGAAAGCTAAAGAAGAGAAACAAGAAAATTATGAAGAAGAAAGATTAAAGAAACTAAGAAATACCCAATTTGATATTTTAAAGAATTTAAATGTTGAAGATAGTGAAGAAGAAAAAGAGGAAGAAGAGTATCTGGATGATGAAGATGAAGATACAACGACCGAAGAAGTTATCAAACCAAGTAATGATTCTTTTGAAGAAGAAAATTTAAAAACTTTAATAAATACTATTGCTTTTAATGAAAGTAAAAATAATCGTAAAGAAAAAGATATAAGTAGTTCATTAGATATTTTAAGTGATTTAAAAGGTGATGATAATACCGAAGTTTTAGATGGTTTAAAAGAAGAGATTACGGAAATAGAAGATGTTATGGACAATGAAGATGAAGAAGAAACTAAAAGTGATATGACGAATTCTTTTTATACATCATCTAATGCTTTAAAACAAAAAGACTTTGAAGATTTAGAAGACTTTAAAGGTGATTTAGAACCAAGTGGCATTTTCTTAAAAGTCGTGATTGTCATAATTGTTTTAGTCTTTTTGGTGGGTGTTGGGATATTAATTAAATCATTGTATTTCTCATAAGATATAATATGAAGAGATTAAGAACTAAAAAACATCAAAAATATACAATATTAAAAATAATTAGTATTGTATTTTTTTTCGCATTTATTCTTAGTCTTCTTTTATACTTATGGTGGGGTAAAATGGTTAGTCAAAATATCTCTTTATTTATTGAAGAGAAAACCAATAAAGTTGTCTATCAATTTTTTACCGATTTAATTACGGATAAAGTAATTAATAAAAAGAATATCAATAACATTTTAAATGTGGTTAAAGATAAAGAAGATAACATTCTGGCCGTCAATTACGATTTAGAAAAAACTTATGCTCTTTTAACGGAAATATCGGTTTTGTTAAAGGATAGTTTAATTGATTTAGAGAAAGGGACAATTGATGTTCAAACTTATGATGAATATTTAAAAAGTAGTCCATATGGTTTAATTTTAAATGTGCCTATTTTTTTAAATAGTCCAAATATTTTTTTGAATAACTTAGGACCTAAAATACCCGTTAAAATAAATATTAATGAAAATTTACTTACCAATGTGAAAACGAAAGTAACCGATTATGGGCTTAATAATGCTTTGTTAGAAGTTTACATTACTGTTGAAATGGATAAACTAAATATTACCCCTTTAGTTAAAGAGACGAAAAAATTTCATTATGATATTTTAGTATCTTCTTTAGTAGTAAATGGAAGAGTTCCAGAATTTTATGGAGATACCTTTGAGGCCTCCTCGAACATTTTGTATCTTCCAATGGCGATTTAAGTGTGCTATAATTATAATAGGGTGAGAGTGTGAAACCATTTGTTAATACAGCATTTACAAAAGCAATTGAAGATTATTTGGCCAGTAAAGATAAACCAAATAGTCTGCTTTATAATACCTTTTTAGTTGTGATGGTCCGTTTGCTTATTAATATTTATGGCGAAGCCGATATAATAAACCCCTATAAGACAAATAACGAAGATGCCCTTGATACTAATTTAAAACGTTTTGGGGCCAAAGATGAAGAAATAGTTAATCTAAAAAGATTAATGGATGGCTACTTTCAAATTGAAAAGAAAAATGCTGCCTCCATTAAAAGAGAAATAAATCCTTACTTTGTGGAAGTTCAAAAATGTATTATTGATTTATTTAATTTAAAAAGAATAAATTTTGAATATAGTGATGAAGATATAAAAGAATTTTTTGATTTATTATATACCCCAGGTACTAGTGATTATTTAAGAATATCGGAAAATTTTAGGAACACCGAAGACCCATATGAAATAGCGGAATATTATAAAATGGCGATGCAAATTAAGAAGAAAGAAAAGGAACACGAAGAAAAAGATTTACTCGGGTTTGATGTTTATAAGTTATTTAATGTAAGTATTGCTGATTTAAGTAAAATGGAATCCGGAGATGTTGATAAACTAAATAAAGAAATATATGAATCATTAGATATCAAAGAAAATGCGATTAATAAAGATTATTTGTTAGAAGAGAAAATAAAAGAAATAAAAAGAGAAAGAAGTTTAATAACAACTGGTAATGGATATGTTGATATTTTACTCGTAATGGGTATAATAGTAACTACCATTATGGTTATATCCATATTTGGAATTATTGTTTTCTAGGGGGATAAGATGAAAATAAAAATTAAAGATAATGATTATGAAGTATTTAAAGATTATGGCGAAACATTAAGCGAATTAGACTTAGATGTAATTGCTACGGATTACTATGATAATTTTGATTATATTGTGGGCGATTGGGCTTATGGTAAAGTAAGATTAAAAGGTTTTTATGAAGAAGGAAATAAAAATTTAAAGAACCATAATAATATTAAAAATTTAGATGATTATTTAAAAAATAATTGTGCTTATGGATGCAAGTATTTTGTTTTAAAGAAAATAAGTAACAAAGAGAGTGTTGAAAAACAAAGTTAGTTTTGTTATAATGTTATAGTAGAGAAGGGTTGACGAAGAAGATGGCAAAAATAAAATTAAATTTAGTTTCCGGGGCAGTGGTAGAAAAACCATTAATATGTGCCTTTAAAGCTAATAATTTAGAATATGTAGTATTAGATAATGAAATGAATGGTTCAATGGGTTTACCAATTATTTTAGTTTGTAAATTAGAAAATGGTAAACTTGTTAAAATATTAGATCAAAATGAATGGCAAATAGTTAAAGAATATTTAAAAAATATCATTGCGGGAAGTCAAGTAGAACTTATTAAAGTTGCTCCTGAAATACCGGCAGATGATATTTATTATACACAACTTACTTTACCACTTCCGTCATTTGATGCTTTAAAAAATGCTTATAATATCGAAAGTGAAGATACATCTACAGCAAGTTCAGTGGCTCCAACACCAGAGACAGCACCAGCTGCATCTCCATCAGTGCCAGTTGAACCTGTTCCAGAGACTCCAGTAGCTCCGGTAATTCCGGAAACACCAGTGTCTCCAGTAGAAAATCCTAATGTTAATGTAATGCCAGAAGTAAATTACACGGTAGGGGAAAATCCAACTCCAGTTGCGGAACCAACAATACCAAATCCAACGGCTCCAGCAATTGATTTAAGTATGAATATGCCTAGTAGTGAACCAGCAACTCCAGAAGTTGCTCCAGTAAGTAGTGTCGAACCAGTAGTTCCTGAGACTCCGGTAGCACCAGAAACACCTGTGACTCCTGTAATGCCAACACCAGATCCAGTTACAGCATCAGTTGCACCTGTTATGCCTGAAGCACCGGCAACTCCAACAGTTGGGTCTACTGAAAGTGCTTTCAAAGAACAAAAAGAAGCTTTCATGCAAGCCTGTGAGAATATGTTTGATGCTTTGGTTCAAAAATTTGAAAGAGAATTAGAAAAGAAACAATAAAGCTGAAAGAAATTTCAGTTTTTTTCATATTATGATAGTATGAAAGATATAATTAACTATTATTATAATTTTGATGTAAGAGAAGTAACAGAAAAAAGTAGTAATACTAGTTTTGTTTATAATGGGGATGAGTTTTATTTTGTCTTTTTTAATAGAACTTTAGAAGAATTAAATGATTTAATAGAGGTTAATAAAGAACTAAAACTAAAAGGGATAAGAGTTCATGATATTATTTTAAATAGATTTAATAGTCCTTTAACTAAAGTAGCGGATAATAATTATATTTTACTTAAACTTAATATGAATAAAGATGAAGATATTAACTTTATTAGTATGTTAGAATATTTAGATAAATTAAAATTAAATAGTTTAAATAGTAAATTATATCGGAATAATTGGGGAGAGTTATGGAGTAAAAAAGTTGATTATTTTGAATATCAAATTAAAGAGTTAGGTAAAGATAAAAAAATAGTTTTAGATTCATTTAGTTATTATATAGGACTAGCCGAAAATGCCATTAGTTATGTAAATAAAATAAATAAAGTTATGAGTTTAAGTGAAAATGATAAAATAACTTTATCCCATAGAAGAATATTTTATCCTAATACTTCTCTTAATTATTTAAATCCTTTAAGTTTTATTTTTGATTTAGAAGTAAGAGATGTGGCGAGTTTTCTTAAATGTGAATTTTTTAAAGGCGAAGATAGTCTTTTAGATTTACAAATGTATTTAAAAATAAAAAAATTAACCCCTTACAGTTACCATATGTTATATGCAAGACTATTGTATCCATCTTATTATTTTGATATTTATGAAGTCATTATGAATAACAATGGTAATGAAGAAGATTTAATTCCGATAATTAATAAAGTAGACGATTACGAGTATTTCTTAAAAGAAGCCTACTATGAAATAAGTAAATATACTAACATAGAAAGAGTCGATTGGCTCCTTAAAGAGGAACATTAATAATTCTTTCTATTTCCGGTATCTCTTCTTGAAACATTTTAAGTAAGTTATCATTAATCGTTATATCTTGTCCTAAACAATTAGAACAAGCTCCATATAATTTAATGTAAACAACTTTATCTTCGTATTTGATAAATTCAATATCGCCCCCATCCATATTTAAATAAGGTCTTATATTTTCGATCATTTCTTTTATTTTTTCTTCCATCTTCTATCACTTCTATAATTATAAGAAATAATTAATGTTTTGTAAAGTGTGTCAAGTAATTTACATTTATTTAAAAATGTCTTTTATTTTGTGATATAATGAAAGAGAGATGGTTTTTATGAGTGAGGAGTATAAAGTTGGCGATATAATTAAAGGCCAAGTAACAGGTATTGAAAAATATGGAATATTTGTTAGTATTGACCCTTGGTATGATGGTTTAATCCATATATCTGAGGTATCTGATGATTATGTCAAAGATATTCATGATTATGTTAAAATAGGAGAGACTATTTATTGTCAAATATTAGATGTTAATGAAGATAATTTGCAATTAAAACTATCTATTAAAAATATTAATTATAAAGCTAGTAATTCCAATAATCCCATAAAAGAAACCAGAAAAGGATTTTTACCTTTAAAAGAACAATTACCAATTTGGTTAGAAGAAAAAATAAAAGAGTACGACAAAAATTAAGCGGTGTTACCGTTTTTTATTTTGGACAAAAAAAGATAAGTTTTTACTTATCAAATATTTTTATTTAGAATTATTTTTATCATTAAGCTCAATCGTAATTTTTAAATTATATTTTTTTGCAACTTTTACAATTGTTTCAAAAGTATAATTATCAAGACCTCTTTCATATCTTTCTACAGAACTTTTGCTTATCTTTATTCCTTCAGCCATTTGTTTTTGAGTTAAACCTAATGCTTGTCTTACAAATTTAAATATCTCATTAGTTTTATAATCGGTAGCATCTATTTTAAAGTTTTTCATAATTTACCTCTTTCCATAATAAATCGTACCATCTTAAGACAACATTCTTCACAAAAGTCGGCACATAAGCCGATATGATAAATATCTGGTGAGCTTTGTTTTATGTTGACATCGGACTATTTTCCGACTATAATGTAATTAAAAGTATCACGATAGTCCGACATAATTGTAATATTAAATATTTTATAAAAATTTAAAAGTTGCAAATATTGAAAAGTTAAATTAGTTGAAGGAGCAAATTATGGAAGAGAATAATATTTTGAATAAGAAAAATAAAAAGAAAATATTAATAGGAAGTATAGTAATAGTATTGTTACTATTAGTAGTAGTAATAGGTTCAACCTATGCTTATTTTAGTTTACAAGTAAATGGTGAAGGAACAAGTACTAAAGTAACAATAACAACTGGAAGTAGTAAACAAATAAAACTCTCTGGAGGATTAGAAGACTTTCATATAAAGTTAGATGTCAAAGATATGGCTTATAATAGAATAGATAGTGAATATTATGCCACCAGTAAAAAAGAATTAAATTATGAAAAAGATAAAGAAAATGCTTTAACAGAAATAGGAAAAGTAGAAGTAATTGGGAAATTAGAAGAAAGACATACATGTACAGCTGAAGCAAAAGTAACATTATCAGGTTCAATGGCAAACTTAATCCAAAAAGGAGATTTAGAATTATCATTACAAAGTGAACATTATAGCAATACAAGTGATTTAAAAGATATAAGTAGTAGTTATCCCGCTACCTTAACATTTATATTAGAAGATGTAGAAACATCTCATATAATAAATGCTTATTTAAAGTTTACCAATAGAAATATAGACCAATCATATTTAGCAGGACAAGAATTAAATGTAAGTATAATCATAGAAGATTTTAAATGTACAACAGATACTAAAGCACCAGAAGTAAATAATTTTTATATAAATAAAAATGAAGAAGAAAACTATATGATAATGTCAACATAAAAATGTAGGTTTTGGCTAATATAATTTTGTAGGAAAACCTACATTTTTATATTAGCAA
>CANRAA010000018.1 GCA_947628485.1 uncultured Bacilli bacterium | reverse complement strand
TATTTGCTACCAATGTATTTAGATCATCAAAAAAGAATGATGATTTTTCACTCATCACTCCTTAATGTTTAAGAACCATTTTTTTGCATTAAAATCATATTTACAAATTAATTTGTGAAAGGTCGAGGAAGGTAAAGTGGCTAAATATGGCGCCGAACTTAAAATTAAAAAAATATTACATTAATCAAATAATTAATAATATAAATTTTTTATTAAGTTATCAATTTTTTTATTCCCTCGACATCGTTCGACAAATTATTTAAAATCTTTTTGTTATAATACGTCCTCAAAAGGAGAAATTATATATGAAAGAAAGTCAATACTTTCAAGAAGTAGAAAGAATAATTGTTAAAAATGAAGCCGATAAAATAATTACAGCATATGGAAGTAACTATAAAGACTTAATGGCTAAATGGAATATCGGTAAAATTTTAGTTGAAGCTCAAGGTGGAGAAAAAAGAGCTAAATATGGAAATGAATTAATTAACAAATGGTCTAAGGTATTTACTTTGAAATACGGAAATGGTTATAGTGCAAGAAATTTAAGAGATATGCGTCAATTTTATTCAACATTTCCAATTTGGCGGGCAGTGCTCGCCAAATTAAGTTGGACTAATATTGTCAAAATATTACCAATAAAAAATGAAAACGAAAGAAACTATTACATTAACCAGGTAATACTTAATAACCTATCAAGTAGAGAATTAATAAACGAAATAAAAAGTAAAGCTTTTGATAGATTATCTTATGCTGATAAGAATAATATTAAGTTAATAGATGAGAATAATAAAAGTAATCTACCTATGACTATAAAAGATATTATTAAAGATCCTATAATATTAGAAACAGATATGGATTTATCTAACATAAAAGAAGAAAATATCCATGATATACTTATTAAACTTGCTAATATAAGATATTTAAATCTTGGAGTAGGTTATGCTCTAATAGGTCATGAATATAGAATAATTAAAAATGGAACAATCCATTATATTGATTTATTATATTTTAATTATTTATTTAATTGTTTTGTGGTAATAGAAGTCAAAAGACATCCTGCAACTGCTCAAGATATAGGTCAAATAGAATTATATGTAAATTTAGTAGATAATACCCTAAAAAGAGATAATCATGATAAAACAGTAGGAATAATATTAGTTCCTAAGAAAAATGATTTTATAGTTGATTATTGTACTAGTAAAGAAAATATCTTTTTAACTACTTTTAAAATAATAAATAAAAATGAAAATGTTATGGAAGAGATATTAATGTAAAATATATGAATTAAAAAAAGAACGAGGTATAGGATTTATCTTCGCAGCAAGTTTTTTTCTAGAAACAATAGCATAATATATTCAAAAATATTAGTTTTTTACAACATTTTATTTAAGAAGAATTAACAAATTAATTAAAACATATTATTAAGTGAGGGATAATATGTTTTTTAATGATATACATACCAGAATTAGATTTGTTTTTATTGTTATATTAATAGCTTTATTATTAATAATTGGGAAAGTATTTTATATTCAAGTATTTTCTTATAATAAATTAAGTAAAATAACGGAAGATTTATGGAGCAGGAAGATGACTATTAATGCTCCAAGAGGAGATATAGTAGATAGAAATGGTAATATCCTAGCCACTAGTTTAGTAACTACAACTATTTACGTTGTGCCTAATCAAATTAAAGATAAAGAGAAAGTATCTAAAGATATAGCTAATATTCTTGGTTGTGATTATGAAGATGTTTATAAATATGTATCTAAACATAGTAGTATGGAAATAATTAGAAAAGGGATGGATTTATCAAGTGAAGTAGCCGATAAAATAGAGGCTTTGGGATATGATGGGGTTTATTTAGTAGTCGATTCTAAAAGATATTATCCTTATGGGGAAACCCTAGCCCATATCATTGGCTTTGTCGGAAGTGATAATCAAGGATTATCGGGATTAGAACTTACATATGACAAATATTTAAAAGGAACTAATGGAGAACTTAAATATTATAGTGATGGTAAAGGTAATAAATTAGAAATACCCGATAGTTATGTAGCGCCCTCTAAAGGGATGACTTTAGAATTATCTTTAGATATTGAACTAGTAAAAGCCTTAGATAATGAGCTTAGTAATGCCATGGATAAATATAATGCTGAAAATGCTTTAGGCATTGTAATGCGCCCTAAAACAGGGGAAATCTTAGCTATTGGTAGTCTTCCTTCTTTTGATCCTGATAATTATCAAGATTATAGTATTGAAACTATTAATCGTAATCTACCTATTTGGAAAACATATGAACCAGGGTCGACCTTTAAAATTATAACTTTAGCAGCCTCTGTAGAAGAAAATACTGTTGATTTAGAAAAAGATACGTTTACAGATACCGGAGCGATAACGATTGATGGAGGAACTCTTCATTGTTGGAAACATGGGGGTCATGGTACGCAAACTTTCTTAGAAGTAGTGGAAAATTCTTGTAACCCCGGATTTGTTGTCTTAGGTAATAAACTAGGAGTAGATAAGTTAATGAGTTATATTAGAAACTTTGGCTTTGGAGAAAAAACGGGAATTGATTTAAATGGAGAAGGTAATGGTATTTTGTTTAAAAATGAGGCCATGGGGCCTTTGGAACTTGCCACAACGGCTTTTGGGCAAGGAATAAGTGTCACACCCATCCAACAAATAACAGCGGTATCAGCGGTAATTAATGGTGGTTTTTTAAATACTCCTTATGTGGTATCTTCTATCATTGATAATAGTTCTAATTCGATTGTTTATGAAAATAAAGTTAAAACCAAAAGAGAAGTTATAAGTCGGGAAACATCGGCGACAGTTAGATATGCTTTAGAAAGTGTTGTGGCTAATGGAACAGGAAGGAATGCTTATATTGAAAATTACCGCGTGGGAGGAAAAACCGGAACGGCTCAAAAAGTAAAAGATGGTAAATATATGGTAGGTAATTATATTTTATCGTTTATTGGCTTTTTACCGGCTTCAGACCCTGAAGTTATTGTTTATGTGGCGGTCGATAATCCGAAAGGAGTAACGCAATATGGTGGAACTGTATCAGCACCCATTGCACGAAGTATTATGTTATCTTCCATTGAAACTTTAAAAATTAAGGAAGAACCTGGAGGTATGTTAAAAGAATATAATTATTTAGATGTCAAATATTATAAGCTTCCTGATGTAGTGGGAATGACTAAAGAAAATGCGACGAAGACTTTAAAAGATTTTAAAGTAAAATATACAGGTAGTGGTGATAAAGTAGTTTATATGTCACCAGCTGCTAATACTTTTCAAAGTGTAGATACGACGATAACATTACTTCTTAATTAATTTTATTTATGGTATAATTATTGATAAGAAAGAAAGGTGATAGATATGGAAGTAAATAGAATAAAACAAGAATTAATTATGCAAAAAAATTCGAAATTTAAAGGTAATATCTATCATTATTCGCAAGTTAATTTTGCTTATAATTCTAATAAAATAGAAGGAAATCACTTAACAGAAGATGAGACAGAAGAAATTTTTTCTACCAATTCTTTTATTCCTAAAAATGGGGTGGTAGTAAAATTTGATGATTTAGTGGAAATGAAAAATCATTTTAAACTTTTTGATTATACCTTATCTATAATCGATGAGGAATTGTCGAAAGAAATTATGTTAAAGATGAATTTAATTTTAAAAAAAGGAACAAGTGACGAGGAAGATCCAAGATATAATGTGGGAGGATTTAAAATAGTTCCCAATAAAATAGGACTTATTAATGAAATAGATACAACTAGCCCAATAGATGTTTCCCATGATTTAGATGTTCTTCTAGAAAATTATCGGCATTTAAAAAAAGTAACGATTGAAGATATTATTGAATTTCATTATCGTTTTGAACTCATTCATCCTTTTGGTGATGGTAATGGCAGAGTCGGAAGAACGATTATGTTTAAAGAGTGTTTAAAAAATAATATCATGCCTTTTATAATATTAGATAGAGATAAAGCATATTATATGAGAGGATTAAAAAATTATAAAACAGATAAAATGTTTTTAATTGATACGATTAAACATGAACAAGATTTATATGAAAGTGTGGCTCAAGAATTGCTAGATTTTAAAGTAGATGTTGAAAATTAAATTTAGAATTAGACAGATATTGACTGTCAAATGAAGTTGTTTAATTTAAAAGGTATTGTAATATGTTGTATAATAATAAAGAGGTGAAGAACTTATGTTAATTCTAGCCAAAGCTGCGATGGCCATGATGTTAGGGTTTATTTTAGCAATTGCTAGTGGGTTAGTATTTATACCTATCTTAAAAAAACTCCATGTTGGTCAAATGGTTAGCAGAGAAATAAATAAAAGACATTTAGTAAAAGAAGGAACGCCAACAATGGGGGGGATTATCTTTATATTTCCCGTTATTCTTTCTTTAATTTTATTATATATAAATAAATCAATTGAAATGAGTTATAATTTAGGTATTTTAATATTTGTTTTTTTAGCTTATGCTATTCTTGGAGGAATAGATGATTTTCTTAAGATAAAATATAAAAATAATGCCGGATTAAGTATTGTTACCAAATTTTTAATTCAAATGATTATTGCTCTTGTATTCTTTTACTTCTTTATGATTAGTGGAGGGTCATCTACTTTACAATTTACAGCTTTAAATTTAGTCATCCCTTTAGGGTGGATGTTTGGAATATTTATTTTATTTCTACTTGTAGGTACTACTAATGCGGTTAATATAACGGATGGTTTAGATGGCCTAGCATCAGGACTTAGTGCAATTGCCTTTTTAGCCTATGGAATTATTTCTTGGAATTGTGGTTGGCTCGAAGGTTATCAAGAAATAGCAATTTTCTGCTTTTTAACAGTAGGGGCTTTACTTGGATTTTTAGTTTTTAATTCCCATCCTGCCCATGTTTTTATGGGCGATTTAGGATCTCTATCTTTAGGAGGCGCTTTAGCGACCATTGCCATTTTAACAAGACACGAATTATCACTTGCCATCATTGGAGGCGTCTTTGTTATTGAAACCTTAAGTAGTTTAATTCAAATAATCGGTATTCGGAGGTTTAATAAGAAAATATTCCTAAAAGCACCACTCCATCACCATTTCGAAGAATTAAAGTGGAGCGAAGGAGATATTGTTAAATTATTCTATGTTGTGGGCTTACTACTTGCTATGGCGGCGATTACATACGGTGTTTGGCTATAAAAAATATATTAGGGGGTAAAAATATTTGAAAAGGGGTCTAAATAAAACATTATTAATAGCAGTCTTAATGATTGCTATTTTTGGTCTTTTAATGATTTATTCGGCAAGTTTTGTCTGGTCCGAGTTTAAGTTTCATAATCCTTATCACTTTGTGATTATGCAAGGTATATTCTTTGTTGTAGGTTTATTTTTAATGTTTGCTTTAGCCAAAATAGATTATCATGTGTATTATAAACATGCCAATATTATTCTAATTATTTGTGCTATTTTACTTATCTTAGTTTTAATCCCGGGAATAGGAAGTGTTAGAAATGGCAGCCGCAGCTGGTTTGGGATTGGTTCTTTAGGTATTCAGCCTTCGGAATTTGCGAAAATTGGTTTAATAATATATGTTTCTAAATATTTAACTACTAACGCCAAACTTATGAAAAGTATTAAAAAAGGAGTTCTGCCTATTTTAGGAATTATCGGCCTATTTTTCTTACTCATTATGTTAGAGCCTGATTTTGGCAGTGCAATGGTTATTGTTCTTACTTTAGTGGTTTTAATCTTTATAAGTGGGGTCGATATTTCTTTCTTTTTAAAAATTGGTTTATTTGGTCTTTTAGGAATAGTAGGCATTATTATCGCCGCACCTTACCGAATGAAAAGAATAGTGAGTTTCTTAAATCCGTGGAGTGATCCTTTAGGTAGTGGTTATCAAATCTTGCAAAGTTTATATGCAATTGGTCCGGGTGGTTTAATTGGGCAAGGGTTATTTAATTCAAGGCAAAAATATTTTTATTTGCCGGAACCCCAAACAGATTTTATCTTTTCTATAATAAGTGAAGAATTAGGCTTTCTCGGAGTTTTAATTGTTACCAGTTTGTTTTTCTTAATCTTCTATGAAGGACTATCTATTTCTTTAAAGACTAAAGATTTATTTGGCAAATATTTAGCCTTTGGCCTTTCTTTTGGGATTATTATTCAAGCCAGTTTAAATTTAATGGTTGTTGTCGGTTTAATTCCTGTTACGGGGGTAACTTTACCTTTCTTATCTTATGGAGGTAGTAGTTTACTTGTTAGTATGGCAAGCATTGGCATTTTACTTAACATTTCCCAAAATAATTAATCCAAGTTTCTTGAAAATAATAGTTAGGTATGATAATATTTAAATGTAGGAGGAATATAATGAAGATTATTTTAATTATAATTATTGTTTTAATAGTTTTAGCGGTACTTTACTTTATTTCAACTTATAATAGTTTAGTAAGTTTAAAAAATAAAGTGGAAGATGAAGCTAGTCAAATTGATGTGGAACTTAAAAGAAGATTTGATCTAGTTCCTAATTTAGTAGAAATAGTGAAAGGTTACACAAAACACGAAAAAGATACTTTGGAGAGCGTGGTTAAAGCGCGTAATTCTTATGTCAGTGCTGATGCTCTTGATGATAAGTTAAAAGCTGATGGTGAACTTACTAAAGCTATTAGTAAATTATTTGCTTTATCAGAAGCTTATCCTGATTTAAAAGCTAATACGAATTTTTTAGAATTACAAACAGAATTATCTGAAATTGAACAAAAAATTGTTTATGCGCGAGGATTTTATAATGATTCAGTTTTAAAATTCAATAATAAGATTGAAATGTTCCCTTCCAATATTGTGGCAAGAATGTTTAACTTTACGAAGAAAACTTTCTTTGAAGCCCAAGCTAGTGAAAGAGAAAATGTTAAAATTAAATTTTAGAGCATTATAAAAAATGCTCTTTTTCAAAGGATGTGATATTTTGAAAAAAATTATTTTTTTAATTATTAGTATATTTACCTTTATTACTTGTGTTTATGCTAATGATATAAAATCGATAAATATGGATATTTATGTCGATAAATATGGTAATGCCCATGTTACCGAAATATGGGATGCTTTATTAACCCAAGGTACAGAAGGATATAAGCCTTATTATAATTTAGGTAATTCTTCTATTACGGATTATAAAGTGAAATTAAATAACCAAGAATATACTTATGTAGATAATTGGGATATTGAAGCTTCATTTAATGAGAAAAAATATTTAAATGGCCTTCATGATATTGATAATGGAATTGAACTTTGTTTTGGGATAAGTGAGTATGGGAATAATACTTATACTTTAAGTTATACAATTAATAATTTTGTGGCGAATTTAAGTGATAGTCAAATGATTTATTGGCAATTAATTCCTTATGAACTTTCAGATAAACCGGAAAAAATATATATTAAGGTTTATAGTGATTTTGCCTATAGTGATGATACCCCAGTTTGGGGCTTTGGTTATGGAGATAAGAATAATGAAGGTTATGCTTATGTTTATGATGGTTATATTGAAATGACCAAAGAGGGCAGTTTAGATAGTGATGAGTATGTAGTCTTACTGGCTAAGTTTCCGGAAAACACTTTTGAAACCACTAATAACATTGCTAAAGATTTTGATGATGTCTTAGATGAGGCTGAAGAGGGATCTACAGTTTATCATAAAAAGACTAATACTTTTTTAGGTATCTTAGGTTTAATTTTTATGGCTTTTCTAAATTTACTTCCTTTTTTAATTATTGCCATAGTAATAGGTATATTAATAAGTCAACCTAAGTATGGTACCAAGAGACTTAAATTTAATAAAGGGGCTAAAGATTTAAAAGATGCCCCATATTTTAGGGATATTCCCTGTAATAAAGATATTTTTACAGCTTATTGGGTGGCTTGTAATTATAATTTAATTAAGAAAAATACAGACTTTCTTGGCGCTATTCTTCTTAAATGGTTAAAGAATAATAATATTGAGAATATAAAAGTATCGGAAAAAGAAAAAGCCTTAAAACTTCTAAGTAGTGATAATTTAAGTGAAGTTGAAGTAGAACTTTATGAAATGATGCGTATTGCCAGTGAGGATGGTATTTTAGAGAAAAATGAATTTACCAAGTGGTGTAAAAATAATTATTCCAAAATCTTAAATTGGTTTAATAAAGTAATTGATGTAGAAACCAACAATTTTGTCGATAAGGGTTTAATAAAGGTTGAAAATAATAAATATTATGTCCAAGATGAAATGAAAAAATATGCTTTAGAAATGAAAGGATTGAAAGATTTCTTAAATGATTTTTCGAATATTCAAGATAGGGAAGCTATTGAAGTAAAATTATGGGATGAATATTTAATGTATGCTCAAATATTTGGTATTGCCAAAAAAGTGGCTAAAGAATTTAAACGTTTATATCCGGATGTTTTAACGGATGATACTTATGATGATATTATCTTTATTCATACGATTTCATATGAAGGGGTAAGTGCAGCATCCGTAGCCAAATCAAGAGTCGAAAGTTATTCTTCCGGTGGTGGAGGATTCTCCTCATCTGGTGGTGGCGGTGGCTCCTTCGGTGGCGGAGGCGGCGGAGGCGGTTTCCGTTAAAAAAGTGTTTAGTTAATTGTTAATTTTTGGTAAATACTAGAGGAATATTTTTACACAATTTGACATATTATTAAATATATGGTATAATTATTTTGTTCATTCAGGGGGATTTGATATGAATAAAAATAGTAAAAATGCAGCTTATGTCCTCCCCATGTGGTGGGGTTGGATTAAGTATTTAACATATAAATTTAATTTAAAATATTTGGTATTACCCGTCATATATATAATTATGGCTGCCGTAATAATACCAAATGAAATAAGTATTATAAATGAAAATAATTATGTATCATTAGATACCTTTAAGACAATTGCTTTAACTAATGCTGATAAAGTAGATATTATATTAGATAAATATAATTTAACTAATAAGGAATTTAAAGTAATTGTGGGTGTTGTTTTAGCGGAAGCTGATGATACTTATGAAGATGCGTATGCCGTTATTAATACCATATATAATCGTACCCATAGTAAAAATTGGGTCGGATTTGCCGATAATAAATTTGGTAAGGGTAAAGGTAGCAGTATGTACTATCAAGCTATAATGCCTAATCAGTTTACCGTTTATGCCAGTGGGGCTTATAAAAGACGTATGAATAATACTGATAGTTTAGGCTATCAAGCTATTATTGACTTTCTATATACCGAAAATGTGATGCATGATTACTTATCTTTTAGAGCGGATTATATAAAAGTTAGTGGTAGTGAGTCTTATAGCCCTAAGGGTAATAATTATTTTAGTAAAATAAAAGAAGAAAACAGGATTTAATTTGATCCTGTTTTTATAATCTATTTGCATTACTAAAATTTAATTTAGCTAATTTTTTTAAAGTATCATAGCCATATTTTTCTTTTATTTCTCTTGCTACAACATCGACGTTTTCTCCTGCTCCTTTAGGAAGGGGTATATGAACTAAATCAGATAACGCATCCATTTTTTGTAAAAACTTATATCTACTTATAATGGAGGCACAAGCCACACTTAAAACTTTATCTTCGGCTTTGGTCATAAAAGTAATGTGTTCCACTAGAGGAGTAATTCCTTTTAAATATTCATAATATTTTTCTTGGCTACAAAATTCGTCAACGACAATTTTAGCATAACTATAATTTTGACTTTTTATTTTTTCTAAGGCCATATTGTGTAAAATGGCTTTTAATTTATTCATGTTGTTACTTTTACTATATTTTTGATTATAAGTTTCGTTATCTAAAATGGTGGTGTAGTAAGGAATTTTTTGCATAATCTTAGGGGCAATTTCGCATATTTTCGCATCATCTATTTTTTTAGAGTCTTTAACCCCTAAATCTTCTAAAAACGGAAAATTATCTTTGGAAACAAAGGTGGCGGTAACAACAATTGGACCAAAGAAATCTCCAGTGCCAACTTCATCCGAACCAATCGTAGAAATATCTAATTTATTTATCTCTTGTTTAACGGCTTTTTTTTCCGTGCCATCAATATTTATGTCTCTTCCATTAATATTTTTTTCCATCTCGAGCCAAATACTGGCCTCAATATCGGCTGAAATCCCTTGAAACATAATTTTCCCACTTTCATAAAAAGTAATGGTTACATCAGCATCTTGGGCTTGAAACACGGCATAAGGTGGAGTTTTTTCTTTTTTCATATCTTCATAATAACTGATAACTTTTCCCCTTAAATTTTCCGATAATTTAAATACAATAGTCATTTTACACCTCAAAATTATTTTATCATAAACAACTTTATTTTTCATTATAAATATAATATAATTTATAATAAGGAGATGATTTAAGTGAAATATGCAGTAGATATTATTGTTGTCATATTAATTTTACTCGGAACATATTTAGGTTGGCGTAAAGGTTTAATTAAATCTTTAGTAAGTGTTATTGGTTTAGTAGCTATTTTCATTATCAGTTTTGCTCTTAAAGATAAGATTGCAACTCTTTTAATTGATAATTTGCCATTTTTTAATTTACCAGGCTTAGAAGGGTTAACGTCTTTAAATGTTTTACTTTATAATGTAATTGCCTTTTTAGTTATATTTATCTTACTATATTGTTTGTTAAATATTATTTTGGCCATTACAGGTTTTGTGGACACCCTTTTAAAGTTTACCGTTATTTGGATTATACCTTCAAAGATAGGTGGCGCTATTGTTGGTTTCATTGAGTCTTGGGTATTTGTTTATTTGGCTTTATTTGTCCTTTCTTTATTTAGTGTTTCCGCTGGTTTTATCTGGGATGGTAAAGTAAGTAGTTTTATTTTAAACCATACCCCAGTTATTAATCGGTTAACGGGTGGGGCAAAAACCGCCATTAATGAAGTAACGGACGCTATTAGAGAATATACAAGTGATAGTGAAAAAACAACTGAAGATTTGAACCTTCGAATTTTACAAATTGAAATCGTAAATGGAGTTATTAGTAAAGAAAAAGCCCAAGAATTAATTGATACGGGTAAAGTTGATTTAGATAACATCTATTTTGGAGAAGGAAATAAAATATGGTTAGATATCTAGAAAAAGAAAGTGATTTTGAAGATTTAGTCGAAAAAGGAATTGTTTTGGTTGATTTCTTTGCCGAATGGTGTGGACCTTGTAAAATGCTGGCTTCTGTTTTAGAAGAAATTGATTATATGGATATATTAAAAATTGATACCGATAAATTTCCACATTTAGCCCAAAGATTTGGCGTTATGAGTATTCCTACTTTATGTTTTTATAAAGATGGCTTACTTATGCAAAAAGAAATAGGGTATAGAACTCCTGAAGAAATAAAAGAAATATATAAAAAAATTACTGAAAATAATTAATCAGTAATTTTTTTTAGGGTTTCTTTGGCTGTATTTAAATAAGTTCGCATAAGAGGTCCTGCTCCTAATTTTGTTCCTCCAAAATATCTTACAACACAGATAAGAACATTATCTAAATTATTTTGCATTATTAAGTTATATATCGGAAGTCCGGCGGTATTACTTGGTTCTTTATCGTCCGTCTTTTTGGCAATGGGACCTATTTTATAGGCGTAAGGAATATGTCTGGCTTTTTTATGTTCTTCCTTTAATTTATTTAAAATAATCTCGACTTCTTCTTTATTTTGAACTTCAAAAAGATAGCCAATAAATTTTGATTTTTTTACTTCAATTGTTTTGGTATTTAAAAGTTTCATTTAAAAATCTCCTACTAATTTTCATAATGAGTCCACATTCTTAAAATATGAATTTCTTTTTTATTTTCGTCAACTTCATAAACAATTCTATGTTGTCTATTTATTCTTCTAGAGTATAAACCAGATAATTCTCCAGTTAATTTTTCATAAGCTGGAGGATAACAAAAAGGATTTTCTAGCATTAAATTTAGAATATTTTGACAATTTTTATCTAAATTGGCACTTTTAAGTTTAATTTTATCTTTTTCGGCTTGTTTAGAGAATTTAATTGTATAACATTTACCATTCTTCATCTTTTTTATATTCCTTGGCATTATCCCAATTCTCATTATTTTTTATGTTATTTATATTTTCTACATATCCTGGTAAACTTGATAAAAATAAAGTTTCTTCGATATTTTTCCATTCTTCTTCGGAGATTAAAACAGCATTTTTTCCTTTATTGTTAACAATAGTAATTGGATTAAATCCAACATTTACATCTGAAACAAGTTTAAATAAATTAGCTCTTGCATTAGTTATATTGATTGTACTCATAGTTTTTCACCTCCATTAAATTATAACGTACTTATTTATGTACGTCAAGTATATATATATTATTATATGTATATTTTTATATTTTATCTAAATTTTTTCATAATTATTCTTTATTATTTACAATAATTAACAAAAGAAACCAATAAAATTTGACTCCGGGGGGGGTGTTATATAATTACAATAGAAGGAATAAAAAAAAAGAAGAAGTTGTAGTTATTAACATAAGTAAAGGAGATTTAAATTATATGGAAGAGAATAATATTTTGAATAAGAATAATAAAAAGAAAATATTAATAGGAAGTATCATAATAGTAATGATATTACTTCTAGTGGTAGTAGGTTCAACTTATGCTTACTTTAGTTTACAAGTAAATGGAGAAGGAACAAGTACCAAAGTAACAATAACAACCGGAAGTAATAAGCAAATAAAACTATCTGGAGGATTAGAAGACTTTCATATTAAGTTAGATGTCAAAGATATGGCTTATAATAGACAAGGAGATTATTATGCCACAAGTGATAGTAAACTACCTTATGTAACAAATAAAGAAGAAGGATTAACAGAGATAGGGAAAGTAGAAGTAATTGGCGAATTAGAAGAGAAACATGTGTGTACTGCTAAAGCTAAAGTTAATTTAAGTGGCGATATGGCATCTTTAATAAGAGAAGGAGACTTAGAAATAAGTTTAATAAATGGAATATATACAAATATAACAGATTTAACAAAAATAAATGAAAAGTTTCCAGCCGAGTTAGAATTTGTCATAACAGATACAAGTACCCATTATATTCAAGCTTATTTAAAATTTACCAATAGAAATGACGATCAATCATATTTAGCAAAGAAATCATTAAATGTCGATATAATAATAGATGAATTTGAATGTAATACAGATAGTGAAGCTCCAACAGCAAGTGAATTTTATTTTAATGAAAAGGTAGATGGTCAACAATATACAAATAGTTTAGAAAACATCTTACATTTAAGCTGGAGTGATAATGATGTAACAGACTATTGTATAACAACCAATGATAATTATGAAGGATGCCAATGGAAACCAACAAATGGGCAACAATCTATACAAGAAAATATTACATTAGAAGAAAGAGAAGGAGATCATACCTATTATGCTTATTTAAAAGATAAGATAGGGAATATATCAACTCAAGTAACAGCAAGTATAATCTATGATAAAACATTACCAACGATAAATAGTTTCTATATCAAAGAAAACAAAACAGAAGCAAAATATACAAATAATCAAAAGAATACGATATACTACACCTATAGTGATACTAATATCAAAGATATATGTGTAACCGAAGAAACAGCATCAACAAATTGTCAATGGCAAGCAATAGGAACAAGTATGGATTATACATTTACAAATAATAATGAAGGAACCAAAACAATCTATGGCTATGTAAGAGACAAAGCTGGTAATATATCAAATACCCAAGTATCAGATACCATAACCTATGATAGGACAGCTCCAACAATAAGTTCAATAACAAATGTAACAATAGGAGAAACAAGTGTAACGTTAAAAGTTAATGGAAGTGATAATTTATCAGGAATAGATAAATATTGTTATTCAACAAGTAATAGTTCAACTGATACAGGAACATGTGTAACAAGTGCAGATGGAAACATAACTATAAGTCCATTAAAAGATGGAACTCAATATACATATTATTTCTATTTAACAGACAAAGCAGGTAATAGTGGCATCTCAAATAAAACAAGTCATCAATTTACAACAAAGTCTTCAGGTATAAGAGGACAAGACTTAATAGATAATAGAAAAAATATACCAAATTTACAAGACACGCCAGTAGATGGTTTATATAGATATTACGGGACAGCAAGTCAAGTAACAAATAATTATATATGTTTAGGACCAACAGCTGAAGACACATGTCAAGATGGTAATGATATGTATCGAATAATAGGAGTAACAACAGATGGAAAACTAAAAGTAATCAAAGCAAAAAAATATGGAGCCAATCAACAATGGTTCAGTAGTTATTCTGATAGTAAGACATGGAAAGATACTGTAGCATATACATACTTAAATGGAACATTTTATAATTCACTTAATGCAAGAATAAAAGGATTAATAGAAAACCACACATGGAACATGGACTTAGTGGGATCACTCTCATGGACACCAACAACAACAGGAAATCAAGATGGAACAATACAAGCACATATAGGGTTAATGTCTGGAGCAGATTATGTAAATGCATATCAAAATAACTCAACTGACAATTGGTTATTCATAACAAATGGATGGAGCGGAAATACAGCAGAGTATGAATGGACAATGAGTAGGAAAGGCTCCGGCAATGCGTGGCATGTGCATACGGGCGGCTACTTGGGCTATTACGCTGTGTACAATACGCTTGCGGTTCGCCCAGTCTTCTATCTGTTATCCACTGTTAAACTTACGGGAACTGGAATAAGTACCGATCCATATAGAATAAATTCTTGATAATATATATTAAAGATACTTAGGAAATAATCTTAAATATCTTTTTATTTTACAATTAATATTTTAAAATTAATAAAATAATGGTAAAATAAAAATGTAAACTTTTATAAAGTTGGTGATAATATGTTAGAGGATAAATTAAAATTAATTCCGCATTTACCAGGTAGTTATCAAATGAAAAATAAAGATGGAATTATTATCTATGTTGGTAAAGCGAAAGATTTATATAAAAGAGTTAATAGTTATTTTAAAGGAACAGTTACAGGTAAAACAAGAAAGATGGTTTCGGAAATAGCTGATTTTACATATATTGTAACCAATTCCGAAACGGAAGCCTTTATTGCGGAAATTAACCTTATTAAAGAATATAATCCGAAATATAATATTTTACTTAAAGATGATAAAAGTTATCCTTATATAGAATATATTAGTAAACCTTATCCGAAAGTTAAAGTGTCTCGTTATTTAAATATTAAAAGAAGAGATAAAAAATTAATTTTTGGGCCTTACCCGAATGCGTATGCGGCAAGAAGAATAGTGAGACTTATAAATAGACTATATCCTTTAAAAAAATGTGAGGGAATGCCGAAACAAGTTTGTCTTTACTATCATATTGGCGAATGTCTTGGTTATTGTACCAAAGAAGTTGATAAAGAAAAACTAGAGACAATGGAAAATGACATCTTATCTTTCTTAAGAGGTAATGATAAAATTTTAACCGATAAAATAAAAGAAAAAATGAATAGTTATGCAGATAGTCTTAATTATGAAATGGCTAAAGAATTAAAAGAAGAACTTAACTATATTAATATTGTTTTAACAAGACAAAAAGTGGAATTACATGATTTTGTTAATAGAGATATTATTGGTTATTATTTAGATAAAGGGCATATTGCCGTTAATATTTTATTTATTCGAAATAACAAATTAATTGGGTCTCATAATGAGTTATTAACGATTAAACTTGATGAAATAGATGAACTTAATTTTTATATTTTAAACTTTTATGAAAGACATGAAATACCTAAAGAAATAATCATAAGTGATGATATTAATAAAGAAGTTTTAGGAGACTTAATAAAGGCAAATTTTGTTATTCCCGAAAAAGGAACGAAGAAAAAGTTACTTAATATGGCCAAGACTAATGCGAAAGTCTATTTAGAAAGTGAAATAACGATGGTCTTAAGAGAAGAGGAACGAAGTGAAGGGGCTAATGAAGAGTTACGAAAACTATTAAATATGCCTTACTTAAGACGAATTGATACTTTTGATAACTCGAACCTTTTTGGAACGTTTTCGGTAAGTGGTATGGTAGTTTTTAAAGATGGGAAACCTTCTAAAAAAGATTATCGGAAATATAAAATTAGTGTGGAGAAAAATGACGATTATCATACGATGAAGGAAGTTATTTATAGAAGATATTATAAAATGCTTTTAGAGAAAACGGAAGAGCCTGATTTAATTATTGTGGATGGCGGCATAAATCAAATAAATGCTACCAAAGAAACATTAAATGATTTAAACTTGCATATTAAAGTAGTAGGGCTTAAGAAAAACGATAAACATAGAACGAATGAACTTATTGATGGGGATGATTATAAGACAATTGAACTTGACAAAGATAGTCATGTCTTCCATTACTTAACGAGAATTCAAGATGAAGTCCATCGGTTTACAATTACTTATCATAAGACTTTAAGAAGTAAAGGAAGTATTAGTAGTATTTTAGATGAAATACCCGGAATTGGAAATGTTCGGAAAAAAGAATTAATTAAAAAATATGGTAATCTTAATAATATTAAAAATGCCTCAATAGAGGAACTATCTACACTTATTCCTCTAGAGGTTGCTAAAGAATTAAAGGAGTTTTTGCTAGCCCGTGATACTGCGAAGGGTGAGGAGAAATAAATTATTATGGGAGAAGAAACATTTAAAAAGATTAAAGAGATATTAAAGAAATATGCTATACCGGGAGAATGCATCCAAGTGGAAGAAAACCATAATGGAAACATTAATAGTACGTATGTTGTCACCATGAAAAGTGAAGAGGGAGAAAAAAGATATATTATTCAAAAGATTAATACCAATGTCTTTCCAAGACCAAGTTTGCTTATGCGCAACATCGAAAATGTGACTAGACACTTAGAAAGAGAACTTATATTTACCCAAGATGTTAAACACCAAGCCTTACATTTAAGAAAAACAAAAGATAATAAAACTTATTGTTATGTCTTAGATGATGGGGATAGAGATTATTACCGGATATTTGATTATATTGAAAATGCCAAGACTTATAATATGATTGAAAATACTGAAGTGGCTTTTAAAATAGGCCAAGCTTTTGGTAACTTTCAAAAAATGCTTCGTAATTTTCCAATGAGTGAACTAGAAGAAACTATTCCAGACTTTCATGCCACAGATAAAAGATATGCCCAATTAGAAAAAGATATTATTATTGATTCTGAAAATAGAGCGGATGAAGTAGCTAGAGAATTTATGATGATATTTCAAAATAAAAATAGTTATTCCCATATCACTAGTGCACTAAAAAATGGTATTATTCCTTTAAGAGTAACCCATAATGATACCAAAGTTAATAATGTTATGGTCGATGCTTTAACGGATGAATTTATCGCGGTTATTGACCTTGATACGGTTATGCCTGGAAGTATGTTATTTGACTATGGTGATGGTATTCGTTCTTCGGCAACAACAGCTTTTGAAAATGAAGTTGATTTAAGTAAAGTTCATTTAGACTTAGAATTATTTAAATCTTATACGGATGGTTATTTAAGTGAAATGGCCTCTTGTATAACTCCCGAAGAAGTCGCTTTAATGGGAGAATCCATTAAAATAATTACTTTAGAACTGGCCATCAGATTTTTAGATGACTATGTCTGTGGCGATACTTATTTTAAAGTTGATTTAAATAGACCAAAACATAATTTAGAAAGATGTCGTAATCAACTAACTTTAGCCAAAGATATTGAAAATAAAATGCCTTTGATTGAAGAATTTATTCAAGAATGTTATAATAGATATAGAGGTCAAAGTTTAGAAAGAAAAATATAAATTCACATTAGTGAATTTATGCCAAATTAGTTTAATGGTAAAACAAGGCACTCGTAATGCTTAGCTGTGAGTTCGATTCTCGCATTTGGCACCAGATAGATACCAAACTCGGACTTTATAGTTCGGGTTTTATAATGTTTAAAATTTTGATATAATATTTATGATTTAAATTGATATATATGTCAATTTAGAAAACACACTTGCAAATTGACAACATCAATTTTCGTTAATTTTGAGAGGTAGAGTATTTATGGTTGGTTGCACATTTTGTAAACTAGATAAAGAATTATTTTATAATAAAATTATTGAAGAAACAAATAATTTTATTATTATTCCTTGTTTAGGTTCATTAGTCCCTGGATATATCTTAATATTACCCAAAAGACATACGTATTGCATGACTAAATTTGATAAAGAAATAATGGAAGAATACAATTCTATTTTAGAAAAGTACAGAGAAAAATTCAAAAGAATATATGGTAAATATCCAATTGTTTTTGAACATGGTACTCCTGATCCTTGTGGTCTATGTGCAAACTGTGTAATTCATGCACATACTCATATAGTTAATCATAATTATAAAAACGAGCAGGAAATAATTAATAAACTAAATCTTGTAAAAATTAATGGATTAAATGATATTGAAAAGAGAAATTATATATACTATAAAAATCCTCAAGGAATTGATTACATAACATATGATTTCGAACCAATTAGTCAAATTATGCGTATTTTTATAGCTAATGATTTAGATATGAAAGAAAAATACGATTGGAGAAAATTCCCTTTTGAAGAAAATATTTACAAAACTATTGAAGATTTAGAAAATAATTAAAGGCTATAAAAGTTGTTGTACCTGTTCCTTTAAGGCACCAGATGATAGAATGCTCGGACTTTTATAGTTCGAGTTTTATAATGATATAAAAATATATTATAATTTAACTAAAAATACTTAAGATTAATTTACTTGACATAAGAAAAAATAACCGTATAATATTTTAATGCAATGGAGAGTGATAGCAAATGCATGCTAGATTTAATAGTAAAATACTTGAATTACCTGATAATGCTTCTTTATCAACAAAATATTTAAAATGGTCTTTAGAAAAGCAACGCTTAATGTTATGGTATTTAAAGCAACGGTCCGCATTTACTTTTTATGAAAAAGTATTTGAAATTTCGGATAATCCTACTTTATCTTTATGTCAACTTTTGTTAAAAGAAAAAGATTGCCTTTTTTCTTGGAATAGTAATTTTAGCGGGGACTATAGAATTAAAATGTACCTTATTTCTAAAGCAGCTCGACATGGTTATGGTTATTATGAAGCTTGTCGTGGTGAACTAGCTCGAAATATTAGAAATAATAATTTGGATTTTATATCATATGTTTATAACCCGGTAATGGAACAAGAAAGGCACGGCTATTATGTTGATTCTCATAAACCTTTACCAGTGGAAATATATCAGTTTGATGATTATTTTGGCTTTTATCCTAGTATGGATAACAAAACTTTATTTTTTATTGAAGGTCAACCAGAACTTGCTTTCTCTTTAGTTGATGCTGATGTTAACTTTCTTTTTTGTGATGTGTACGATAAAGGAGATGTGGAAGAGAAATATTTTTATGAACAACTTGCTAATTATTTGGATAGTTATAATAATACTAAAGAAAATGCTAAAAAAAAGAGAGATTATCTTGTTCGATACGATACATATGATGATATAAATAAAGAATTTGCTTTACTTGAACTTAAAAAATGGGGTACTAGAAGATAAATTAATTTGTTGGGGAAGTAGTAAATAACTTTCTTTTTCATTTTATGTTAAGGATTTAGTTATGTTAAGGAATTGAAAAAAGCCCCATAAAAATAGAGACTCTTTAAATTTTTCCT
>CANRAA010000017.1 GCA_947628485.1 uncultured Bacilli bacterium | reverse complement strand
CTTTATTCATAGTAAAAATTGTTTACTTTATTTACTTTATAGACTTTTCGCTAGAAATTTAGTACAATAATTTTAGATTATCTTTTATTATGTTTTTATGAAAGGAGGAAATTTTATGAATCTGGGTAATAAAATATTAAAAATTAGAAAGGATAATAAAATGTCACAAGAACAGTTTGCTGAAGTTTTAAATGTTACAAGGCAAACCGTTTCCAATTGGGAAAATGGAAATAATTATCCAGATATTGAAACCCTAATTAAAATTAGTGATAAGTTTAATGTTTCCTTAGACATTTTATTAAAAGGTGATAAAGAAATGATAAAAGATATTAATAAGAAAACTAAAAATAACAAAATATTAAAAAGAGTTATTATTGTTCTTAGCGTAGTTATTGTTATTTTACTTGTAGGAACTATAGTCTATAAAGAATATAGTTATCGTTTCCAAATTAATTTTGCGGAAAGTAATTCAGAAAGTGCTATAACTGATAAATGTAATTTAGATGGCAAAAGATTAAAAATTATGGCTATAGCCCATGATATATGTAATAATGATAAAAAATTTTTAGAGACGCCATTTTGTATTTCTAGTGAATTACCATGTAAAAATAGAAAATTTTTAGAACTTCCAAGATGTACATCAGATTTTGATAGTAAACCATCTAGTTACAATATTGTAGATAATAATACGAAAGAACAAGAAAAAGAATTAATGGAAAAGATGAATATTAATTTAGATGATTATGATAATACTTATGATTTACTAAAAAGTATGGAAGATTATATTATAAGTATGGGTGGGACTTGTGATAATAGAGAATAGATAAAATTATTGTAAATTATCTAAAAAGTATTATAATAGTAAGAATCAAAAGGGGATTTTATAATGGAATATGATTATTATAAAAATATTGATAATGCTATAAGAAGATGTAAAGATATGGATGCTGATGATGGGGCAAATAAATGGAATTTTTATAAAATGTATCCTTTTACTACGGAAAATATAAATGGTTATATTGATAACTTTCCTTTAGAAGGTAAATCACTACTTACAGTAGGAAGTTCAACTGACCAAGTCTTAAATGCTATTTTAAAGGGAAGTGCTGATATTACTCTTTTAGATATTTGTCCTTATGTTAAGTATTATTACTATTTAAAATTAGTATCTATTCTAAAGTTAAATAGAGAAGAATTTTTATCTTTCTTTAGATATATCGATTTTCCCGAATTATATATGTATAATAAAAATGTTTTTAAAAGAGAAGTATTTGAAAAAATTAAAAAGGATTTAAGAGTAATTGATTATGAATCATATCTTTTTTGGGATGAATTATTACAAGTATATGGCAGTATTGTTTTAAGAAAAAAATTATTTTCTAATGATGAATACCGGACTGATGTTATAACGAGTGTTAATGCTTATTTACAAAATGAAGAAAATTATAATAATCTTAAAGATAAAATATTAGAAGTTAAACCCAAGTTTATAACGAGTGATGCTTTTAATTTTACAAGTGATAGAGGCTATGATAATATTTGGCTTAGTAATATAGGTTCAAGGATGGCAGTTACTTCTCTAAAAATATTAGCTTATAAAATGAATAAATATTTAAATAAAAATGGACTTATGCTTATAAGTTATTTATATGATTGTACGAAAGATACCATTTATAATTCAGAGTGGAAACCTTTATATAATTTAAAAGAAACCTTTAAAATATTAGAAGATTTTAATCCGGAACTTGTAACTTTTAAGGGGGTTGATAGTTTAAAATTTCCAAATAATAATATGTGTAAAGATTCGATTATTTTAAGTAGAAAGAAATAAATTTCTAACTTACTTGTAACATTGGTTATAATATAATTGTAGTGAGAAAGGGAGAAGTTTATGGAAATATTAAGAGTGGAAAACTTAACAAAGATATATGGTAAAGGGGATACCAAAGTAGTGGCTTTAGACAATGTTTCTTTTAGTGTGGAAAAAGGAGAATTTGTAGCCATTGTCGGAGCCAGTGGTAGTGGTAAATCTACTTTACTCCATTTAATCGGGGGTGTTGATAAACCGACAAGTGGAAAAGTTTATTTAAATGGGGAAGATATTTATAGTTATAATGATGATAAACTTGCTATTTTTAGAAGAAGACAAGTTGGGTTAATTTATCAATTTTATAATTTAATTCCGATTTTAAATGTCGAAGAAAATATTTGCTTGCCCATGAATTTAGATGGCAGAAAAGTTGAAGAAAAACATTTAGAAGATATATTAAAAAGATTAGGTTTACTTAAAAGAAGATATCATTTACCTAATGAGTTATCGGGTGGTGAACAACAAAGAACTTCAATTGGAAGAGCCTTAATTACAAGTCCAACCATTATTTTAGCCGATGAACCAACAGGTAATTTAGATTCTAAAAATAGTGAAGAGATTATTGAACTTTTAAAAAGTTCTAATCAAGATTATAAACAAACAATTATTATGATTACTCATAATTTAGAAATTGCCAAGAATGCTGATCGAATTATTAAAATTCAAGATGGTAAAATAGTTGAGGCTTAAGATGGATATTTTAAAGAAATTAACAATTAAGAATTTAAAGTTAAATAAAAAAGAACTTTAGTAACTATTATTGGTATTATTCTATCCGTGGCTTTACTTTCAGCCGTTACCAGTATGTTTTTCTCTTGCCGAAATAGTTTAATCGCTTTTGAAAAGGTAAGGGATGGTAATTTCCATTATGCTTTTTATGATGTACCTAAAGAAGAACTAGATACTTTTTCTCTTAATAGTAAAATTGAAAAATATTATTTAACTAAAAGTTTAGGACTTACCAAACTACCTGGTATTCAAAATGAAAATAAACCTTATGTCGATGTCGAAATGTATGATGAAGGGGCTTTAAAAAATTTAGGAATTAAACTTGTTAAAGGAAGAATGCCTGAAAGTATGCAAGAAATTCTTATTCCCAAACATTTACTTACTAATGGGAAAGTAGAATTAGATGTCGGAGATACTCTTACTTTAGATTTAGGAAAAAGAGTAAATTTGGAAGAACTTCCTTTAAATCAATATGATTCATATAATATTTATGATGAAGAAGGAAATTTACTAGATAATGAAAGGATAATTGATAGCCAAACTTATACTTTTAAGATTGTCGGTATTATAGAGCGTCCCTCTGATGAAATAGAAGATTATTCCTCTCCCAGTTATACTTTAGTTACCATTTTACCTAAGCAAGAAGAAAATGGCACCTTTACGGTTTATACGAGATATAACCGTAAAGGACTTAAAAATGAATATAAAACTACGGCTGGTATTTTAGAAGTTGATGCTGATAAATTTACTAAATTATATAAGGGAATCAGTAATACAGTGCAAAATGAATTTAATGATTTGTATAAAGAAATTAGTACGAAAGCTAAATATGATTATAATAGTAATAGTTATTTAATTACTTTAGAAACTGGAATAACTAATGATGGAATGCTTAATGCTTTAGCAACGGCGGGTTCTATTGTTATTGTTATTATTATTTTTACTTCAGCATTCTGTATTAAAAATTCTTTTGATATTTCCGTTACCGAAAGAATTAAAGAATATGGGGAATTATCGAGTGTGGGAGCGACTAAAAAACAAATTAGAAAAAGTGTTTATTATGAAGCCTTTATCTTAGGTTTAATCGGTATTCCTTTAGGAATATTAAGTGGGCTATTTGCATCTTTCGTTTTACTTTTAATTAGTAATTACCTTTTAGGAGCTTCCTTTATTGAAGGTTTAACTTTGCGTTTTTCTTTCTCAATTCCAGCTATTTTATTCGCGGTTATCCTAGGTATAATTACCATTTTACTTTCTTCTTTTAGAAGCGCTTATAAAGCGAGTAAAATAATGCCTATTACCGCGATAAGAAATAGTAGTGATATAAAAATAAATACTAAAAAGTTAAAAACTCCTAAATTTATTTCCAAAATCTTTGGGATAGGGGGCGAAATTTCTTATAAAAATTTAAAGAGAAGCCGGAAAAAATATCGGACAACGGTTATTTCTATTGTAGTTTGTACAGCCGTCTTTATTGCTTTATCTTCATTTATTAATTATGCTTTTAAAGTTGTTGGTTTAGATTATGATTCTTATAATTATAATTTAGATGTTCATATCTATGATGAAAATAACCAAGGTGTCAAAGAAAAGATTGAAGAAATTAAAAATATTGAAGAAATTGAGGAAATGGCCATTACTAATTATTCCTCACCTAAAATTGTGGGTTTAAATGAATATTATACGAAAGAATATTTAAATTATATGACAGGTAAAAATGATGTTTCCACGGAAATAATCGGTGATGATGAAGGGAAAGCCGATACATATCTATTTACTTATTTAGTAGATGATGCTTACTTTAGAAAATATACTAAATCTTTAGGACTTGATTATAATGCTGTTAAAGATAAATATATTTTAATTAATAATTTATATTATTTAGATGCTGATGAAAATAAATATTATGAAATTAATAAATTTAATTTTAAAGATAATACTAATTTAACTATGTATGAAAATGATACTTCTTATGATATAAATATTGCCAAAGTTACGGATAAAGTGCCAATGTTTATTGGCAAAAAACACTGGAATACTTATCTTATCGGTAATATGGATGCTCATCCCGAATTAGAAGATTCTACCTATTACCATAATATTTATATAAATAGTGATAAGGCTTCAAAGTGTGAAGATGCAATTGCCGATATTTTAAAGGGTTTTGAGTATGCCTCTAATAATATATCCGATACCTTAAAACAAATGCATTCCTTATTCTTACTCGTAGCTATCTTCTTATATGGGTTTATTACGGTTATTGCCCTTATTGGTATTACGAATATCTTTAATACGATAACGACTAATATGGATTTAAGAAGAAGAGAATTTGCCATATTAAAAAGTATTGGGATGACTAAAAAAGAATTTAATTATATGGTGCGTTTAGAAAGCTTATTCTATGGTTTAAAATCATTAATTATTGGGATACCTTTAGGTATAATCTTATCATATCTTATCTTTAAAGCGATAAATAACGGCGAATATGTCATGGTTTATGAAATACCTTATATGGCTATTTTAATTGTTTGTGTAGTAGTATTCTTCCTTTTAGATATTTTAATGCATTATTCTTTAAGTAAAATTAACAAACAAAATACGATTGAAACTATCAGATGCGAAAACATTTAAAGGGGTTATCCCCTTTTTGTGTTATAATGAAGAAGGAGGCTATATGGATATATTACTAATTGAAGATAGTGAAAGTATTATTTCAGGACTTGAATATTCTTTTAAAATAAATAATTATCAAATTAAAAGTGTGAGAACGATTAAAGAGGCTCTTTTCGTTCTAGAAAAAAATCGTCCCAAATTAATTATTTTAGATATTACTTTACCGGATGGGAGTGGCATGAGTTTTTATGAACATATTTTAAGAAAATATGCAATACCCACGATTTTTTTAACGGCTAGAGATAGTGAAGAAGAAATTGTGAAAGCCTTAAACCTGGGGGCCGAAGATTATCTAACTAAACCTTTTTTTACGAAAGAATTGCTAGCCAGAGTTAGGAAGATAATTTTGCGAAATCAAAATAATGCCATTATAAAAGTTAAAGATATAACTTTTGATTTAGATAAAATGGAAGTTTATAAGGATTCTAAAAAAGTGGAAGTGTCTTCCTTAGAACTTAAAATTTTACATTTATTATTTTTAAATATTAATAAAGTAGTAAATAGAGAAGTAATTATTGATAAATTATGGGAATGGACCGGGAATGATGTTTCGGACCATACTATTACGGTTTATATAAGTCGTTTAAGAGAAAAAATTGGGGATGAAATAATTAAAACAGTTAAAGGAATAGGTTATCGGATTGATGAAGAATAATTATTTTAAAAAATATCTAATGACATTTATAGTTTTAAGTGGAATCTTTTTAAGTATTCTAATTCTTTTAAATGTTCTAGAATATAACTCATATAATCAAAATATTAATCTTAAGATTAATCAAATATTAAATGTGGTTAAGAAGGAATACCCGGAAGTATCCGAAGCCGAACTTATTAAAATTTTAAAATCCGAAAATAATAAACAAGATATTTTAAATAAATATGGAATAGAAGATACCGAATTTATTATAGAAGATAATAGGCTTAATAATACTTGTTTTTTAATTTTTAAAATTAGTAGTATTCTTATCTTTATAATTATAAGTTTAAAATTATTTATAAGTTATAAAAAGGTAAGTAGCAAAGAAATAGAAGATATCATTGAGGCTTTAGAAAAAATAAGAGAAGGTAATTATCAAGAAAAACTAGCCTATTTTAAGGAAGGAGAACTTTCTTTATTAAAAAACGAAATTACCAAAATTGTTAGTATGCTTAAAAGTTTAAGTGAAAAAGCAAGCACTGATAAACTAAGTTTAAAAGAGTCTCTAGAGGATATATCTCATCAAATAAGAACACCTTTAACATCCATTTATATTATGCTTGATAACTTAGTGGATAATCCAAATATGGAAGAAGAAAAAAGAGAAGAATTTTTATTAAAAATTAAAAGAGAACTATCTAATATTAATTTTTTAATTAATACATTATTAAAACTTTCGATGTTTGATGCTTGTACGATTACTTTTCTTAAAGATAATTATAAGGTAGAAGATATTTTAGAAGAAGCCATATTAAATATTAATAGTTTAAGTGATTTAAAAAATGTGGCTATTAATATAAGTGGGGATACCAATGAAAAAATCTATGTTGATAAAAAATGGGAAATTGAAGCTTTAACCAATATTTTAAAGAATGCTTTAGAGTATTCTTATAATAATTCTCATATTGATATCATAGTGAAAAAATATAACTTATATTTAGAAATAATAATTAAAGATTATGGTAAAGGAATTTCTTCTAAAGATGTAAAACATATCTTTGAAAGATTTTATAAAGGGGCCTCAACATCAAGGGATAGTATAGGGATTGGTCTAGCACTTTCTAAATCGATTATTTTAAATGATAATGGTAAAATTACTTGTGAGTCAAAAATAAATGAAGGAACTACTTTTAAACTTAAATATTTTTACTAATTTAATTGTTCTTATCTTTTATTTATGATAAAATGAAAATAGAGGCTAGAGTTATGAGAAACAAAATTAGTTTTAAAAAATTAATTCCTTTAATAATGTTTTTTTCCATAACCATAATCTTTTTTGTGGCTGTTTTTGTTTATGCTCTTCCGGATGAAACCGATCGAATTCATTTTTTGAATGTGGGTTCAGCGGACGCTATTGTTATTGAAAGTAATGGCCATTATGGGATAGTTGATGCAGCCAATCCTTCTCCATCACATTCTAAATATGGTTATACTAGTAGTAATCAAAATGGCCAAACAGTTATTAATTATTTAAAAAAATTAGGGGCTAAAAACTTAGATTTTGTAATTGGTACACATAGCCATTCAGACCATATTGGTGGTATTCCCGATGTTGCTGATGGTCTTAATTCTGATGGCAGTAATTTTGTAAATTCCAATACAACTTATATTTATAAAAAGTATACCTATGTTAGTAGTGAAGAAAGTCAAGGCTGGCATAATAGTGATTTTTGTAATGAAGCGCGAGATGCCATGCAAAATAAAGGAGCTAATATTTTAGAAACTACTGAGCATAATTCCAGTGCTTTAAATAAACTTGGAGCTAGTTTTGTATCTAATAATGAAGATAAAGTTTTAGATTATATTGAATTTAATTTTTATGATTATAATATTAAAATATTTAGTTTATATAATGTCGCTACAACTCAAGAAAATGTTAATTCTTTGGTTACTTTAGTAACTAAAGGTAATACTAAAACTCTTTTAATGGCCGATATGGAACACATTAAAGGGACAGAACAAAAAATTGGTAAATATGTAGGGAAAGTTAATTTATTTAAAGTGGGCCATCATGGTTATAATGATACAAGTTTTGCTTTAATGGATTATACTAATCCGGAATATGCAATTTATTCTAATGAGTCTAGTATTAATTTAAGATCATTTCCAATTATTTTCTTTCGTCATTTAGGAACTAAATTATATCGAACGGGTGAAGTTACAGATTCTATTGTAGCTACCATTAATAGCGATATCACTTTAAAAACATATGCAGGAGGTACAGTACCTGAATTATCCCAAACTTTGAAATTTGATAATAATCAAAATCCGCCAAGGTTCTATCAAGTATATGATGAAAAAGATCAATTAGAATGGATTTATGTCAAAAAAGATAATACTTTAACTTTTGATTGGGCTTATCTTTCTTGGAATAATAAAAGTCATTGGTATTATTTTAACAAAAGAGGTATTATGGAAACTGGCTGGTTAGACCTTTCAGATGGCACTTATTATTGTGCAGAAAAAACTGATAATAATTATGATCGTGGAGCTATGGTAACGGGTTGGCAACAATTATCAAGAGATGGTAAATCTAGTTTGTATTATTTTGTGCAATATAAAGATGTAGGAACTTCAGATTTTGGTAGTTATAAAGAAGGTCAAATGGTTACCGGCTGGCAATATGTTAAAAATACAGATCATCCTAATGGTTGGTATTATTTTAAGAGTGATGAAGATAAAGTCGAAAATTATCAAAAAGGGGCGAGACTTGCTAATGGTTGGTTTGTTCTTCCAGATGAAGATAATCCTTCCGTAAATACAGGTTATTATTTCGAAAGCAATGGTGTTTATAATTTCAAAAAAGATACAACGGCTCCAACGGCTGTGGTTACAGGAAATACAAAGACCCCATCTTTAAGTGTGACTTTAAAAATTTCGACGGCTTATGATTGTCCTAATGAAGGTGTAGATTGTATTGGCCTACCGGAAGATGCTTTCTCCTTTAATGGGGGAGAGTCTTGGACCAGTAGTAATACCCAAACATTCACCCAAAATGGTCTTGTCAATATTTGGGTCAGAGATAAAGCTGGTAATACTAAAAAGTTAACGGAAAATATTACGAGTATTGATTCTGATGGTCCTAAAATTCTAGGAGTTGATGGCAATCGTAATACATGGTCTAAAGATAATGTAACTTTAACTATTAAAGCTACAGATATGGAAGGATTGCATGCTCTTCCATATAGTTTTGATGATGGTGATAGTTGGCAAGCAAGCCCTTCTAAAACTTATATTGAAAATACAAGTAATATTAGAATTAAAGTAAGAGATATTTTTGGTAACGAGACAAGTTATGAACCAATTAATATTACGAAAATTAAAAGAGTATCAAGTATTAGTATGAAAACGCCAATTAGTAAGACAACTTACACTAAAAACACCGAAACTTTAAGTGTCAGTGGTGGAACAATTTTGGTTAAATATAATAATGGGGATGAGGAAACCATATCTCTAGATATAAGTATGACTTCTGGATTTAGTAATACGACATTAGGAAATAAAAGTATAACCGTAAAATATATTGAACCCGAAACGGGAAAATTATTTACAACTAAATTTAATGTTACCATTGTGGCTAAAGAAGTAAATAGTATTTTAATGAATACATATCCTAAAAAGACCGATTATGTTAAAGGTTCTAAAGAAACTCTTGATTTAAGTGGAGCTAGTATTAAAGTAAATTATAATGATAATTCCACAGAAATTATTTATTTACCAGATGTCGATGTTTCGGTCACAGACTTTGATAATAGTAGTACTGGTAGTAAAAAGATAACTTTAACTTATGAAAATGAGGAAACTTCATTTAATATTAATGTTATTGATAAAAAGATTACTAGTATTAGAGTAACCACCCCACCAAAGAAAACCGAATATATTATTAATTATGATAAGGAACTAGATTTAACAGATGGTATATTAACTATTTATTATAATGATAATACTAGTAGAGAATTAAGTTTAAATGATAATAGTATAAAAACAAGTGGTTTTGTCAATACTTCTTTAGGAAGAAAAGAAATAACGGTTACTTATGAAGGTTATAGTACGAGTTTCTATATTGAAATTATAAATAAAAAAGTTAAAAATATTAAGTTAACGAAGACGCCAACAAAGATGGATTATGTCGAAAATTATGATGTTTTAGATTTAACGGGTGCGGAACTTACTGTAACTTATACGGATGAAACCAAAAATATTATTTCTTTACCTAATTCTTCAGTAACATACACTGGCTTTAGTAATAAAACGGTGGGAACAAGTAAAGTAACTATTGTCTATGAAGGATTTTATGATACCTTAACGGTAAATATTGTGCCCAAAAGTATTACAAGTATAGAACTTTCTACCAATCCAATTAAGAGAATTTATTTAAAAGATAGTGCGGAAATATTAGACCTTTCGGGTGGCGTATTAAAAATAAATTATAATAATAATTCTTGGGAATACTTAAATCTTCCTAATGAACTTGTAACTACTTCAGAGTTTGATAATAAATCTACTGGTTTTAAAACTATTACTTTAAGTTATCAGAATTTTCAAACTACTTTAACAGTGGAAGTAATTGATAATAATCTGAATATTCAAAAAATTGAAATAGAAACATTACCATCTAAAAAGACTTATATTCAAAATTATGAAGATGAATTAATTCTTACGGGAGGTATATTAAAAGTTACTTATGACAATGGTTATACTAGATTAATTAGTTTAACTTCTAGTGAAATTACTTATGAAGGATTTGATAATCGCGTTGTAGGTTATAATACGATTAAAGTTAAATATAATGATTTTGTAACTACTTTCCAAGTCCAAATAGTTTCAAAAAGTATTTCTAGTATCTCTTTAAAAAGAGAACCAGATAAAAAGGAATATATTGAAGAATATGAAAACTTAGATTTAACGGGAGCTATTCTTCTTATTAATTATAATGATAAAAGTATGGATACAATAGCCCTTCCTAATAATAGCTTAGAAGTAAGTGGTTTTAATAATAGAGTTCTAGGGGAAAATACCATTACTTTAAAATATAATGGATTTACAACAACCTTTAAAGTTCAAATAATTCCTAAGAGTGTAACAGGGATAAGTTTAGATGTTAAACCATTAAGAGAAACTTATATTCAAGGTTCAGAAGAAGAAATAGACTTATATGGTGGCGTTATTACGGTAAATTATTCTAATGGTACCAGTGGTAAAGTAAGTTTAACTAATTCTAAAATATCTATTAGTGGTTTTAATACTAAAACTTTAGGATCTAAGATCATCGCTGTTAGTTATGAAGGATATGAAACTAGTTTTACGATTAATGTTGTTTTAAAAGAAATTAAAAAGATTGAAGTTTCTAAATTACCAAATAAAGTAAAATATATGGTCTCAAAAGAAGATTTAGATTTAAATGGTGGCGAATTATTAGTTACTTATAATGATGAGTCAACGGATAAGATTAGTTTAACGAATAAATACTTAGATATCAGTGGTTTTGATAATGAAGAAGTGGGTATGAAAACTATTACGGTTAAATATCAAGGTTTATCTACTAGTTTTGAAGTTACAGTTATTGATAAAGCCTTAGAAAGAATTGAAATGGATACTTTACCTTGGAAATTAGATTATTTAGAAGGTTATGAAGAATTAGATTTAGAAGGAGGAGTTATTAAGGCTATCTATAATGATGGGGAAATAGATAAAGTAAGTTTAACGAACAAATTAGTAACAGTAAGTGGTTTTGATAATACTAAAGTTGGAGTAAATACTTTAACTGTTAGTTATGAAGGATTAGAAACAACTTTTGATGTTAATATAATTAGTAAAAAAGCTATCAAATTAGAATTTGTTAAACCAGTTACGAAATTAGATTATTTACTTAATAAAGAATTATTAAAACTAGATGGTGGTATTGTTAAAATAACTTATAATAATGGCACTTCTGAAGAAGTTTCCTTACCAGATGAAAGATTTACCATTATTGGTTTTGATAATACTATTTTAGGAGAACAAACTATAGCCTTAAAATATCAAGATTTAGCTATTACTTTTAAAATAAAAGTTTATTATGACGAAAAAGGAGACCGGGGCGATAATCCGAAAACGGGTATTAATGGTGGAGAATTAATTATTACAAGTCTTTTTGTCATAAGTGTTGGTTCTTATATGTATTTAAAGAAATTTAAAAAATCTTTATTATCAAAAATATAGAAAGAAAGAAAAAGTGTTTCATTTTTTCTTTTTTCATGTATAATTAAATTAGAGGTAGATGTTATGAGTAATAAAAAAAGTATTTTAATGGCTTTCTTTCTAAATTTCTTTTTTGCTATTTTTGAGTTTTTTGGTGGTCTCCTTTCTAAAAGTGTGGCCATCATGAGTGATGCTTTACATGATGCGGGAGATGCCTTAAGTATTGGACTTTCTTATTTTTTAGAAAGAAAAAGTGAGAAAAAGCCGAATGCTGATTATACTTTTGGTTATCAAAGATATTCCGTTTTAGGAGCTTTAATTACCACCATTATTTTAACAGTAGGTTCTTTGGTGGTTATTGTAAGTTCTGTTATGCGGTTGTTTAAACCTCTGGCCGTTAATTATAATGGCATGATTATTTTGGCTATCATTGGTTTCCTGGTTAATTTTTTAGGGGTTTATTTTACCCATGAAGGCGATAACTTAAATAAAAAAGCCGTTAACCTTCATCTTTTAGAAGATGTTCTTGGTTGGATAGTAGTTTTAATCGGGGCCATAATCATTAAATTTACCAAATTTTATTTAATAGATCCCCTTATGAGTTTAGGAGTGGCCATCTTTATTTTAACCTCCGCCCTTAAAAATTTAAAAGAAATTTTCGATTTATTCTTAGAGAAAACACCAAAAGGGATAACTATTAAACAGGTTGAAAAGATAGTTAAAAACATAAAAGGAGTAAAAGATGTCCATCATATCCATTTATGGAGTATGGATGGCGAAGAAATTTATGCCACAATGCATATTGTAAGTAACAGTAAAAAAATTAAAGAAGTTAAAATTACAGTTAAAGATGTTTTAAAAAATAATAATATCAGCCATACGACAATTGAAATGGAAGAAGAAGGTGAAGTTTGCCACGAAGAAAAATGTGAGGTTAAAAAAGATGAACATCACCATCATCATTAAGAGGTAGTATATGAAAAAAATATTTAAGTTAATTTTTAGTTTATTAATCATTGGTATCTTTCTAATTATTATTGATATGGTTTATATTTTAAAGTTTGAGCGTCCTTTGATAAGTAAAAAAGATGAAGAATATTTTACTTGTGATGTATATATCGGACCATTTTATAATGTTATTACGAGTGGGGATAAATATAAAGTCTTAATGAAATGGGATGATATTGAATGCCCTCAAGAATTTGAAGTTATAAATGAAACAATTAGTTGTGAGGATTATGAAGAAGAAATATATAGGACTAGTGATAAAATATATTACTTACCATGTCTAGAAAGTGATAATATCAAGATAAGATTTGCCAATGGTAAAGAATATAAATTAAAAGAAGTCTTAGATAAAAAAATCTTAACTATTGAAGATGTTATTAATCAAGGTTTAGAAGTAATAGAAGAAGAAATCGAGGTAAAAGATAGGATGAATTTAATAATTGATGATATAACTTATAATGTTTCCCTAGAGGATAATGAAACAACTAAAGAGCTTTTAAAAATGTTACCTTTAAATATTGAAATGCAAGATTTAAATAATAATGAAAAATATTATTATTTAGATAAAAGTTTACCTACGGATAGTAGTGTTCCTTCCTATATAAACAAAGGAGATCTTTATTTATATGGTGATGATTGTTTAGTTTTATTTTATCAAGATTTTAATACAATTTATAAATATACCAAAATAGGTCATATTGATAATTTAAAAGATCTAAATGAAGGTAATATAAAAGTTGAGATTAGATAATATGAATTATACTTATTATGAAAGTAGTATAGGGATTCTTACTTTAGTAAGTGATGGTAATTTTTTAACGCATCTTTATTTAGATAAAATTATTTTTAAAGATAAAGAAGAAAAGAATGATTTATTTATTTTTAAAGAAACTAAAGAGTGTTTAGATAATTATTTTAAAGGTTTAAAAGAAGATTTTACAAGCATAAAAATAAAACTAGAAGGTAGTTCATTTTCTAAAAGTGTTTGGTATATTGTTAAAAAAATTCCTTATGGAAAGTATTTAACTTATAAAGATATTGCTTTTAAACTTGATAGTAAGGCTTATCAAGCTGTAGGAAGGGCGGTTGGAAAAAATCCTCTTCCTATTATTATTCCTTGTCACCGAGTAATTGGTTTAAAAAATAAATATAATTATCATTATGGCAAGGAAATAAAGCAAAAATTAATGGCTCTAGAAGGTCTAAAATTTTAAAAATTCTTGCCATATTTTGTGAAATAGAGTATCATTATTTATAGAAGGTGGTAAAAATATGATTAAAAATAAAAATAATATTTCAAGCATTATAACTATTGTTTTAACTTTAATGATAATTATTGGAATATTTTGTTTACTTTTTGTTCCTTCAATAGTTAATGCTAAAAGTTATAATACGAAAAATTTTGAAGAAACATTAGCGGCTGAAGATATAACACCAAGTTTTAAAGACTATAAGGAAAGTGACGATCAAGCCACAATTTATATGTTTAGAGGTCAAGGTTGTACCGTTTGTAAATCATTTTTAACATTCTTAAATTCGATTGCCGATGAATATGGTAAGTATTTTAAAGTTGTTTCATTTGAAGTATGGAATGATACCGCAAATAATAAATTAATGCAAGAAGTTGCCGATTTTACCGGAGTAGAAAATAAAGGTGTTCCTTATATTGTCATTGGTAGTCAAGTATTTGATGGTTATTATTCAGGATATGATGAAGATATTAAAAATGCCATTAAAGATGAGTATAATAAAAGTACCAAGTATGATGTTTTAGAAGAAATGGGTAAGGAAGTAAAAGAAAGTAATAGTCCTTCTAGTTCTGGTAGCATCTGGTGGAGTTTATTATTTACGGTAGTAAGTACGGGAATTATTATGATTTATGTTCATTATGAGAATAAGAAGATATTAACTAGTGTAAATAAAATTAGCAAGAAAAAATAAGGAAGAAGGAAGTAAATTTGAAAAAGAAAATATTAATTGTTTTAACTTTAATATTAAGTGTTTTATTAGTAACATCATGTGGTAAAAAAGATGAAGTGGTAACTGATGCACAAAAGTTTAAAGAAGAATATGAAAGTGTAAATAATACTCAAACATCTAATGGTAAAGATATTCGTAATTTGAGTATTTCCGAAGACAACCCATTTGTTTATAAGACTGCTGATGAAGTAGCGGAACTTATGGAATCCGGTGAAACTTTCGCGGTATACTTTGGTTATAATACCTGTCCATGGTGTAGAAGTGTTGTACCAACATTAATCGAAGTAGCTAAAGATTTAGATATCAAAAAAATCTATTATGTTGATATTCATGATATTCGAGATACTTTAGAAGTAAAAGATGGTAAAGTAGTAACTACTAAAGAAGGTAGTGAAGGTTATTATAAATTACTCGAAGTGTTTAAAGATGTTTTAAGTGATTATAGCCTACAAGATAGTAAAGGTAAAAATGTTAAAACTAATGAAAAGAGAATTTATGCTCCGAATGTTATAAGCGTTATTGATGGTAAAGTTCAAAAACTTGATACGGGAATTTCGGATAAACAAACTGATGGTTATATGGAATTAACTGACGAAATGAAGAAAGATACTTATGATAAATTAAAATGTGTCTTAGAATGTTTAGAAGATGTTCCTGAAAAATGTGGAATAGGTTGTTAAGTAGATTTAATTAATCTACTTTTTCTTTGGGAAAAATTTGCAATAAAAGTTAATTTATAGTAAAATTACCATAGGTGGTAACAAATGGACAAACATAATAAATACATTTTATATCTCGTTATGGTCCTGACGATTATTGTTTTAACTATTGGTATTAAAGCCTTACTTAAAAATAAAAGTGTGGCTTTCTCCGATGCTTATATTTTTAGACAAGAATTTATGAGTTATAATGATAAAATAGATGAGTTTGATAGTGAATATTTAGATGTCGTAATTGATATAGATAATCCGGTTAAATATATAAGTTCTACGGAGGCCGTTAATCTTTTAAATAAAGATAGTGGGGTTATTTTACTTGGGAGTGCTACCAATGATAGTTGTCGGTATTTAATTAATCCTTTACTTGAGGTAGCCAAAGAGAAGAAGGAAACTATCTATTATTTGGATTTATTAGATGAAATGCCAACTTATCAAATAAAAGATGGAGAAATTATCAAAGATATTGAAGGAAGTATGGCCTATCAAGAACTTGTTAATATTTTAAATGATTATTTGAGTGGTTTTACTTTAATGGATGATGAGGGAACTGTTTATAAAAGTATTGATAAAAAAATAGAAATTCCCATGGTGGTGGCTTTTCATAAAGGGAAAATTACTTATGTTTATAAAGATACAAAGGAAAAATTAGAAGAAAATACTTTAAAGACTATTTTTACAACTTTAATTAGAAGTAAAGAAATTAATGAAGAATGTGCCCAAAATGGCTGTTAAAAAATAATATTTATGTTATAATTAATAAAGATAATAAGGGTGATGGATATGGCAAAGAAAAAAGAACCAGTAATACTAGAAGATATAGAGTTAAAACCTCAAGTAATTGGCTATGCTTATAAAAAGAAAAGTAATTTAGGAAGAGTTATGATTATTTTTGTAGTTCTTATTATTGCGGTTTTTTATATTAATGATATAACAGTATTTATTAATAATTTATTAGGAAGAAAAACTCCAAGTACCATTACCGAAGGAAGTGGAAAACCTAGTGAAGGAGAAAAACCGGGAAGTGAACAACCAGGAGAAGATGATACCGAATATAATTTATTTAATGAATCTTTAGAAATTAAAAGTGGTTCTTTAACTTTAAATAATTTTAAATATGCAAATAATACTTTAACCTTTGATATTAATAATAGTACTTCATCCCCAGTTAATTTAAGTAGTCGAAAGTATTTTTTAGAAACTTATACGGAAGATAAAACTTTAATTAGTCGTTTTAAAGTCGATATTGCATCTATTTTAGGAAACAATAAAGAAAGTTATACTTTTAATTCTGTAAGTAGTTTTGCTTATCTTGTTTTTATTGAAAAAACTACTAAAGATTATCCAGAATATGCATTAAGCGATAATGAAAATGGTATTGGGGATATTACTTGTAAAAAAGATGATGATACTTACATTTATTCTTTCGAAAGTAATAAACTTACGAAAATAAATCATACAATATCAAATAGCAATATAAGTGATACTAATTATTATAATAAATATAATGAAGTTCAAACTTTAGTAAATAATTATAAAACTATAGAAGGAATGACGGCGACATTTAATGGAACCCAAAATGGTTATAGTGCCGTTATTACTCTTGATTTATCTAAAGTCGATTTAAGTAAAGTTGATAATAAATATTATTATGCTAAGGGTGAAGAAGCTAAAGTAGTTAATTTTGAAATGATAACTTATGGTTATACATGTAGTTAGGGTGGTTTAAATGAATTTACATCTAGAGGATTTTGAAGGTCCTTTTGATTTACTTTTACATTTAGTAAGAGTATCAAAGGTGGATATTTATGAAGTTAATATAAAAGAAGTAATTGATCAATATTTAAATTTTATAAGGGGTATTCCCGAAGATGATTTAGACTCTTCTTCGGAATATTTAGTGATGGCCTCAGAGTTAGTCCATTTAAAAAGTAAGATGCTTGTGAAGAAAAACGAAGAAGTTGAGGAAGAGGAAAGTGAATTTAATATTACGAGTGAAGAAGATTTACGCGATAAATTAATTTCTTATGAAAAATATAAAAATATGAGTGATACTTTAAGAGTTTTAGAAGAAAATAGAAATGATTATTATACTAAGGTTCCTGAAAACTTAAAAGAATATATGGATGAAGATGAAAATGTAGTTAATAGTGAAGTATCTATAACCGATTTATTAAATGCTTTTTTAGAAATGCAAAAAAGAGTAAATTATGAAAAACCAATGACGACGAAAGTAATGAAAAAAGAATATAGTGTTAAACAAAGAATAAAAGAAATAAGAAGTCTTTTAAAGATAAAAAAAAGAGTTGAATTTACAGAACTATTTGAAGAAGTAACGAAAGAAAATGTGGTGGTAACTTTTTTATCATTATTAGATATGAGTAAAAATAAAGAAATTACTTTGAAACAAGATAAAATATTTAGTACAATATTAATAGAAAGTGTGGCCTAAGATGAATTTACTAGGAGTTTTAGAAGGTTTATTATTTGTCATGGGTGATGAGGGTGTTACTTTAAATGATATTTGTAATACTTTAAATATTGATGAAAATAAAGCCAAAGAATTATTAACGAAATTAAAAGAAGAATATGATAAAGATGAAAGAGGTCTTCGAATTAGTTATCTAGGTGATGCTTTTAAATTAACGACTAAAAAAGAACATAAAGAATACTATCAAAAATTAATTAAAGAAAAAGAAGAAATTTTATCGCAAGCTCAATTAGAAGTGTTAGCTATTATTGCTTATAATGAACCAATCACTAGAATTGAAATAGATGAAATAAGAGGAATAAGTAGTACTTATGTTATTAAAAAGTTATTAAGTAAAGATTTAATAAAAGTTGTGGGTAAAAGTGATTTACCTGGTAAACCTAATTTATATAAAACAACTAAAACTTTCTTAGATTGTTTTGGACTGGCTTCCATTAATGATTTACCCGAATTAGAAAAAGAAGAAGTAGAAGAAGAGGCACCTTTATTTAAACCAAAGAACATCTAGAAGATATTAATTATTTATGATATAATATCTTTACTTGCTCGTATGGCGAAATTGGTAGACGCGATAGACTCAAAATCTATTTTCCTTTAAAGAAGTCTCGGTTCAAGTCCGAGTACGAGCACCAGAGAATTTTAAAGGGCGAGTTAGTTTCGCTCTTTTCTAATATAATTATAGAAAGGTGGTAAGGTTATGAAAGATTTGATGGTCGTTGTTAGTAATGCTAATATTAATAATAATCCAATTGAGACAATTAAGGCTATAAAAGAGGCCGGTTTTAAGAATGTTTTTATTCAGTGGTACAATAGGGATTTTATCATATCTCAAGAAAAACAATTAGAATATCTAAAAAGTTTAGGTTTAAATGTTCCTTATGCTCATTTAACTTATGATGGCATCCCTGATTTATGGAATGATGCTGGTGATTATTTAGTAGATGCTTATAAAGAAGATTTAGATGTATGTCATCAAAATGGTATAACTTTAGTTATGATGCATGTAACTAGTAGAAGAACATTACCTTTAGAGTATAACGAAAAAGGAATAAAAAGATTACAAGAAATTGCTGATTATGCCGAAAAGTTAAATATAAAAATTGCTTTTGAAAATGTCCATTATCCCGGTTTTTTAGAGTATGTTTTAAGTAATATTAAAAATAAAAATGTGGGTATTTGTTTTGATGCCGGGCATTATCATTATTATTTTCATGATAAGTTTGATTTTAATTTCTTTAAAGATCGAATTTTGGCTGTGCACTTACACGATAATCATGGTTCTTCTGATGAACATTTACTGCCTTTTGATGGCACGAATAACTGGGAAGAAATTATATCTAAATTAAAAGAAAATAATTATCAGGGTTATCTTATTTTAGAAATAGTTTATAGTAAACATTATCTGAGTATGAATATTGAAAACTTTTATAAAGAAGGATATATACGAGGTAAAAAATTACAAAAAATGTTTAAGGAAAGATAGGTGTAGTTATGGAAATAAGAAAAGCCAAAATGGAAGATGTTAAAGAACTTAATAATCTTTTAACTCTTCTTATTCGTGATGAAGGACAATATGATAAAAATATTAATATGAATTTTGAAGTTACTAATATGTATGAAAATTATATAAATGATTCAAATAGAATTATTTTGGTGGCTTTAGTAGATAGTAAAATTGTTGGGTATATCTATGGCTTTAAACAAGTTCAAGATGAAGTATATACGAAAGACATAGGCATTTTAGATGCTCTTTATGTAAAAGAAGATTATCGAACCTTAGGAATAGCGAATAGTTTACTTGAAGAATTTAAAAAATGGGCTCAAGAAATGGCCCTAAAGGAAATTGAAGTCAATGTTTTGGTGGCCAATACAAAAGCCCATAATTTGTACTTAAAAAATAATTTTAAAACTTTTAGTGAAAAAATGAAATGTGTTTTAAATTAATCATTTCGTTTTTTAATGGCACTATTTTCTTCTTCTAAATTATCTAAAGCATAATCAAGACAAATATTAATTAGTTTGTTAACTGATAAATTATGTTTATAAGATAATTCTTCAATTTTTATTAGTTTAGTTTCTTTAATTCTTATGGTTTTTAAAATAGTATTTTCAGAATAACCATTAGGTAAAACTAACTTACTCATATTATATTACCTCTTATTTATTATAACAAAAGACAAATAAAGATAAAATATTATACTTCTTTTACTTGTAAGGGTTTTTCCTTTATAATTTCTAATCCATAATTATATAAAAGATTATCTTTAATTTTCTCCATTAATTTATTATTCATATCTATTTTTACATTAAAATAATCTAAAGCTTCTTTTATAAATAAGTCTAAGTTATCTTCATATTCCGATGATGTATAATAACTTTTAGCAATAAAATAGGCAACAAAATTAGGTACAATAACATTAATGATGTAATTATTTATTCTCATACTATGATAATCCAGTTTATCATTATCCATATCTATTTTTTCATACTCTTTAAGATACTTTGGAAACATTTTAATCAACCACCTTTAATGTAAATTATAAAATAAGAAATTAAGAAAAATGTTATTTGGCTATTTTTAGTTATATTTAAGAATAAAAAAATTAATAGGCATCTTTATTATTTTCTAAAAATAATTATACATAATATACTTGTGAAAGGAAGATATTATGTATAATAGGCCTATTAATTATTATCCAAATAATTTTAATAATGAAAGATTTATTGTGCCATTTTTAGGAGGAGCTCTTTTAGGAGGAGCAGCAGTGGGCTTAACAAGACCAAGACCAATTTATAATGTGGCTCCAAATCCTGGTGGACCTAATCCTGGTTTTAATCCAAATTATCCTTATGGTAGTTATAGTTATAACTATTATTATCCACCATTTAGACCATTTTAGAAGAGTTAATCTTCTTTTTCTTTGGCATTTTTTCTTAAATCTTCGTCATCTTTTAACCCTAGAATATAATCCGCGGAAACTCCTAAATATTTACATATTTCAGGTAGGTAAGTTATGGGCATAATATTAACTCCTTTTTCATATCTAGCATATTGTTGTTGTTTAATTCCAAGATGTTCCGCTATTTCTTGTTGCGTTATATTTTTGCAATCTCTTACCCATTTAATTCTCTCATTATAATACATCTTATATCACCATATTATCTATACCATTATTTACAACAAATGTGTTGACAACTGAACACATGTGTTGTAAAATTTGATTATAAATAGATAATAGAAAGAAGAAAAGTTTTTTATTGGTATTGCTTTTAGGTATTTGCAACATACAAAAAAGAGGTTAGTATGATAAAAGAGAAAATAAGGAATTTAAAAGAGAAATTAAACTTTAAAGTAATATACATAATTGTATGTTTAGTCTTTCTTGTGGGTTTGTTATATTTTAATAAAACCCATGCTTATTATGATTATGAAAGTGGATGGGTACCAATATTTAATAGTAAAGTAGGAAACTTTGCTGGAAAAGGTGATACAAGTCCACTAAATCAACCATCAGATGTTAACTTAATGTTTTATGTCCAAGATATAACTAATCCTAAAAATTATACCATAATGGAAGGAACACCAGTAGCAGTATCTGGTTATCAAGTAAATGATAAAAAGAGTAATTGTATACCAACAGATGGAACATATCAAAAGTATGGAGAGAATGTTTATTCCATATCTAGTGATGGAACCGTAACCGTAAAGGTAAGTGAGAGTAAACCAAATCAAATAGTATGTCGAATATATTATGATTATGGAAAAGATTTAACCAAAGATGATGTTATAGTATTTGCTTTAAAAGAAGATCCATTAGGAATGGTAATCTATAATAATAAACATTATGTAAT
>CANRAA010000016.1 GCA_947628485.1 uncultured Bacilli bacterium | reverse complement strand
ACTCTCGCTTTTCCCTTTATTTATGGGACTTTATGAGAGTTTTTATTATTAACAACTGACAAACTCAAGATTATATCAAATATTTTGGAAATTATAAACTCTTATCTAACAAAAATGCTTACTTGACAAAGTAAGCATAATATTCATCAAAAGTTATTCCATTTTCATAAATGTAAGTCGCGGCCTCAACTCCCACATAACGGTAATGCCAAGATTCAAAATCATAACCCGTGATATTGATTTTATCAGTAGGGTATCTTTGAATAAAGCCATATTTATGAGCATTTTCGACAAGCCATTTATAAGAGTCGGTATCAGGGAAAGTTTTGGAACTTGTTCCTTTTTCAAAAATATCTAAAGTAAGTCCCGTTTGATGTTCCGAATATCCTGGTCTTGCCGCATATTTATCGGCATAATCGGTGCCACCCATTTTTTTATAATCGTCATAAACACTTTGTTGTTTTTCAAAAGTCCGATAGGAAGAGTTAACCATTAGGTAAAATCCGGCTTCATGCGAGGCATTCCACATATTTAAAAAAGCATTGTAAGTTTCTTCGGTCGCCTTTTGACTTCCTATGTCTCCATACGCATATGTTTGAGGAATATCCACTAAATTTTCGGGTGTAAAATCATTTTCTAAATAATGATATTTATTAACTAACATTAAATTGCCTTTAGAAATGTCCGTAGGGACAGGATCGGTATAATATTCTTTATGGGTATTCGTATTAACTTTTTCTACAATATCCCGAATACTATCATCATCATGTTCTTTTTGATAATCTAAATATTCATAAAATTTATCATAGATAAAAAATTTGTCATTGGCAAGATTTAAATAAATATCATTTATTTTTTCTTCTAAGATATAATCAATTTCTTTATCTTTAAATATCTTACTTATTTTAATTGCGGTGTCTTTATCATAACCTTTATTAATCAGTTTAAATTCATAAGTTTTTTCATAATTAATTTTTTCCGTAACTTTTATATAAGAATAAATCCCTATTCCTAAAAATAAAATTACAATAAAACTAATAATACTAATTTTTCCGATATTCTTTTTAACTTTTAACTTTTTGGCCATATGTCCTCCTTTATTCTTAAGTTAATTGTATCATAAAAAGAAACTGATTTCATTAAATAATGCTTAATTTTTTAGTTTATGATATAATTGTTTTAGAAATGAGGTTTTGGTTATGAATTATGTATCTAAAGATGACGATTGTTTTGAATTATATTTTCTTTTAAAAAGTTATTTAAAAGATAAAATTGATTATTATGGAACACCTTATAATGCTTTATTTAGTGGAAAGTATTATTTTAGTTATGCTGAGTCCCATAGTGATTTAGATTATTTATTTAAAGATGGGCTACCTTTTAATTATAAATTTAATAAAGAGGCTTTCTTAAGAATTTCAGTGGGAAAAAGTCTAGATAGAGAAACAACAATGGGTGAAAAACTCGCCGCTTTAAGTGATTTTTATGAAACTATAAAAACTGTTTATGGCGAACCAGATGTTTTTTATACTCTAAAAGATGATGATGAAGAGACCGTAACTTTTGAATGGTTATTTAAAGAAAAAGAAGCGGTAATTAAAAAGTATAAAGAAGGAACTCGTTTTGATGATGGCAAGACAGATACCTTAATTATTTTTGGGGAAGAAGTAAAAACTAAAGGTTACTCTTTAAATCCGGAAACCAAGAAATTAATTAGCAATCAAATTGGTTTACCTTTTGAAATGTTAAGTATTTTAGATGAAAATGTTGAAGATTTTATTCAATATAAAAAAGGTATAAAAGTAAAAGTAAGAAAAAAAGAAAGAAAATAAAATTAAAGAATATAAAAACTGGCAGTGCTTATATGACTGAGTTAAAACATAACTCTTATATTCAAAAATTGAATAAATCATATAAAGCTTATATGCCAGTTCTTTTTTAATATTTTCATTTATTATTATATCATATATTTAATAAGTTATTAAGAGCTTTATGAAAAAATGTTAATCCTTTTTTAAAATGTCAGTATGTGATTTTTTTAAAATGTCAGTTTTTAAAGTGTGTTAGAATATACCTTTGGAAAGGAGGTATATATTTTTATATTATATGCAAAAAGATAAAGAACAAGCTCTTAATCTTTTAAAACAAAAAGTAAATGGAGAAATTAAAATAACCTATCGTGAAATATCTAGAAAAACAGGTTATCAAGAAAGACAATTAATAAGGTTATCTCAACAAATAGAAAAAAAGGATATTTCTTCTTTATTAGTTCATGGTTTATCAAATAAACCTTCTAATAACTCTGCTTCCCCACAAGAAATAGAATATATTAAGAACTTTAAGAAAAAATATCCAAGTATTACTATATCACAATTTAGAGATATTTACCACGAAGATATTATTTGGAATAAAGAAAAACAAGAAGATGTAAAAAAATATAATTTAAAATTAAGAAGCAAATCTTTCTTCCAACTATTATTTAAAAAAGAAGGCTGGAAATCTCCCGTAAAGCATAAATGTTTTAAAGGTGATAAAACAAACCATCCTTTAAGAGATCCTTCACCTAGAAGAGGTATTCTTATTATGGTTGATGGTACTCCTCACGATTGGTTTCAAAACGGTAAAAATTTTTCTCTACATTTAGCTATCGATGATGCAACTGGTGAAATCCTTGCTGGATGGTTTATGCCTACTGAATGTATGTTAGGTTATTGTCACTTGTTTAAAATTATTTTTGAAAAATATGGTATACCTATGGCTGTTTATTCTGATAAAACAACAATTCTATGGAATAAAGAACATGAAAAACTAACACAAGTAGGTAGAATGTTAGATGAATTAGGAATTGAACTTATTTATGCTGGTTCTCCTGAAGCTAAAGGTAAAATTGAAAAAATGAACGAAACTATTCAAAACAGATTATTAAATGATATTATTAGATTTAATATTAAAACTTATGATGAACTTAACGAATGGTTTAATAGTTTCTATATTGATTATATTAATAAAAAATTCGCTTATAATCCAAAAGAAGAAGACTCGGAATTTATACCTTTAGATAATACCGATTTATCAAAAATATTTTGTATTAAGGCAGAAAGAAAAATATTAAATGGCAATATGATATCTATAAATAACGAGTATTATATTCCTATTGATGATAATGGAAATGATTATGTTTTTTATAAAGGTACAGTTGTAGAAGTATGGCAAGATGTATTTAATTCTAATCTTGTTAGAATATTTAAGAATAATAAAATTTATGGTACTAGACATATTGAAGGACATAGAATAGATCTTAACAAAAAAGAACAAAAAAGAATTGATAATCAAAAGATGCTGGAACAAGTTTTAAGAGAAAGAGATGAAAGATTAAAAGCAAGGGCGAAACGAAGTTGAGTTCATTTTAACCCTTGCTTTTTAGATTTCATGTTACATAATTTTTTCATAAACAAAGCTTGCCTTTGTTTCTTATCTATTTTTTTATTAAAAAACTGACATTTCTAAAAAATCTTAACAGAGCTTTATGAAAAAATAAATTGTATTTTATTACTTTATCTTTCTCTTTTTCTTAGTATATTCTTTATTTAAATATAAATTGTTTAAGATATAATCAAAATCAGTAGGATTTTTGGGAATTTCTTTACTATCTAATACAAGTTTGCAACTTGCATAATCAAGACCAAAATTATCTCCTAAATTGAAAGCTAATTTTCCATAATATTCCGTACTAAAGTAAGCACTACCAAAAGAAAGATATAATTTATTTAAGCCTTTCAATAGATTAGCTTCGTATTCATCAATATTAATAAAAATATAATGCGTACCATCTCCAAATAATTGACAGTTTTTTAAATAATTAAAAGTTTTTAATAATAAATCATATTTTTCAAAAAAATCTAAATAACCTTTAGCTAGGTGCTCATCAATATGAATATTTTCACGGTAATAATTTTTATCAAGGAAACTTAGATTATTAGTAATAAATGGTTTAATTTGACCATTAATTTCTCTTAAATAGAGGGTAGTATAATTCCAATCAGTAATGGTTGGTTCATCTATGTGTAATATTAGTGTGCGGTAATTATCATTATTAGAAGTAAATTTACCAAAACTATCTATTTCTACAGTCTCACCTAAATTAATTTTTTCTAAAGTTTCATATTCTTTTTGAAAAGCAACATACAACTTATTAAAAGAAGATATAAAATTAAGTATACTAATCGAGTTTTCATTATTAACTTTTACATTTTCAACACCTGGAAAACTACTCATACAAAAATCTTTCCGTTTTAAAGTACCAGTAAAAATCAAATTACATTTTTTGATATATTTTTCTAATTCATCCATTATAGGTACCTCCTAAAATTTAGTCAATATTATAACTAATATAGAATTATTGTCAAGAAAAAACCACTTTCAATTAAAAGCAGTTTTATAATTTCGATGGTGTCCCCGAGGTGATTCGAACACCTGACCGATCGCTTAGAAGGCGATTGCTCTATCCAGCTGAGCTACGGAGACGTCTTTCAGTAATTAAAATTATATAATATTATTATAAACTTTTCAATAAAAAAATGCCTCTTTTAGATAAAAAAGGCATCAATTAACATATCATCAACATAAAATATTGTTTCGTTTATCGAATAAGTATCGCGAATGGATAGGGCAATCGCATATTTGACTTCTTCAATAATTTTATTATCATCTAAATTAAGAATTTGATTATTAAAACTTAAATTAATCGAGTTTTCTAAAATTTCATAATTTAAAAGTTCGGTAGAGGTAGCTAAATAACTAATTAAATTAGTATCATAAGTTGGGGATGTTTTTAGTTTTTCAATAATTATTTCGACTTTTTCATTTTTGGAATTGGTTACTGTCGTAAGGGGAGTATAATAAGATAAACCATCAGTTTTACTCACATAATAAGTGGTTATTTTTGTAACATCTTTCATGCTATCAAGTTCATAAACTTTATTTATTCCGTAGGATCTATCTAAAGTATTAGGAAGGACTTTGCCACTTTTAGGTAAACTTTTAAGAAGTTCTCCTTCTACAAAAATCATAATTTGTTTCACATCTTTTATTTCGGTTAGAGAATAGATTAGAGCTTCTAGCATGACTTCTTCTTCCTCTTGAGATACATTTAAAAGTTCCTTGGAAAAATTAATTTTAAGTAAACCATCGGTTAAATCTTTATTAATTATTTTGGTACCTTCTGGAATAACTTGTTTAAAGTTACTCGGAATATTCGAATTACTATTAATAGTAAGGTTAGTGATGACTTCTTCAATTAAAGTGTTGATATTATCACTTTTCTTTATGACTTCAAAACGCGATACTAAATTGTTTTGATCAATTAAATAAATGGGAATGGTAACGGGATCCGTATAAGTTAAAGTAGTATTAATTTGATATGTATCATCGGTCGGAAAAAAGTAGATTATAAGCAAAATAAGAAATGAAATTGAAATAATGATAGTCTTTTTTAAAGCCAGGTTCTTGAGCATAAAACCACCTAATTAATTATACTTAAAAAAATTATAATCATACCTAAAAAAAGAATGAAATTAATCATTCTTAAAGTAGATTTGGGACTATATTGTTATTTCTCCTAGTTTTAATAGTTCAACAACTGCTTGGGAACGACTTTTAACCCCTAGTTTTTGCATCGTATTAGAAATGTGATTGCGGACCGTTTTTTCCGAAATCTTAAGATGACTTGCAATTTCTTTCGTTGTTTTATTTTCTACTAAAAGTAGGAAGACTTCTTTTTCTCTGGCTGTGAGAATACCTTTAGTCATTAAACCATCCTTTCATACTTCATAGTATTTTATGAGTATATTAGGTATTTGGTTATCATTTTTTAGGAGTTTTAAGGTAGTTTTCTTCAGTTTTACCCAGAATATAGTCAATAGAATAGTGATATTTGCTGGCTAGATACGAAAGAGTAAGGGTGCCAATTTGTTGTTTGGCTCCTTCGTAGTTAGCCCAAGTACTTCTGGCAATATTTAATATTTTGGCCATTTTCATTTGGGTAATTTTGTATTCTTTTCTCAACATTTTAAGTCTGATAGCAGTTTTCGTTAAATCAATATCCTCTTTACTATTTGAATACTTTTTTTGACTTGTAAGTCCTAAAACAAAATCAATGGAATAACCAAAGTAATTACTTAATTTATTTAAGTGAACAATAGGTATGGTATCTCTTTCGGTTTCATAAGAACTATAAGTTGACCTATCAATTCCAATGATGTTGGCAATTTTTGCTTGCGTTAAATTATTTTCTTCCCTGAGAATTCGTAATCTCTCCATTAGTAACCTTGTCATTTTATCCCTCATTTCATATGGGTATTATAATTGTTTGAATATGCGAAAATTGAAAATGTGTAGATATTTGGACAAAATACTTGAGTTTAGATGTTGGCTATGTTATACTTTTAGTGTTAAGAGCAATCTTAACTATCATAATCATGTCAGATGAAAAAGACATTAAAACATAGCCACTCAGACATTTTGTCGCATGTCTGATAATTTTAGAGAAGGACTTTTGAAGTCTTTTTCTTTTTTTAAGAATTTTTTTAGATACATTTTGTCAAAAATATAGTAAAATTATAGTATGAAGAATTTGATGGATTTAAATTGTGAAGAATTAGAAAAATATATTTTAAAGATTGGCGAAAAAAAATTTAAGGCCATTCAAGTTTTTGAATGGTTATATCAAAAGAAAGAATGGAATGTTGATAATTTTACGAATTTAAAAAAAGATCTAAGAGAAAAGTTAAAAAGTGATTTTAATTTTGATTTTATTAAAATAAAGAAAAAGGAGACAGGTAATTTAGTTAAAAAATATTTATTTGAACTAATTGATGGTAACTTTGTAGAGGCCGTCCTTATGGAACATGATTACGGGAAAAGCGTTTGTGTCTCATCTGAAGTAGGGTGCAATATGGGGTGCAAGTTTTGTGAAAGTGGGCGTCTTAAAAAGGTCAGAAACTTAGAAACATATGAAATGGTCGAACAAATTTTATTAATTGAAGAAGACATAAAGAATAAAATTAACAGTGTGGTCGTGATGGGTATTGGCGAACCTTTTGATAACTACGATAATGTTATAAATTTTGTTAAAATTATTAATCATGCTAAAGGGCTTGCTATTGGTTCAAGACACATTACAATCTCCACTTGTGGCTTAGTTCCGAAGATTGATGAGTTTGCCGAATTTCCTTTGCAAGTCAACTTAGCAATTAGTTTGCATGCCCCGAATGATGAAGTTCGAAATAAGATAATGCCTATTAATAAAGTGTATAATATTAGTAAACTAATGACTTCTTTAAAGAATTATATTGCAAAAACTAATAGACGGGTAACCATAGAATATGTTATGCTTAATATGGTAAATGATAGCAAAGACAATGCGATGGAACTTGCCCATCTTTTAAGAGGAATGAATGTCTATGTTAATCTGATACCTTATAATGAAACGAACAATTTAGAATTTAAGAAGAGTGCAAGAATAAAAGAATTTAAAGATACATTAACTAAAGAAGGCATCAATGTTACAGTAAGAAAAGAATTTGGGGATAGTATTAGTGCGGCATGCGGGCAACTTAGAAGTAAAGAGGTGTAAGAGATGGAAACATGTTATATGACAGATTCAGGAAGAGTTAGGAGTCACAATGAAGATAGTGTTACAATTTTAAAAAATGATAGTAATGAATATCTTTTAGTGGTAGCAGATGGTATGGGAGGACACAGGAAAGGGGAAGTAGCCTCATCTATTGCGGTATCCCATTTAGGGAAAAGATTTAATGATACGCCATCAATTGGCTCTAAACTTGATGCGGTTAATTGGCTTAATGATAATATTAATGAAATAAATGGCGAAATATTAGAGTATGGGGAAGAAAATATTGACTCTAAAGGTTTAGGAACGACGATTGTCGTAGCCTTACTTACCAAAAACTATTTAATTTTTGGGAATATTGGGGACTCTTCCGGCTTTGTTTTAAAAAATGGGAAACTTCATAAAGTTACCCATGACCATACGCTTGTAAATCTCCTTGTTGATGCCGGTAATTTAACCGAAGAAGAAGCCAAAAGTCATCCGAAGAAAAATGTTTTAATGAAAGCTTTAGGGGCTGCTGAAAAAGTTGATGTTGATATTTTTGATGTTATTGATATTGAGTTTGAGGCCATTATGCTTTGTAGTGATGGGCTTACCAATATGTTAACAGAAGAACAAATAGAGAAAGTTTTAGTAGACGAAGAACTTACAAGTGAAGAGAAAGTTGAAAAATTAATAAGAAAATGTAATGCAAGAGGAGGAAATGATAATATCTCGATTGCATATCTTTCAAGGAATGGTGAACAAATATGATAATGAAAGGGCAAAAGATTAGTGACCGTTACCAAGTGATAAAAAGCATTGGTGAGGGCGGAATGGCTAATGTTTATTTAGCTTATGATACAATTTTAGACCGTAATGTTGCTGTTAAAGTCTTAAGAGGAGATTTAGCTAATGACGAGAAATTTGTTCGTCGTTTTCAAAGAGAGGCCTTGGCAGCCAGTTCTTTATCAAACCCTAATATTGTCGAAGTTTATGATGTTGGGGAAGATAATGGCGAATATTACATTGTCATGGAATATATTGAAGGTAAACATTTAAAACAATTACTTAAAAAAAGAGGAAAGTTAACGGTAGGTGAGGCCGTTGATATTGTCATGCAAATAACTGATGGACTTTCAGTTGCCCATGACTCTTATATAATTCATAGAGATATTAAACCGCAAAATATTATGATTTTAGAAAATGGGTTAGTTAAAATAACAGATTTTGGAATTGCGATGGCCATGAATTCGACCCAACTTACCCAAACTAATTCTGTAATGGGAAGTGTCCATTATCTTCCTCCCGAACAAGCAAGTGGTAAGGGAGCTACTTTACAAAGTGATATTTATTCTATTGGGATCTTATTTTATGAATTGTTAACTGGAAAACTTCCTTTTAAGGGAGAAAATGCCGTGGAAATTGCTTTGAAACATTTAAAAGAACCACTTCCAAGTGTTAGAGAAGAAGATCCAGATATACCCCAAAGTGTGGAAAACATTATCATTAAAGCGACGGCTAAAAATCCGAAGAACCGTTATAGTGATGCCAGAGAAATGCATGAGGATTTAAAAACATGCTTAGAACCGGAAAGAATTAATGAACCGAAGATAAAATTAAAATATCAAGAAGTATCAGATGATACTAAAGTAATTAAACAAGTAAAACCCGAAGTTAAAAAACAAGAAAAAAGTGATATTAAACCTAAAAAAGGAAATAATAAAATAGAAGAAGAAAAAGACGAAGTAGTCGTAAAAAAGATAACAGGTGATGATTTGAAGAAACAAAATAAAACATTAATTAAATTAGCTTCCATATTTACAGGCCTTATAATTGTTATTACAGTCGTATTTGTTTTCATTATGTTTATGAGTAATACGAAAACAATTGAGGTGCCTGATGTTTCTGGTAAAACTTTAAAAGAAGCCATTTCCATGCTTCAAGATAAAGGATTTACCATTGCGGATGAAGAAGAAGGCGTATCATCTAAAGAAGTTGAAGTTGGTAATGTCGTTAAAACTTCTCCTTTAGCGGGTAAAAAAAGAAAGAAAGGTTCGGAAATTAAAATTTATGTTTCTACTGGTGACGAAACCATTTTAATTGAAGATTATACCCATAAAAATTATTTAGAAATAAAAGGTAATTTAGAGGCTCGAGGATTAGTGGTAAGAGAAGAGCCAGAATCAGTAGAAGAAGATAGTGAATTCTTAGAAAATGAAATAGTAAGACAATCAGTTGAGGCTGGAACTAGTCTTACTAAGGGTGAAAGCATAACTTTAACTTATGCGGTGGTTGGATTTAACTATCCTGACTTTACTGATGGCACTTATTCCATTTCCGATGTTGAGGCCTTCTGTGAAGAAAACAATATTAAATTAGAAGTAGTCGAAACGGTTAGTGAAAGTAATTTAGAAGGCACTATTTATAACCAAAGTAGAAAAGCGGGAACGCCAGTTCAAAGTGGGGCTAGTTTCAAAATTTGGGTATATGTAAATAGTAGTGATGAAGAAGAAAACAATAGTGATATAGGTGGTTGTCAAGACGGTTTATGTTAGAAGGATTACTTGTTAAAATAAATAGTGATACTTTTACAGTTAAAGTTGATAATAAATATTATGATTGTAAAAGTAGAGGAAAGTTAAGAACTAAATTGCGTCCTTTAGTGGGAGATCATGTTTTAGTTAATTTAAGTGATTTAGTCATTGAGGATATTAAAGAAAGAAAAAATGCTTTAGACCGTCCTCAAGTGGCTAACATTGATATTGCTTTGGTGGTTACTAGTTTAAGAATGCCAGATTTAAACTTAACTTTACTGGATAAATTATTAAGTATTATTACGATTAATAAAATTGAACCTGTTATTATTCTGACGAAATTAGATTTAACACCTAAAGAGGAATTAAAAGAATTAAATAAAATATTTAAGTATTATGAAAGTATAGGAATAAAAGTATTTAAAAATGATGAAGTAAATAAAATAAAGAAATATTTAAAAGGCCATATAGTAACGGTATGTGGTCAAACTGGGGCTGGTAAAAGTTCTTTAATTAATAAAATGGATAATACTCTAAATTTAAAAACCGATGAAATATCTTTAAGTTTAAATCGGGGTAAACATACAACGAGAATAGTGGAATTATTTTCCTTAGATACTTATTATATTGTGGATACTCCGGGTTTTTCCCAAATAGACTTAGATAAATATAGTAAAGAAGATATTAAAAATAGTTTTAAGGAATTTAAAAATACAGATTGCTATTTTAATGATTGTACTCATTTAAATAATACTAAAGGTTGTAAAGTTATTCCCAAGGTTAATGATGGTACGATTTTAAAATCTAGATATGAAAATTATGTCGTATTTATGAAGGAGGCAAAAAAATGATTGCAGTAAGTTATTTAAAAAGTTTAGATGATAAAGAAGAAACAATAAGAAAAATTGAAAAAAGTGAGGCCGATTTTTTACATGTTGATGTTATGGATGGCAAATATGTAAAGGCAAGAAATTATGATGTTGATACTTTAGTGCATGATTTAAGATATGTCAGCAAAAAAGTCGATGTGCATTTAATGGTTGATCATCCTTTAAACTATATAAGTAGTTTAATTTCTTTAAATGTCTTTTTAGTAACTTTCCACCTAGGCATTAAAGACAATATTGAAGAAGTAATTAAAACTTTAAAGAAAAGTAAATCTTTAGTTGGAATTGCCATTAATCCTGATGAAGATATTCATTTAATTGATAAATATTTAAAAGATATAGATTATTGCCTTGTTTTAGGAGTTACTCCTGGGGAAGGTGGTCAAAAATTTAATCCTGAAGTTATTGAAAAAATAAAATATTTACAAGATAAAGGAGTAGCTATTGGTCTTGATGGGGGTGTAAATGATGAGATACTTCCCATGTTAAAAGGCTTAAAAGTTGCTATTTTAGTAAGTGGCTCTTATGTTTGTATGAGTCCTAACTATAATGAAAAAATTAGAAGTTTAAAAAAATTCTTTAAATAAAAATTAGAAAATTTTAACAAATCGCAAAAAATGTCTTTTCTTGTATTCTAAATTTTCCAATATTATGATAAAATGGTTATAGTAAAGGAAGATGAAAGTTTGACAAGAGAGACTTTTTTACTTTTAGCGGTTGGTTACTATTTATTTACAATGGTTATCGTTGTAATTGTTTTAGTATTCATGGATAAAAGATATAAAAAATCTTTAACAAACGAAATCAATTCTTTAGAAAGAGATAAAAATTTAATTATTTCTTCAAGTATGTTATCGGAACTTAATAAAGTTGAGGCTTTAGTTAATAATGATGAACTTAAGAAAAAACATAAATCTTGGCAAAAAAGATTTGAAAATATAAGAGATAAAGAAATTCCGAAAATTACGGATGAAATTATTGAACTCCAAAATGATTTTAATGAAAAAAATTATGGTAAATTAAAAAGTGGTTTAGTAAATGTCGAAATGGACATTAGTTATTTAAAAACGAAAGCCGATTTTTTACTGGAAGAAATAAGAGAACTTACTTTATCTGAAGAAAAAAATAGAGAAACGATTATTAAGTTAAAGGCGGACTATAGAGAAATAAGAAATACTTATAATAATCATTTAAATGATTATAGTGTGATTAAAAAGCCTTTAGAATTACAATTTGAAAATGTTGATAAATTATTTAAAACATTTGAAAAAGCCATGGAAAAAAATGAATATTTAGAAGTCGGTAAAATAGTTAAGGCTATTGATGATGTCATTGGTAATTTAAAAATTGTTATTAAAGAAACGAAACAAATAGTAAATTTAGGGAATGTTTTAATACCCAAAAGAATTGATGATATCAATGATATTTATCATAAAATGAAATTAGAAGGTTACAATTTAGATTATTTAAACATTGAATATAATATCGAAGAAGTTAATAAAAAGATTCAAGATATTTTTAGTCGTCTTAATGTTTTAAATGTAGTTGATTCGGTCTTTGAACTTAAAACAATGCTCGATTATTTTGATTCTTTGTATAATGACTTTGATAAAGAAAAATTAACGAAAACCTTATATGAAGATTATAAAAGAAGTATTTTATTAAAAGTAAGCAAGTTAGAAAGAATTAATAATGAATTATATAAGAAAATTGACGATATTAAATATAGTTATGATTTATCGGAAGATGATGTTTTAGTTATTAAAGAAATCAAAGAAGAATTTGGAAGTATTAGAGAGTCTTATGACCATGTAGTGGAAATGGAGCGGAGTAAGTCTTTAGCGTATTCGCGTCTTTCTAAAGAAATGGAGATTTTAAATAATCGTTTAACTAAGGGTGAAGAAAAGTTAAATGTCGCTTTAAGAACTTTAGGAAGTTTAAAAGAAGATGAATTAAGAGCACGTGATGAACTTGACCAAATTAAAGATATTCTCCTTCAAGCGAAAGAAAAGGTGAGAAGTTATAAACTACCGGTTGTACCTAAAAATTATTATGTGGAGTTATCAGAGGCCACCCTTGCTATTAACGAAATGGTTAAAGAACTTGATAAAAGACCAATATCTATTAAGACTTTAAATTTAAGAGTAGATACCGCAAGAGACCTAGTTTTAAAAGTTTATAATACAATTAATGAGACAATTAAAACTGCTAAGATGGCGGAGACGGCCATTGTTTATGGTAATCGTTATCGCATGAGTAATAGAGAAGTAGACTTTGGTTTAACCAAAGCCGAGATTAGTTTTAATAAAGGTAATTTTAAAAATAGTTTAGAAAATGCTATTAATGCCATTAATATAATTGAACCAGGTATTCATAAAAGATTACTTGAAGAATACAAATAACTTTAAAATTTTTGCTCTTGCATTACCTTTAAATTAAGGGTATAATGTTTGAGTGCCTAAAAGAAGTGGGGTTTTAATATGACTGAAGAAAATATAAGAGAATTATTATGTTTAAATAAAATTGTCACTAAAGAAGATTTAATGTATTTATATAACATTAAAGAAGAGGAATTTAATATTCTTCTTTTAGAGTGTCAAAATTTTGACGAGGCTAATATTTGGATATTTAGTCGAAAATATAATATTGATTTAAGTGTCGTTAAAAGATTAAGTGAAATATTAGATGATAATGATTTATTTATGGTTTATTTTTATTTTCTAGTTTTAAGTAAATATGGGAAAGTTACACCTTATGTTATTGATAAACTAGAAGGTATTAGATGTGTTAAATATGCGGAATTAATGGAAGTATATCGAACAGTTGATGAATATATAACGCCGGAAAGTAGTTTAGAAAATGTTGTCTATAATTTAGTTAATTATGCGGAACTAATCTTTGAAAGCGCTATTAACATGAGTGAAGTTTATCGATCATTTATTTTAAGTAATTTAAAAGAATTTCAAAATTTAAAAGAGTCTTTAAAAGTTTATGATAAAACCGAAGATTTACCCGTTAATGAAGTTTATCAAAATAAAAGTTTTACTGGCAAAAAATTAACGCGTAATAAAACGAAAAAAATTCAACATTTAATTACCAAATTTAAAGTTAGAAATAAAGTAATTGCTTCTTAAAAGTGGGGTTTAACCCATCTTTTTTTTAATATGTATTTATGGTATACTTATAATATAAGAGGGTGATTAAATGACATATCTTGATTATAGTGAGACTACACCAATTTCTTTAGATGCTTTAGATACTTATAATAGAATATCTAAAGAATATCTATCTTCAACTTATGCTTTAAACAGTTTAGGATCTTCATCTAAAAAATTACTTGAAGATACGACTAAAGAAATAAGTAATATGTTTCATATTATGGATAGTGAAATAATCTATACCAGTGGGGCAAGTGTTGCGAATAACATGGCTTTAATTGGCGTTGCTCTATCTAATCATAAAAGAGGAAAACATATTATTGTTTCGAAACTTGAACATTTTTCTATTTATCAAATATGTCATTATTTAGAAACTCTAGGATTTGAAATAAGTTATGTCGGTAATGATGAAGATGGTTTAATTAGTTTTGAAGAATTAAAAAATTTAATTAGAGAAGATACTATTTTAGTGAGCATTAGTGCGGTTAATTATGAAACAGGAGTAAGACAACCTTTAAAGATGTTAAGGCAAATTATTAAAAAGGAAAATGACCAAACTTTATTTCATTCGGATTTATCCCAAGCAATTGGCAAAATGAGTGTTAATTTTCGGGATATTGACCTAGGTAGTGTGAGTGCGCATAAGTTTTATGGCCCTAAAGGAATAGGCTTTTTATATAAAAATAATTTGGTTAATATTACACCTTTAATGTATGGGGCTAAAAAGGCTGGTGAACTTCCTTGGACTTTGCCTTTACCTTTAATTGTCAGTATGAAAGAGGCCTTAAAAGTAGCTATTAGAGATTTAGAAAAAAGAGATAAATATATAAGTTTACTAAACGAAAGAGTTATAAGCAAATTAGAAAAATTAGAAGGAATAAAAATTAATAAAACTAAATATTCTATTCCGCATATCATTAGTTTAAGTTTTGATTCTGTATCATCTCAAGCTCTAGCGAGTGCTTTATCAAATCATGATATTTTTGTTAGTGTGAATAAACTAGGGGAAATATCTAGTAGTGTAATGGCTATCTATAATGATATAGATAGAAGTAAATCTTGTATGCGAATAAGTTTATCTCATTTAACTACGGTGTTAGAAATTAATAGATTTTTAGAGATTTTTGAAGTAGAATATAAAAGACTTAAAATTTAATTGGCAGGTGATTTAATGCAAAAAGTAATATTTTTAAAATATGGGGAATTATCAACCAAAAAAGATAATCGAAATTTTTTCATCAAAAAATTAAATGAAAATATTTTAAGTATTTTAAAAGATGTTAAAATAGAATATGATTTTGGGAGAATGTTTATTTATCCTAGTAGCGATAATTATGATGAGGTAATAGAAAAACTTCAAAATATTTTTGGTATTCATGAAATAGTAGTGGCTTATAAATTTCCAGATAGAGAAGTAGATAATATAAAGAAGAATATTTTAACTTTAATTAAAGATAAAGAATTTAAGACTTTTAAAGTAGAAGTAAAAAGAAGTGATAAAAACTATCCCATTGATGGGATGACTTTAAGAAAAGACCTAGGAGCTTTTATCTTAAAAAACAAAGAAAATATTAAAGTTGATGTCAATAATCCGGAAGTTATTATCAATGTTGAAATAAGACTTCATGAAGTTTTAATTTACATGGATACCATTAAAGGTTTAGGAGGATACCCAGTGGGTACCCAAGGAAAAGGCCTTTTAATGTTAAGTGGGGGAATAGATTCACCCGTGGCGGGATATCTAGCTATTAAAAGAGGGATAAAATTAGAAGCAATTTATTTTGAAAGTCCACCGCATACTAGCGAAAATGCTTTAAATAAAGTTAAAAGTTTAGCGAAAATTTTAACCAAATATAATGGGGAATTAAAATTGCATATTATAAATTTTACGGAAATTCAAGAAGAAATATATAAGAATATGCCTCATGAATATTTAATTACCATTATGCGAAGGATGATGTACCGCATTGGAGCCATTATTGCCTCAAGAAGAAAGGCTAAAGTTTTAATTAATGGGGAAAGTATTGGGCAAGTTGCCAGTCAAACTCTAACGAGTATGTATGTTGTTAATGAAGTGGTGAGAATGCCGGTTATAAGACCTTTATGTTGTTTTGATAAATTAGAAATTATTGCATTATCGAAACAAATTGGGGCTTATGAAACAAGTATCTTACCATATGAAGATTGCTGTACAATTTTTGTGCCTGACCATCCGGTTATAAATCCTGAACTAGTAAAAGCTCAAGAATATGAAAGTAAAATAGATTATGAAGAAATGATTTATAAAGCTATAAAAAGCGAAAAAGTTTTAACCATCAAGGATAAGGAAGAAGAATTTTCCGATATCTTATAAGTATTAAAACGATAATTTAGGCCATATTAATAATGGTGATAGAGAGATGCTTAAAAATTATCGCTTTATGCGTGGTCAAAATATTTTAGATAATACATACAAAGGAAGAATGAATAACTATTTTAATCCTTTTGAATATAATTTAGAAAGTGAGTATCGTGATAGAGGTAATAGGGATATAACAAGTAGAAAGACAACGGCTCACGAAGAGAGATTTAAGAAAAATAAATAGAAGAAGAGTTAAATTTGACATAATTCTTCTTTTTTCTTAGTTTACAAAAGCCCTTAAATTCTTTATAATGTTAATAGAGGTGTAAATGTATGAAAATTTTATCAGTAAATGCAGGAAGTTCTTCATTAAAATTTAATTTAATTAGTCTTCCAGAAGAAAAGGAATTAATAAGTGGTTATTTTGAAAAAATTGGTTTAGAGGATAGTTTCTATTCCATTAAAATAAATGGCGAAAAAGAAAAAAAGATAGCTTCCGTTAAAGACCATAGTGAGGCTATTAAATATTTAATTCAAGAATTATATGATAATAAAGTCATTAATTCTTTAGAAGAAATTGATGGTGTTGGTCATCGTTTAGTGCATGGGGGAGATAAATATAATAAATCCGTTATTATTGATGATGATGTTATTAAAACAGTGAGTGACCTATCTAGTTTAGCCCCTCTTCATAATCCGGCCAATATTGTGGGAGTTAAGGCATTTAAAGAAGCTATGCCTAACACACCAATGGTGGGAGTATTTGATACGGCTTTCCATCAAACAATGGAAGAAAAAGAATTCTTATATCCCGTACCTAAAGAATGGTATCAAAAATATAGTGTGCGAAAATATGGTTTTCATGGAACAAGCCATAGATATATTACTTTAAAAGTTCAAGAAATGTTAGGTAAAGAAAATGTTAATATCATTAGTTGTCATATTGGAAGTGGAGGTAGTCTTTGCTGTATAAAAAACGGCAAAAGTATTGATACTACGATGGGCTTTAGTCCTAATGCCGGAATTATGATGGGAACAAGATGTGGGGATATTGACTATTCTTTAATTCCTTATGTTATGGAAAAATCTGGAATGACAATAAAAGAAGTCGATAATGCATTAAATAAACAAAGTGGACTACTTGCCATGAGCGAAAAATATTCTGACCATAGGGATATTGAAGAAGGTATGGCTAAAGGGGATGCCGCTTGTGCTCTTGCTAATGATATGTATATAGATAGAATAGTATCTTATATTGCCCGTTATTATGTTAAACTTGAAGGAAAAGTAGATGCTTTAGTATTTACGGCTGGTTTAGGAGAGAATGCTCGCGAATTTAGAGAGGCTATCATTAGTAAACTTGCTTGTCTAAATATTGTTCTTGATAAGGAAGAAAATAGTAAAATAGCTTCTTACTTAGATAAACATGAAGGTAAGATTTCCGCATCTAATTCAAGTGTTCCTGTCTATGTTATTCCAACTAATGAAGAATTAATGATTGCTTTAGATACGATGGAATTAATAAGTAAGTAGGTGGTTTTTATAATAAATAAAAATTTACTTAAAAATATTTATAAAGAAATTAAGAAGTACGATGAAATAGTTATTGCGAGACACATCGGACCCGATCCTGATGCTATTTGTGGTCAAATTGCCTTAAGAGACTCCATTAAAGAAACTTTTCCGGATAAAAAAGTTTATGCTGTCGGAGCGGGTGTCGCTAAATTCAAAAAGTTTGGCAATCTTAATAAAGTTAATTATGAAGAACTTCATAATCCTTTATTAGTGGTTTTAGATGTCCCTAATTTATATCGGGTTGATGGCATTGAAGGTTTAAAATATACAGCTATTTTAAAAATAGACCATCATCCTAAAGAAGATATTGTCGGTATTGTCGATTGGACCGATACCGAAAAATCTAGTACTTGTCAAATGGTTAGTGAACTTATTTTATATACAAAATTAGTTTTAACCAAAAAAATTGCCGAAAACCTATTCTTAGGTATGGTTTCCGATAGTGAAAGATTTTCTTTAAAAAATACGACTTATGAAACTTTGGATACCGCGAAAGAATTAATAAAGGAAAGTGGCATTGATTTTACATCTTTATATGATATGTTATATACAAGACCTTTAGGAGAGCATAAATTTATGGCTTATATTACCAACAATTTAGTGGTCGATGAAAATAAATTTGCTTATATTGTGATAGATGATGCTACATTAAAAGAATATAATGTCGATGTCGCAACACCTTCTAATTTAATCAATAATTATAATTTTATTGAAGAAATTATGGTTTGGGCTTTTATTACGGAAGATGTCAAAAATAATCAATATAAAGTAAGTATCAGAAGCCGAGGACCAGTTATCAATGAAATAGCGAGTCATTATCATGGCGGAGGTCATAAGTTTGCTAGTGGAGCTAAAGTCATGAATAAAGAAGAAATCGATAACTTGGTTAAGGATTTAAGTAAAGCGTGTCAAGATTATGGAGATAAAAAGTTATAAAAAGGTTAAAAGTAATTTATATGAAATTACTTTTAAAGATAATACCAAAATCAAATTATATGATGATATAATTTTAAAACATAATTTATTATTAACTAAAGTTATAACTAAAGAAGAGTTAGATAAAATAATTCAAGACAATAGTTATTTAGAAAGTTATTATGAAGCTTTAAAATACTTAAATACTAAATTAAGAACGGAAAAAGAAATTAAAAACAAATTAAAAGGCTATTCTAAAGAGGCCGTTAATTATACTATTGAAAGACTAAAGAGTGAAAAATATTTAAATGATGAAGTCTATATTAAGGCTTATATTAATGATGCCATAAATTTAAAATTAATGGGGCCCAATAAAATCTTATATGAGTTAAAAAAATTAGGTTTTAAAGATGAAGATATTTTAAATTATTTAAATACTTTTTCAACTGATGTATGGAGTGAAAAAATAAATAATTATATTAAGAAAAAAATTAATAGTAATCATAATTTATCTAACTATATGTTACAACAAAAGATAATTAAAGATTTAAGTAATAAAGGATTTTACAAAGAAGATATTTTAAATGTTTTAGAAGAATATTCTTTTCCAAGTGAAAATATGATTTATGAGAAAGAGTATGAAAAATTAAAAAATAAATATCAAAAAAAATATAGTGGTATGGATTTAGAAAATAAAATTAAAGCCACTTTATATCAAAAAGGATTTAGAAAGTGATAAGATGATTTTTAGAAATAAAGTTAAAAATGAAAATGTTGTTTTAGTAGACCATAGTTTAAAAGATAGTGCTGTATTTCGACTTCGTTATATTAATTTTCATAGTTCGCGGGTCTATCCCAATAACTATGGTTTATTTGACATGTATTCTTTACCTTTTAAATTGCCTTTAGGAATAAACTTACTTGATGCTTTTAAAATACTTTCTTATTTAATTAATTATTTTGAAGAAAAATATAATATCAAAAAGTTTAGCCCCGAATGTCTTAAATTATTAGATAGAGCCCTAAGTTATGAAACTTTAGGCTTTCAAAAGTTTTCTGAACAATTAGAAACTACGGAAGTAAATGATTTATTTATGGTAACGGGTGATTTAAAAAAATTCCAAGATTCAGATTATTATGAAAATTATTTTAATTGGTATATTCCCAATGTTACTTTAGAAGAAATAAAGATTATTTATGATATTTATAAAACTAAACAAAAAAGGCGAGTTTTGAATAAATAAGGAGCATAATGGAATTATTTAATAAAGTATTACAAGTTAAAAAATATCTCTTTAATATTGAAGGAATATCTTCTTTAAATATTAAAGTTTTTTCTGATTTACATTATAGTAATAATTTTAATATCAAAAAATTAGCTAAAATCTCTGAGTCTATAAAAGCGAGTAAAACAGATTATGTGATTATTCCTGGTGATTTATTAGATACGGTTAAGGTTTTAAAAGATAAAAATAAGTATCATATTCTTCTTAATTGGCTAGAAGATTTAAGCAAAAACTATAAAGTTTTCTTTACTTTAGGTAATCATGATTTTTCTTACAAAGAAAAAGGGAAATGGTATTTAAAATGGGAAAATACTTTTTTAGAAGATTTAAAGAAAAGAAATATATTTATAGATAATTATGAAGATCAAAAATTAATTATTAGAAAAATTGATTTACCATATAATTATTATTTTAATAAAGATAAAAAGGAAGATAAAAACGTTTTATTAAAAGAACTTAAAAATAATAAAGATAATTTAACTAATTTACCTAAAAATAAATTAAAAATATTTGTCATGCATTCACCAATTTATTTAATGGATGCTGATGTTTTAGAATATTTAAAAGAATTCGATTTTATAATCTGTGGTCATATGCATAATGGTTTAGTAATGCCTTTTTTACCATTTTTAAATTATGCTTTTAAAAATATGGGTTTAATTAGCCCAAGTAAAGGATTACTACCCAAACTAGCCAAAGGTCATAAAGAAGTAGTAATAAATAATCATTCAATTAATTTAGTAATAAGTGGCGGTATTACGAAAATTCAAGATTGTGCCCTAAAAATTTTAAAGTGGGGGAATATGGCTTTTGTTATGCAAATGGAAGAAATAGATATAAATTAAGATTAGGCAATAAAAAAGATTGGATTTATTTTTCCAATCTTTTAATCTGTTGTACTTTGACTTAAGGCTTGATTTGTTAAGTTATTTAAATAAATACCATATTGTCTATTTAAATTATCATCAATTATTTTTAAGTTATAATCTTTACGATAATTTTTCATTGAATCAACAGAAATTGTACTATTATTTTGAATTTTTTCACTTGCTAATTTTTCAACGATTTCATTCTTTAAATCTTCTAGAGATGATTTATCCCTTGAGGCATTACGATAAATTACATGATAGCCAAGTTCCGTTGTAATAACATCTTTACTGTATTCGCCATTTTTTAGTTTATAAGCAGCATCTAATAATTCATCATATTCTTCACTTAAATCATTGTAATTAATATATCCTAAATTACCATTATCATCTTTAGTAGCCTCATCTTCTGAATATTCTTTAACTAAACTTTTGAAAGTATCGAATTTGTTTTCAGCTTCATCAAGTTTTTTAATAACTTCTTTAACTTTATCTTTCGCTTTATTTTCGGCTTCTTTCTTTTCGTCAGAAGTCATGCTATCAGTAGCATCAGAAGTAATTAAAATATGATAAACTTCGACGTCTTCTTTCGCTTTTTCATTATAGTAATCTTCAATTTCTTTGTCGGTTACTAGGCTTTTAGCATATTCTTCTAAAGCGTGTGATTGCATGAAACTTAAATATAAGTATTCTTTATAAGCATCAATACTAGAATAATTAGTTCTTTGTCTTATATCATTTAAGAATTCTTCTTCACCACCATAAGCATTAACATAAGCTTCAATGTAGTTTTCGGCATTCTTTTTGGCTTCTTCAATATAATCGTCATATTCTTTTTCTAAGATATAAGTATCAATTAATTTTAAAGTCGCTTCTAGGCCAAAATTATTTTTTAATTCATCATATAATTCTTCCGCACTAATCTTGTGTTCTTCTTTTCCTTTCGTAAATGTTACAACTGCTTCCTCTCCATTTTGTAAAGTGGGTATTTTACCACAACCACAAAGGGTAAGAAGACAAATCAAACTTAATAAAATAAATTTTTTCATCATTTTCTTCCTTTCTTAATATTTATTATACACTTATTAATATAAATTTACAATAAATTAAGCACTCACACTTTAAGATATTTCCCATAAATTATAATGAATAGACATAAAGGAGGAGTGAATTATGAACTGTGGAAATAACGGAATTGGCGCTGCTATTATTTTAGTATTATTTATTCTACTTATTATAATCGTAGGAGCTTATATTTAAAGGAGGTAATTTATGGCTTGTTCACATAGTGGTTCTTGTAACCAAAATAACAATAATACAAATAATGCTTACAACTACTTTTTTATAGTAATCGTACTTTATATATTACTTGCTATAATTATTGGTGGAAGTTTTATTTTTTAAAGAAGGGCCTTGGCTCTTTTTTTAATACAATAGGAAAGTCATACAAAAAGCGAGAATTTATGTTGACATTCATTTGTTCGTATAGTATAATTATATTGTATGGAGGTAATAGTTGTGTTAGTAAATCGAGCTTATAAATTTAGAATGTATCCCAATGAAGAACAAATAGAATTAATAAATAAAACTATAGGTTGTACAAGACTTGTATATAATATAATGCTAAGTAAGAAAAAAGATAATTCTAAACTTAGTAAGTTTGATATGATAAAAGAAATACCAAATCTATATAATGAATATCCTTTTTTAAAAGAAGTAGATAGTTGTTCTTTAAGATGTGCGGTGTTTGATTTAGAGAATGGATTAAATAAATATTATAAAAGACAAGGAGGATATCCAAGATATAAGAGAAAAGGAATAAAAGATAGTTATAGAACTAATTATATAAAAAATACATATAAAGGTAGCCTTTATGAAAACATTAAATTAGATTTAAAAGAAAGAACTATAACATTACCTAAACTAAAAGAAGTAAAGATAAGGGGATATCGAAATATCGAATATATAAAGGGAAGAATAATTGTTAATTTTAAATTTCTAACCACCAAGAATTTAAAAATTAAATTAACCTAAAAAAGCGAAAAAAAGAAAGCAA
>CANRAA010000015.1 GCA_947628485.1 uncultured Bacilli bacterium | reverse complement strand
GCTTATCTTTCCTGCTTCATTGGATCTTACTCCTCCACAGGCCATATTTCCGACAGTCGCTGCCGTACTTGTTTTTTTTATTTTATATATTTTTATTATTTTAATTTTGATATTTCTCTTTATAGTAACTTATTATTCCTTCATACATTATGTTTAGACTCGCATTTAGATCTCTTTCTATCTCTATTCCACATTTAGGACATTTATATTCCCTTATTTTGATATCTTTCATTTTATTATTCTTATGTCCACAGCAACTACATATTTGACTACTGGCATAATATCTATTTACTTGAATTAATTTCTTATTTAACCAATAACATTTATATTTGAGTCTTCTTATTATGTCACTCATTGTGGAATTAAGAATATTTTTTCTTAGAGATTTATTGGCTTCTTTTATCATATTAGGTATGTCTAAATCTTCGGTTACTATTATATCATTATCTTTGATTATTTTACTTACTATCTCTTCATTTGTTTTTCTTCTGGCATTTTGTAACTTCCTATATGCCTCTTGAAGTTTAATTTTATATTTATAATAATTTTTACTTCCTTTTATTTTTCTAGATAATCCTTTTTGTAATCCTTTGATTTTCTTTTCATATTTATTTAAATAATTGGGATTACCATAACTTATTCCTTCACTGGTTGTTATCAAATTCTTTATTCCCATATCTATTCCTATTACAGATGTTGTATTAGATCTAACATAAGGTATCTCTTTTTCGACACATATTGAGACATAATATTTATTAGCTATATGTTCTATCGTGGCATTTATTATTCTTCCCTTTATATATTCGATATTTCGATATCCTCTTATCTTTACTTCTTTTAGTTTTGGTAATGTTATAGTTCTTTCTTTTAAATCTATTTTAATGTTTTCATATGTTTTACCTTTATATGTATTTTTTATATAACTTGTTCTATAACTATCTTTTATTCCTTTTCTCTTATATCTTGGATATCCTCCTTGTCTTTTATAATATTTATTATAACCATTTTCTAAATCAAACACCGCACATCTTAAAGAACAACTATCTACTTCTTTTAAAAAAGGATATTCATTACATAGATTTGGTATTTCTTTTATCATATCAAACTTACTAAGTTTAGAATTATCTTTTTTCTTACTTAGCATTATATTATATACAAGTCTTGCACAACCTATAGTTTTATTTATTAATTCTATTTGTTCTTCATTGGGATACATTCTAAATTTATAAGCTCGATTTACTAACACAACTATTACCTCCATACAATATAATTATACTATACGAACAAATGAATGTCAACATATAATTTCAATTTTTGTATGACTTTCCTATCGTACAAAGAAAAGTAGAGGTCACCCCTCTACTCTTTTATATTTTCATAATACTTTGTAATTTTTTAACAATCTTTTTTTCAATTCTAGAGATATATGACTGACTAATGCCTAACATTTCGGCTACTTCTTTTTGGGTATATTCTTCGGTATTATTTAAGCCATATCTTAAAGTCATGATTTCTTTTTCTCTTTTATCTAGAATATCTATTTCTTTTTTTAATGTTTCTTTATCCATCATATTTTCAAACTTTTTAGGAACAACATCATCATCGGTGCCTAAAATATCTTCAAGTCTTAATTCATTACCTTCGGCATCATAATTTAAAGTTTCTTCCAAACTTATTTCAATTTTTTTGCGTTTATTCTTTCTTAAAAACATAAGTATTTCATTAGCAATACATCTAGAAGCATAAGTGGCTAATTTAATATTTTTATCAATTTTATAAGTATTGATGCCTTTAATTAAACCAATGGAACCAATAGAGACTAAATCTTCAATATCAAAACCCGTATTTTCATACTTTTTGGCTAAGAAGACCACTAAACGAAGATTATGTTCAATTAAAATGTTCCGGGCATTAATATCGCCACTTCTTGCTTTAATTAAATATTCTAATTCTTTTTCTTTTGGTAAAGGTGGTGGCAGTTTATCAGTGGCTCCCACAAAAAAGCAATCTTGGTATTTTCTTTTTAACAGCAATATAATTTTTTTAAACATTTATTCCTCCTCTAAAATGTGATAGTTAAGTAAACAATCAGCTTCATCTTTTCTAGTAAATTCACTAGAAAGTCCTAATAGATAATTTGTATAAACTTTATTATCAATTTGAATATTTTTAATACTAATACATTCAAGTAAACTATGACTACTTACTGTATTAATGGGAACATACATTGGACTTCTTATATTATATATGCCCTTAAGTTTATTTTTATTTATTAAAATGATATATTTATGAGTAATGGGGTCTTTTAAAGTGTTACCGGAGTCAATAAAACCTTTTAAGTTTAAAGTACGATTATTTTTTAAAGTAATAGTTACATTTTTATGATAATTAACTATTTCTTTTAAATTCTTTTGTTCTTTTAGATAGACATATAAAATAAAAGGTGAAATTAACAAAATTAAAACATAACTTAAATTATTAAATTGAATTTTTAAAAAAACTAAGAAACCAGCAAGAATTACACTGCACATATAAAGATAAATTAAATTATTCAAAAAATATTTAAAATTATGATAAGAAAAAGTAATGATAAGCATTATTAAACCTGATATTATTTTTAAAATAAAAAGAAGATATTTATTTAATGGAAGTATAATAATTAAAGTAGATAAACTACCAAATAAAGAGCCTAAAATAATTCTTTTAAAGGAAACATTTCTTTTTAAAGCCACACTTACCGTAATTAATAAAAGACCATCATATATAAAATTTAATAGTAATAATAAATCTAAATATATTTTCATGCTATTTCACCATTACTATTATATAAAAAAAATACGGCAAAAAATGTCGTATTATGTAATCTTTTTAAAATTAATTAAAATAAATCGTTATTTCTTAAGAATGGGGGAATTTCTAAATCATCATCAGTGGGCACTGTTCTTCTTTTTGGGGTTTCTCCCGGTCCATATAATTCCTCAGCATCAGCCTCATCAAAACCGGTGGCAATAACCGTAACGATTACTTCATCAGTTAAGCTTTCGTTTTTAATAGCTCCGAAGATAATGTTAACATCACTTTTAGCAGCTTCTCTAACAGTTTCAACAGCATCTTCAATTTCAAATAAGGTAAGATTTGCTCCACCCGTTACATTAACAATGGCATTGGTTGCGCCATCAATTGTGGCTTCAAGTAAACTATTAGCCACTGCTTGTCTAGCCGCTTCAATAGCTCTATTTTCACCCGCATTACAACCAATTCCAATAATGGCGGTACCACTTTTTTCCATAACAGCTTTAACATCGGCAAAGTCTAGGTTGATTACTCCGGTAACGGCAATTAAATCAGATATTGATTGAACACCTCTATGAAGAACATTATCTACTTCTTTAAAGGCATCATCAAAACTAGTTGTTTTATCGATAATATCTCTTAATTTGTCATTTGGAATAACAATTAAGGTATCTACATGTTTTCTTAATTCTTCAATACCTAAAAGGGCATTTTCACTTCTTCTTTTACCTTCAAATCTAAATGGTTTCGTAACAATACCAACAGTTAAAGCACCAAGTTCTTGAGCAATTTCCGCAATTATAGGAGCAGCACCTGTTCCAGTTCCGCCACCCATACCGCAAGCAACGAAAACCATATCGGCACCTTTAAGGGCATCCTCAATTTCGCCTTTGCTCTCTAGGGCAGCTGCTCTTCCTATTTCGGGATTAGCTCCAGCACCTCTTCCACCAGTTATTGTTTTACCTATTTGAATTTTATTCGAAGCCTTAGAAGCATTTAAGACTTGTAAATCGGTATTTACAACATAAAATTCAACACTTTTAACTCCTTCTTCAATCATTCTATTAACAGCATTGCAACCGCCACCGCCAACTCCTACTACTTTAATCTTTGCTATTTGATCCATTTGTAATTCGTTCATTTAAACACTCTCCTTAATTATCGAAAAAATATCCAAATAATTTTCCTAATAAAGAATTATCGGAAACATTTACTTTTTTAGCTGTTCCTCCTAATTCCTCTTGTTCTTCTTGATTGAAGATGGAAAATTCAACATTTCTTAATTTTAATCTACTATTATAATATTTTATATTTCCTACCGCTGTACTATAAATATTACTGCGAGCCCCAATTTCTTCTGTTTTACCGAGAATAGCTGTACTACCTAAAAGTTCATCTAGGAGAATATCAAAATCCTCACTCTCGGTTACTCCTCCTGTAAATATTATATAACTTATTTCTTTCTTTGTTAAGAGATTAATTTGTTTTTTCACCAAATTTATGATTTCCGTAAGCCTTCCCATGACGACTTCAGAGGCATCATATTGGTTAATTTTAACTTTCTCGCCATATTTATCTAAGAAGGTTAAGGCTTCATTTGGTTGAGCAAGTCTCGTATGGGCAAGCGCTAAATGTTCTTTTAAATACTTTGCATCATCACTATTTATCTTATAGACATAGGCTAAATCATTAGTTATAGTAGCTCCACCAATATCAATAACTTCTAAGTTAGTTAAGATACCTCGGTTAAATATTGATACGGTAGTAGTTTCTTCCCCAATATTTACAAGAGCTCCAATCATTTTATTTAACTCTTTAGTTTTATGTTCGTAAAAATCTCCCAATGGAGAGATAACTATATCAATTAGTTCTACCCCAATACTTTTTAAACAAGCATTAATTCCTTCAATATTCTTTTTGGGAACCGTAACAACGATGGATTTCATGGTAAGTTGTTCGGCCGTCATTTCCAAAGGGTTTGTTACAATCTCATCATTAACTTTAAAACTTGTCGGTAAAACAGTAACTAATTCTCGATTATCCATTACTTTATTATAAACGCATTTTTGCATTCCTTTAATTATATCTTTACTAGTTATCACTTTATCAGGACTGGTTACGGGAATAGTTCCCCCACTTAAAAGACATTCAGCATATAAACTAGGAACCGTGGCAATTACCTTTTTTACTGGTATACCTAACATATCTTCCGCTTTTTTAAATACTTCCGAAAAAGCTTCGGTTGCACTTTCCGCATTAATTACATAACCCTTTTTAATTCCTCTAGATGGAGTTTCGACACACGCCAAAATATTAATCTTGTTTTTGATTATTTCCCCAACAATTAATTTAATAAAAGATGAGCCGACATCTAAACTAGCAATAAATTTGCGCATAACTCCACTCCTATTTTCCTACCTTTTATTATATCGAAAAATGAGTGTATTAGCAAGATTTTTAAAGAAAAAAGAATTACTATTTTAAGTTTTTTAGTAATTCTTCCTTTTTCATTGAACTATAACCTTTAACACCAGCATCTTTAGCCATGGCTTTTAATTCTGCTAATGTTTTAGTACTTAAATCTTCTTTTTTAGTTTCTTTAACTTCTTTTTTAACTTCCGTTGTTACTTTCTCTTCTTTTGGTTTAGATACTTTACCATTTAAAGCATCTTTAGAAGTTTCAACAAGTTTAGTAAATGATGCTGGATCATTAATTGCAATTTCGGATAACATCTTCCGATTAATAGTAATTCCAGCTTTTTCTAATCCATTAATGAATTTAGAATAACTTATATCATTCATTCTACATGCTGCATTAATTCTCGTAATCCATAATTTACGGAAGTTTCTTTTATTTTGTTTACGATCACGATAAGCATAAGCACCACTGTGGAATAATTGTTCTTGCGCTGTTTTATATAATCTATGTTTACTTCCAAAGTAACCTTTTGCTTGTTTTAATACTTTACGTCTTCTATTTTTAGATACGTTTCCACCTTTAACTCTTGCCATAATTTATTACCCCCTAGATAACAGATTTTAATCTGCTAGCTTCTCCTTTCGCTAAAATTCCTTTGTTTCTTCTTTGACGTACAGCTTTAGCTGAGTCTTTACTTGTTTTATGGTTTCCATTACCTTTTTTGTAAGTAATTGTACCATTTTTCTTTACCTTAAGTACTTTACTACTGGCTTTATGTGTTTTTTGTTTTCCCATAATTATCTCCTTCCAAATTATTTTTTAGGTGCAATTAATAAAGACATTTGACGGCCTTCTAATTTTGCCTCACCTTCGGCTTGACCAAATTCTTCTAAAGATTTAGCAAAATTTAACAAGACGTCTTTACCAAGTTCCGTATGGGCTAGTTCTCTTCCCTTAAATCTAATAAAGGCTTTAATTTTATGTCCTTTCTTAAGATATTCGGAAGCGTTTTTAACCCGAGTTTCAAAGTCATGAACATCGATTCTTACTGAAAGACGATATTCTTTAACTTCTTTATTACTTTCCCTTTGTTTCTTTTGCGTTTCTTTTAATTTCTTTTGTCTTTCATAACGATACTTGTTGTAATCCATAATCTTCGCCACTGGTGGCGTACTATTCTCGCTCATTAAAACAAGATCTAGTCCCGCATAGTTTGCTAAAGTTAGGGCATCAGGTAAGTTTTTAACTCCCATCTTTTCCCCATTTGGACCAATTACCATAAGTTCCGCTACTTTAATTTGGTCATTAATTTGTAGCTCATCTGTCTTTGCTATATAAAGCACCTCCATATAAACTAAAAAGTGAGTATTTATACCCACTTTAAAAACCTTAAATAAATAATTTTTCTTGGCTTTTAACCTACTCGCTTATGCAAGTCAGGTGGATATAAATCGCTTTCCTTTTTAATAACATTGATATTGTAACACTATTAATATATGCTTGTCAACCTTTTTCTATTTACCATCTAGCACAATTTATATTGTATTTTTGGCATAATTCTTCGGTAAGTAATTTAGGATCATCACTATCGCCACAGCCATAACTAACTAAATAAGCATCATTTATTATATTATATATGCTATTAATAAAATCGTCATGTAATTTATTATAACTAGTACCAAATGTTCCATACTTTTCGGCTTTATATATTCTTAATTCTTCAAAATAAAAACTAAAAGCATGTTCTTTAGAATTGTCACTATAACGTCCAATTCCCATTGGAACTGTTAAAGAAGCAAAGAAATTTTTAACTTGACTTTCTTTAGATGTATCAAAAGTTAATTGTTTTATTAAATTATTAAATCCTTCTTCTCCTATGTTTTCTTTAATTTCAATATAATTAACATCTTTACTACAAGTTCCTGTCCTATTACTACAGTAGATATAGTCTTTAAAAACTTCTTGGAAATTTGAAGCAAAATAATACTCAGCACACAAACCATAAACATTATAACCTACTAAAATATTATCATTTAAATTAACTTTTTCTAATGTTGAGGTTATTTTTAATTCTTCATCTGTTTGATTGTTATCATTTTCACTTGGAGTACTTGGAGTTGTTGATGATTGGTTTTCATTTGCATTATTGCCACTATTATTGTTGGTGTTGTTATCAGTACTATTGTTATTATCGTTGTTAGTTTGATTATTAGTTTCTGTTTTTGGAGGAGTTGCTTCACCATTATTATTTTCTGTTGGATTTGAAGTACTTTCTTCTTTTTTCCATTTAGCTACTAGTGTTATATTATCATTAATATTGATATTAAAGTCAAAAACTTTATTATTTAAATCCCATTCGACAAAGGTATAACCTTTACGAGTTGGATTATTAGGTTTCGTAATCATTTCTCCTTTTTTAATAGTTTGACTATCTACTTTACTACCACCATTACTATCAAAAGTAACAGTAACCATATTATTTTGGTCATTATTTAAAATATCGGTTTCATTTATATATTCTTTAAAATTTACATAAACCGTAAAATCTAATTCTAAAGAATTATTTTCTTTTAAATAATCTACAATGGTATCGTGATTAATAACTTCACTATCGGTAGTTATTTCTAAACTTTCAAAACCCACATTGTTTTTTCGGGCTTCTTCACAAAGAGTAAGAAGAACATCATTAAGTTTTTTATTTTTAAAATCTAAATCTTTATAAAATTCTTTGGCATCATCGTTTAAAAGTTCAAAGTCAACGACATTAGCGGAAATCTCGCTACAAGCATACTCTTTTCCTTTATCATCCTTACATAATGTATAAGTTTCTTTAAAAGTAAGTTTAACTAAAGGATTAATTTTAACATACATGGTATGAATTTTCTCTACTGCCACGGGTTTATTATCGGTTTTATCTTCCTTATGTTTACCTTTAGGGTCAATAATTAGTAAAATAACAATTCCAATAATAACAATTAAAATGGCCGCCAGAATCATTAGTAAAATATCATGCTTTTTAATAAAGCGCTTAAGTTTAAGTTTCACATCTAACCTCCACTACTATTAGTTAACTAAATTATAAGAAAATAAATATAATTAGTCAATCTAATTTTAACTTACTTCTTTAAGGTTTTTGTGAATGTGTATTTATTTAATTTATTATAGTAAGGGATAAGTTCATCTAAGTATTCGTAAGGGTTTTGATTATCTTTATTAATAAGAATGGAAGATATGATATCAATGAGTTCTTTACTAATCCCTAAAGAGGCCATATACTCTAAATAATTATAGAATTCTTCGGGTGTCATACTAACGATGTTACTTCCATAACAAAATTGTAAAATCATCATTATATAACAATAGATATCGGTGTTTTCATTAACTTCATAAAAACCACCAGCAAAGTGGTCAAAATTAGCTTCTTGGTATTTTGAAGAGTAAGTATGAAGACCCAATAAATTTAAAAAATAAGCGGAAGATGGCAAGTTATGACCAATTTTAGCACTATCTAAATCAACAACATTAATTTTACCTGTTTGTTTATTTAAAATAAAATTGTTTTCGTGAATATCATTTAGATAAATATCTTTAACTTTGGTATATTCGCGAACCATTTTTAATTTTTCTAAAATAAGTCCAACTTCTTTTAAATATCTAATCTTTTGTTTTAAAGGAAATTCATATTTGGAATTTAAGATATAACCTAAATTAATATTGGGTATGTAAGGCATGATTGGACCAACAATCTCATTATCAACTAAACCAAGAGCTTCCGGAATAATCAACTCTTCCATATTTATTTCATCTTTATTATCAATTAAAGTATTGATTGTATATAACTTATTACTAAATATTTCTCCTTTATCTTGGAATAATTTTTTTAAAAGATAGGTTTGTTTTAAATAACCTCTTTTGATATCTAAATAATACATATCGGCTTCATTATTTAAAACGCCATCTTCAAGTTCCATAGGTTTTAATTTTTTAAATTGTCTTTTTGTTAAATTAACTGTTTTCATAATCTTACCCCTTTGATAAGTTGTTATTTTAACAAAAGATATTCTATTTCGCAAGAAAAAAGAAGGAATTCCTTCTAATTTTTGTTTTTTATTTTATCTTCAAGTAATTTTTGAAAATCACTTAAGGAAACAGTTTTGGTTTCTTCACTTCCATAAAGTCGGTAACTTACGGTATTATCATCAACTTCTTTTTGCCCAATTATTAAAGTAATAGGAATTTTTCTTATAACACTTTCGCGCATTTTATAACTAAGTTTTTCTTCTCTTTTATCAAGTTCTACTCGATAGTTTTCTAAAGATTCTTTGATTTTTTCGCAGTATTCTAAGTGATAGTTGTTATTAACCGGTATAATATTTACTTGAACTGGTGATAACCAAAGTGGTAAAGCCCCTTTTGTTTCTTCTAAAATGAAAGCAGTAAAACGGTCAAAAGTGCCAAAAATGGCTCTGTGTAAAACAACCGGAATTTGACTTTTACCTTCACTATCGATATAAGAAAGTTCAAATCTTCTAGGGAGTAAGAAGTCTAATTGACAAGTTGATAAGGTAACTTCTGGTCCCACAGCGGGTTTAACTTCCACATCTAGTTTAGGTCCATAAAAGGCCGCTTCCCCAATGGCTTCATAATAAGGAATACCTAAATCATTTAATACTTCTCTTAGTTTAGCTTCGGCATCATTCCACATTTTATCATCATCAAAATATTTTTCTTTATCTTCGGGGTCTCTCAATGATAATCTGAATTTATAGTTTTTAATCCCAAAATCACGGTAAACATCTAATATGAGTTCCACAACTTTTTTAAATTCTTCGCCAATTTGGTCAGGTCTTACAAAAAGATGGGCATCATTTTGACACATGCAACGAACTCTTTCTAAACCCTTAACGGCTCCGCTCGCTTCATAACGGAAGTCTGTCGCAAATTCCCCAATTCTAATTGGTAAATCACGATAACTATGAAGTTCATTAGCATAAACTAACATATGATGCGGACAATTCATTGGTCTTAAAACAAATTCTTCTTCATCAACTTTCATTGATGGGAACATATTTTCTTTATAATGATCCCAGTGACCAGAAGTTTTATATAAATCAACTGTTCCAACACATGGGGTATAAACATGTTTATAACCTAATTTTTGTTCTTTGGCATAAATATAGTTTTCTAATTCTTTTCTTATGATTGCTCCATTCGGAAGCCATAAAGGCATTCCTTTCCCAACTAAATCATGAGATGTAAATATTCCTAAATTTTTACCAATTTTCCGGTGGTCTCTTTCTTGGGCTTCTTCAAGTTCTTTTAAATAAACATTTAAATCTTCTTCGGTTTCAAAGCAAACACCATAAATTCTTTGAAGCATCTTATTGTTAGAATCGCCTTTAAAGTAAGCTCCACTAAACTTAAGAAGTTTAAAATGTTTAAGTTCTTTAACGGTCTCCACATGAGGTCCGCGGCATAGGTCGGTAAAATCGCCTTGGGTATAACAAGAAATAACCGTTTCATTTTCGTCCATTCTTTCGATTAAATCAATCTTATAAGGGTCATCCTTAAACATTTCTAAAGCTTCACTTTTACTAATTTCATGACGAACTATTCTCTTGCCATCTTTCGCAATTTTTTTCATTTCGCGTTCGATTTTCGGAATATCTTCATCCGTTATTTTATAATCTCCCAAATCGATATCATAGTAAAATCCTTCAGAAATTACTGGCCCTACCCAAAATTTAGCCTCTGGGTATAAGTGTTTTACGGCTTGCGCTAGTAAATGGGCACAACTGTGATTTAAAACACTTAATCTTTCATCTTCTTTAATATTTATCATATATTCTCCTCCTTAATATGAATTTCGACTTCTATTTCTTTATTTATTAACTCTTTAAATTTTTCTCCTAGATGGATATCTCCGATAATACTCCCATAATGAATAGGTATTACCTTCTTGGGCTTTATTTCATTGATGTAATCGGCGGCTTCCATATAATCCATGGTGAAATGTCCCCCAATCGGAATGAAACAAACATCAACTTTTAAATTTTTATTTTCCTCTAAAGCATCCGTATCACCCATAATATAATAGGTTGTATCATCTAGCTCAACAATGTATCCGACAAAGTTAGCTTCTTTAGGATGAAAATTTTTATGGATATTATAAGCCGGAACGGTTTTAAATTCTACATCATCTATTTTATAACTTTGATTTGGTTTTACCACTAAATAGTTTTTGGTAAGTTCCTCTATTTCTCTTTCTAAAACTTCCGGAACAATAATTTTAGTAGTATCTTTAATAACATTATTAATCGAATTTTTATCATAATGATCATAATGATTATGGGTTATAAAAATATAATCAGCATCATTTAATTTCTGTTCTATTTTAAAAGGGTCAAAATAAATTTTTTTCTTACCATCTAGTAAAATAGCCGACTGAGTAAATACTTTAATATTCATGAAATCCTCCTTCCATTAAAAAAGAATGGCCCCTAAGGAGTCAAACTGACGGTACCATCCTTTGTTTTACTTAATTTAAGATAACGGTTTTACCCGAAGTTGATTGGACTTTCTAGAGAATAGTAATTATTAAACTGTTTGTTAATTTACACCTACCATTAACTCTCTTTAAAACGATTATTTAATAATCTCGTTTCTCATCATCGATTTCTCTTTAATTTTAGCACATTGCTTTTTACTTTGCAATTATTTTTCTTCCCTTGGAACTAAATCAATACCACCTTTATGCAAAGGATGACACTTTAATATTCTTTTTATTCCTAAAATGCTGCCCTTAAAGGCGCCATATTTCGTAATAGCCTCTTTGGTATATTCCGAACAAGTGGGATAAAAGCGACAAGAGGTATGACTTCTTAAAGGAAGGCTTTGATATAAATTAATTAATTTTAATAATAACTTTTTCATAACCTTATTATAATAGTTTATCATTAAGTTAACAAGTCTTATCACTTATTTTTGGTTAATTTCATAAATGGAGTTTGTTCTAAATCATTGGTTAATAATTTACCACAAAATTCTAAAAAATAATTCTTTAATTCTAAAATTTTGGTTTTATCAAAAGATACTGGCAAAGACACCTTTTTTTTATTTCCAAATAATTGACGTTCTTCTTTAGTAAGCAATCGATCCCCATAAATATATTCAGTGCTTATAGGATTATCAACAAGATATTTTTTGGCTTGTAATAAATTTTGCAAAGCCGAAATATTATGATTTTCAATAATTACACTTAAAAGTTCAATTTGTTCTAAAAATGTATTTTCAAACTCAGCAACATAAGCCGAATAACCCATATAATATATTTCTTGAAAAAAACTTTGAATTTCTTCATTAATCATTATAGTTTGAATATCAATATTCCATGAATCTTGAGGTTCGCCACAAAAAACCTTTTTTTCATTTTCTTTAGTATTATTAATAATATAATTATGAATATATGAAAGCTTTTCTTCCAACCTTTTCCAAACTAAATCATAATCAATATCACTTCGCGGTATTTCCCAATACTTAGGGGCATATTGAAAATAGAAATGCATCGGTTTAATAAACTCAAATATCATTTTCTTTTCTTCATTACTACAAGAATTCAATACATTTAAATACTTAACAAATAAATCATCGCTTAAATGATAAATACATAATTTTAAGACATCATTTCTTGTTAAATTTGAATATTCTTGTAAAATATTATCAACATTTATATCTAAAAGTCTACTATCTTTAAAGGTATAAATAAGCATATCTAAATCAAAGCATTCAACATTTTGGTAATTATTTATATACTCTTCATATAATGATTTAATATCTTCAAAATATTGAGTCCAAAAATTATCAGTTAATTTTAAAGTAATATTTTCTTCGGGATTACTTTCTTTCGTAAAGGCGACCAAGTATTCAATTTCTTCTTGAGTTGCTACTGTTTCATAACTATATCTAGCAAGGATTTTCCAAATGTTGCAAGCAATAAAAATTGCCACTTCTTTGTCTAAATCACTGTTAGGCAAACAATAGATATTTCTTGCAAATATTCTTTGAATTTTATTAGTTACATCATGAAATTCTATTCTTTTATTATATTCTGGATTAATAAACCCTCTCTTTCCGGCTCTTTTTAAATAATTCTTTATTTCGCTATATAAATTTTTTTCATAATCATCTTTTAATTTATCAACTTCCCCAATATCAAATAGTATTTTATAAACTATAAATGTTAAAAAATTCTTGTTCTTTCTTAAAGGTCTTCTTCTACTTATTAAACCATTTTCTTCTTTTAATTCCATCAAAACTCTCCTAATTGTCTTTATAATATCATAAAGGTATTAGTTTTTCAATAAGTTTCAAGTTACCATTAAAATTACCAAAAATAGGTATTGCAATTTACTAGTAATTATTTTATACTTAATTTGTAAACAAATGTTTGGAGATGGTATTAATGACAGAAATCTACCCTAAAAGAAATATATTATGTATTGATTTAAAAAGTTTTTTTGCCTCTTGTGAATGCGTCGAAAGAGGAATAGATCCTTTTACTTATCCTTTAGTAGTGGCTAATCCGAAACAAGGAGATGGCGCCATTACTCTTGCGGTTACTCCTTACTTGAAAAAGCAAGGGGTTAAATCCAGAGGAAGGTTATATGAAATCGATAAACATATTAGATATGAAATTGTCAAACCGAGAATGAATTTATATATTAAGAAAAGTAAGGAAGTTATCAGTATTTATTTAGATTATGTGAGTGATGAAGATTTACATATCTACTCTATTGATGAATGCTTTTTAGATGTAACTAACTATCTTAAAATGTATAAAAAAACTGATGAAGAATTAGCCATGGAAATATTAGATACTGTTTATAAAAAAACGGGACTTACCGCCACTTGTGGGATTGGACCTAATATGCTATTAGCGAAAATTGCGATGGATATTGAAGCTAAGCATAATAAAAATAATATTGCCAAATGGACTTATCAAGATATTGAAGAAAAAATTTGGCCTATTACGCCCCTTTCTAATATGTGGGGGATTGGCAGAAGAATGGAAAAAAGATTAAATCAAAGAGGTATTTATTCGGTTAAAGATTTAGCACTTACCGATAAAAATAGTTTAAAAGATGAATTTGGCATTATGGGTTTAGAACTTTGGAACCACGCTAACGGGATTGATTTAAGTAAAATATCGGATTATCATAAAATTGCGAAATCCGAGTCCTTCAGTCATTCGCAAGTCTTATTTAAAGACTATAATGAAAATAACATTAAGATTATTATTTCGGAAATGGTGGATGTTCTCGCGGCGCGTTTAAGAAAAAACAATAAACTCACAGGCTGGATTGGTCTTGGAATTGGTTACTCAAAAGAAATAGATAATGGTTTCTTTCATTCCGTGAAGTTAGATAATCCTACCGACTCGGCTTATGAAATATTAAGATATACTTTAATTATTTTTGATAAGTTTTATGAATTCTTACCAATTAGAAAAGTAACTATTTCTTGTGGAAGTCTGAGAAGAAAAGATAATGTGCAACTTAGTTTATTTGAAAGTGAAAATGAAAAAGAAGAAAGAAAAAACATCAATGAAACGATTGATGAGATTAAAAATAAATTTGGGAAAAATAGTCTTCTTAAAGCCACCAATCTTTTAAAGGACTCTACGGCCAAAGAAAGAAATTTAAAAATTGGAGGTCACTACTCATGATTGACAGAGGCATTATCAAATGGCAACCATTTGACTCTTGTTTTAACTCTAATAAAGTTATCCATGATTTAAAGTTAGAAAAAAATTTAGTTAATTATCCTACTCTTTCGGAAGATCAATTAGAAATGCTAGAAGAAGAAATAACTTTAGCTTATAATTTAAAATTAAGAGTAAATATTACCTACTATTACAATGGGGAAATTAAAAATATTCAAGGGCAAATTAAATATTTAGATAGTCAAAAAAAGAGAATTTATCTAAATGATAAAACTCTTTATATAAAACAAATATTACAAATTGAGGAAATTTAAAATTTTCCTTTTTTTAAAATATTTTCAATATCACTTGCATATTCATTTTCTAAAATATAAAGCATTTTATTAAGATAAAATTCTGTTGTTTGATAATCTTTCGTATTATCAAAAGAATATTTATCATTTATTTCATAAGATACTTCAATAATTTCTTTAGAAATTTGAGAGTTATACCAAGATATTAGAGGAATAGGTATCATCTGTCCATTATCATAATACATTTCCGGAATTTGAAGTTGTTTTTTATTTAAAATGGTAACTATTTTATAAAATAAATCTTCTTTCTTTTTCCCAAGTTTTAAAGAAACATCAATTAAATCATCATCATAAAATTTCGAAGAAAGAGTTTTACTTGTTATTTGTTTTAAGAAATCTTCTCCCTCCATTTCGATATTTAAATATAAAGCCGAATGCGCAACATTTAAATATTTACTTAAGATATCAAATAAAGTAAATACAGTTTCTTTAAATTGTTTAAAATCTTTCATTGTGACATTTTCTTGGGTGTACTGTAAATTTATTTTACTGAAAGTTAAATGGTTTTGATGCGGATTATGACCTTCGATTATTGGTGTAAAAAGATTAGGACTTTCATTATTTACTTGAAAGTTCGAAAATTCTTTCTTTAAAGAAGTGCTTAAATCATTTAACACTTCTAAATGGTTATTAAAAATATTAAACCAAAATGTGACACTAAAACAATTTATATGCAAATTAATCAAATCCTTTCTTTATAAGAAAAAAATAGCAATTGCTATTTTATGGTACTTTCAAAAGTACTAATCATATAGTCTATTCTTGATTTTATATCATTTGTATATTCACTAGCATTAGGTTTTTTTATAGTTAATTTATAAACTGTATCATTTGTCTTAATATATTGTTCTTCTGTATAGTTATCAACCGTAACAACACAACTATTATAAGAATTAGAACCTGTGTTAGAACAAGAACTCGGTAAGGTAGATTTTTCCACCACCACCAAGATTTTTTCAGCTTCAAGATATTTAAAGATATCTTGGGACTTATATTTAAATACCCTAAAATAATTAATATCATAACGCATACTATAATCTAGGTCACTAACATATTTTTGTGTAGTTATCATTTCTTGTTTATTACCTATTTTAAGGTTAACCATTTGTTTATCTGTCGACATATTAATTTTTATATCATTTTTTAAAACAAAGAAGTAATTCATTAAATAAACAATGGCAAAGCATAAAACTATAACTCCTAAAACGACAAGAGTTTTCATAATTGTTACATTTTTAGGCTCTTTTTTATTACTATTTTTTTTATAACTATTATTTTTATAATTTTTACTTTGATTTGCCATAACTTCTACCTCTATTTTAATAATACTACGCATTTTTAACTTCGGCAATAAATATTCATTTTTAAATGTCAATTTAATATAAATATTGCCATTTATATTATGGTTTATATTAATCTTTATATTCTTTTAAATCATAAATCGTTTTTGAAACATTTTCTAAAAAAGGATATTTATGCCAATCATATTTTTCTTCCATATTTAGATCTATAGCCATAAGTTTACGCATTAATTGACTTTGAGGTAAAAAATCTAAAGTTAGATACTCTACTCCCTTTGGACTTACATAATATATATAGTTTTTATTAGGAGTTACTTCTAAACTATTTATCTTAAAGAAATTTAATTTTTTTAGAATATCTTTTTCCCATTTATAATTATAATTTACGATATGAGTATGGGCATGGATAACACTTTGAGAGGTAGACTTGTTACTATCAATGGTGCCGTGTTCAAAAATTAAGGGATAAATACCATATATTTTTTTAAAAATACAGCGATATTTATTTAAAATACTTTTGTATTCTTTTTTTAACTCTAAATCTAAATTCAAAATAGAACTAACATGTTTTTTGGGAATTACTAAAACATAACCAGGAACTAAGGAACCTATGGTAGGTTTAATAATAAAATTTTTGGTTTCTTCAATTGTTTGATTATAAATTTTAGTATTATCTATTTGACAAAAAGGGCAATTCATTTTAACCTCTAATTACTTGTTAAGATAAATTGAAGATTTTTAGAATGAGAATTGCCTAGCTTTTCAATATTATAGTTCTCATATATTTCTTTAACAATTAATCCTGCCTTTAAAGCACACCTCTTTACTTCTTCAATCGTAAATATTCTAAAAGTATGGGTGTCTTTATAACACTCGCCATCAATTTCAAAGGTAATCTTACTTTCTTCTTTTTGGGTTTTAGGATTATAAACCCACTCCATTGTTCTTTTGATATTATCAAAAGTATCGGTTTTTTGTCCCGAACTTTGGGGATTGTGCAAATCGATTATAATTAATCCTTCATGAGATAATATTTTTTTCAAATTAGAAAAGCACTTAATTAATTCTTGTTCATCTTTTAAATGATTTAAAACGGCAAACATCGAAATGATAACATCATATTTTTTATTAATATTAAGATTTAGAACATCTTGTAAATAAAGATTGTTATGAATTCTCATTCTGGCAATATCAAGCATCTCTTTATTTAAGTCTAAGCCATCAACTATAAAGCCTTTTTGCTCTAATAAGCCGGCATGAACACCTGTCCCACATCCGACATCTAAAATATTCTTTTTACCATTTAAAAAGTTTAATAAAAACTCTACTTCTTTTTGATAATTTTTATTTTGATAAAATATATCATAATATTTAGCGAATTCTTGATATTCCATTATAAAATCTCCTCATTGAAAAAGCCCGTAAATACGGACTTAAATATCTAATGGTGGAGGATGTGGGATTCGAACCCGCGACCCCCTGCGTGCAGGGCAGGTGCTCTAGCCAGCTGAGCTAATCCCCCAAAGAACATGATTATCTTAACATATATATTTCAGATAATCAAGTGTTTTTCATAATTTTTATTTATCTTTTGTGAAAAATTTTTGAAAATGTCCCTATTTAAAAATTGAATAATTAATGAAAATGTCTTCGTTTTATTAATTTATTTTATTGACAATAGGAACCCAATTATGTGATGTTATCGGCTTGCAAAGGCTTATATTATCAGCCTTTGGCTAAAAATGCCTATCACATAATTGCCTATTGTCAACAAAAAAATATGAAGGGACATTTTTACTAATTATTCGTTACCAAAAAAAGGGACATTTTTACTAATTATTCACATGTTTTTCATAATTTTTATTTATCTTTTTTGACAACTTTAATTAAGCCTTGCTCTAATTCTTCTAATGCTCTACCAATATCTTTCTTACTTTGATATTCACTTATTCTTAATTGATAATGTGAAGTTTCTAGCATTTGTTTACTTCTTTTAGATGCTACATGCACTAACATATATTTAGAATCAACAATATTTAATAATTTATCAATTGATGGGTATAACATTTTTTACCACTGCTCCTTACAATAATATATTACTAAATATTTTTTGATTAATACAATGTTTCTGGAAAATTTGACACAAATTTTACCAAATATTAACTATCGACCTCAACTAAAATTTTATCTTCATCCTTTTTTATCTTCACCATTTTAGAATTTAAGGTATCATTGGCATCCATAGGATTAGTTATATTGCCATCTTCATTAGGTACTAAATATTTTTCGTCAATTAATTCTTGAACTTTGACATAAATAGTATTGTTTTCGTTAAATAATTCAGACTTGTCAGTGCCATAACTAGTAGCGCTCTTTTTGATGGTTTCAATTACACTATCATAAGTAGCCTTTAAATCATAGTCAGTTTCAAAAGCATAAGAAATTTTATTAGCTACCACAAAATAACAAATGGTAAATACCAATAAAATAACTGACAATGCAATTATCTTTTTATCTTTAAACATATTTATAACATCACCTTAACTTCTAATAATATTATAACGTATTTAAGGTAAATAGCCAAGAAAAAAATCTCTAAAAAGAGATTTAAAAGCAACATCTTTGATCATAGACATTAGATACGACATTTTCTTCACAAGTGGTAAAGCATGGCGTGTAAGTATGTCTATAAATATGATGGTTAATTACTCTGGTGTTACATGGCATAATATGGGGAACCTCATAGCAAATATAGCGATGACAAACTCTTTCTTGGGGACATTCTTCAACTGGAGGACACATCATTGTTTGGGTTGGCATATTATCCATACAAGAGCAAGAATTCATTGAAGTACCCATATTCATCTTATCAAAATTAGTTTCATTATTAAACTCAAATTTATTTTGTTCCATAAAATATTTCCTTTCTAATGTATCTTATGAAACATTAGAAAAATGGTATGGGTTTTAATTAGCGGCCTTAAATTGCTTTAATGGGGCATTTTCATTTAAACTGCTGAATTTATAACCTTTACCTTGTAAATATTCAATTACGGTTGGTAAAGCGGTCATAGTATTCTTTTTAATATCATGCATTAATACTATGTAAGATTTATTTCCTTTAATATATTTTTTAATACTAGCAACAATGTCACTTACTTCTTGCGGTGTACAAGTATCACAACTATCAACATCCCAGTCATAATATGTATAGCCTTTTTCGGTCATTAAACTAGATAATTTACTCATGATACCCACACTATGTTTTTTACTAACTGTATTAGAAGTCCCGCCAGGAAAACGGAAATATTTTGGATGAGTACCAGTTTGTTCAAAGACTATTTGTTCCATTTTATTAAAGTCATTTAAATAAGCATCAACACTATCATATATAGACCATTTGTGAGAATAAGTATGAATTCCCACCACATGACCTCTGGCAGCTTCTTCTTTAATCATCCCGACATATTTAGGAAATTGTGATGTAACAAAGAAGGTGGCTTTAACATTGTATTTATCTAAAATATCTAAAATTTCATCAGTATATTGGCCGGGACCATCATCGAATGTTAAATAAATGGTGCCATCACTAACATAACCATTAACAAGACTATCTTGATCCGTAACAATGACCTTCCGTGTTAAGGTTTCAGTTTTACCGGCTGAGTCAGTTACTTGATACGTTACTTGGTAATCTCCTAGAGTTTGAGTATCAACTTTAATTGAAGCCTCAATTTTTTTGGTTAAATCGCCATCACATGAGTCAGTGGCGGTGGCTCCTTCATCAACATAATTTGTCCCTACTTTAACATAGGTTGTCGTAGAACCATTAAGTTTTAAAACCGGCTTTTCATCATCAATAAAAGTCACTTTTTCTTCTACAGTTGCCTCATTACCTGAACTATCTTTAACAAATAAAGTTATTTTATCATCATCTACTTTATATTCTAATTTATCTTTTAAGTCACCATCATAGTTATCGGTTACAGTAGCGTCAACATCAAAAGTTTTATTAGATTTGCAAGTTTTTACTTCGGAATTTAAAGTGATAGTAGGTTTTTCGGTATCAACAACTTTAACAATTCTTTTGCTTTCTTTTTTCTTTTGATTGTTATTTGTTTCGTAAGTTATGGTGTAAGTACCAATTTTCGAAGTATCAACATCGCCTTTTACTTGCACCTCTAACTCTTTTTTGGAAAATAAATTGCCAATATAGGCTTTGGCTCCCATTTCTTCATATTTAGATCCAACCTCCAAAGTTATAGTCTTTTTGCCCTTTATATCAATAGATAATGAGGTCATAAAGATATTAGCCATTATTACTGCAAGTAAGACAACTGCCAAAGTTATGCCTCCTAGTATAATTAAATTTCTATTTTTTCTTCTACTTCTCATACTACAACTCACCGCTATCTCTATTTTAACACAAAAAAAGCCGAATGGTTTATTTTTTTTCGGCTTTACATTTTTTTGAAAAACAAATAACTGGTATTGTAATAATATTCACAACCACTGACGATTGATAATATAGTGGCTAACATAACTAAGAAATTATCAACCGGAATATTTAAGAATGTAAACGGAATATTATTTAACATAACTAAAGTAAGACCAATCATCATACACATCGTCTTGGCTTTACCAAGGAAACTGGCCGCTACTACTTTACCATTATTGCCACTTACCATTTTACATGAGTCAACAATAATATCTCGCGTAATAATTATAACGGGAATAATAACGGGAATTAAATGATCGTAAGCTAAAATTATCAAAAGACCATTAACTAAAATTTTATCAGCGATGGCATCCGTAACTTTACCAAAGTCTGTAACCATATTGTTTTTTCTCGCTAAGTAGCCATCCACAAAATCAGTGACTGAGGCAATAACAAATAATATAGCCGCAATAATATATTTTAAACTAAGTATTTCGCCATTAACCACATATTTAGGAAATTCGACTCCTAAATTATACCAAGGTACAAGCAAAAGTACTAACATAACGATAGCTAAAAAAATGCGACATATTGTAATTTTATTAGGTAAATTCATTTTATCACTACTTTCTATAACTAACTACATAAGCGTTTTTTTTATCTACTGTTACTTGATTAACAGACCAAAATATCGCTAATATAACTAGAATAAAAATCAATACATATAATACTAAATACAAATAAATTCCTTTTTTGCCTTTTGGTGAACTTTTGGTATAAGGCGAAGATAATTTTTCATTATTTTCTTTCACATTAAGTTCGATTGTCTTTTCGATTTCTTTAACCGGAATTCTAGAGGTATATTCAAATAAATATTCATTAAATTCATCTAATATTTTTTCGGAATCAAGCCCTAAATACTTGGCATAATTCGAAAGATAATCTTTTAAAACAAAGATATCTTTAAATGAACCAATTTTACCATCTTCGATGTTGTTTAAGGCAATTTCGCTAATATCTAAATCTTTACTTACTTCACTAAGTTCAATACCAGAATCTTCTCTAGTTCCCCTTAAAAGTTCTGCAATCTCTTCCAAAGTTTTTCACTCCTTAAAATTAAAAATAATATTAATAAGCCATGTTCTGTACTCAAAATTTGAGCGACAAATATTTATCTATACTTTCGTATCTGCTAAATGTTCTTAATTTCATTATCGCAGTTCCCCTACCATAATTTGGGTTTCTCACTCGTGGGGTTTACCTCGTTTCATTTGTTTGTCACCAAACAACTACGTTTCTGTGGCACTTTATGACTACTGGCATCTTTAAAGACGCTTTCGTCGCCGTTAGTTAAAAACTACTTTAGGTTATTTATTCCCTAAACGCGAACACTACAACCATCACAGGCTGTGTGAGCATGGACTTTCCTCTACATTACAATTTAATGCAGCATTTGTCTAAATATTATTCTTCTTTTCCAAATACGACCTTTTCAAGTTGGCTAATTCTTTTTAGTAAATCAACATTTGTAGGCATTTTATTAGTGTTTTCTTCTGCTTTAGAGATTTCTAGTTGTTCATCCAAACTGCGAATTTCATGTTTTAATTTACTATTATCAGCCATTAGGTCTTTAATATCTTTCTCTAATTTTTTTATGATAGAATTGTATTCAGTATAATCACGAATGACCATATCAAGAAACTTATCTACTTCTTGAGGCCGGTATCCTCTAGCATCAATTTTGAATTCCTTTTCTAAAATTTCTTGCGGTGTCAAATAAATTCGATCAGTATACATTTAACCACCTTCTAACAATAGAAATTATAAACGATTTTGGCTTTTATTGTCAAGGTCTTTGAGGTTGTTTGTTTCATAGTCTTTGAGGTTGTTTGTTTCGAGAGACAAACTCGCGTATTCTAACTTCTTCAACATTTCATTAAGTATATAATCTATTCTCATTGTATTTTATCACCTACTTTAAATTTTAACACATTAAAAATTTTTTTAAATAGGTTCGACAAATGTTGCCAAAATTTTCGCTCATTTTCGATTATTTAAGAGAATTTTAATAAATATTTTGGCATTTTTCCGCAAATTCAGTTGATTTTTTCGACCTCATGTAATATAATGTTAATGCAATCGGGAATTCGCACCCATAGCTCAATTGGATAGAGCGTTAGACTACGGATCTAAAGGTTAGGGGTTCGACTCCCTTTGGGTGCACCA
>CANRAA010000014.1 GCA_947628485.1 uncultured Bacilli bacterium | reverse complement strand
CAAGATAAAATTTCGCAAAAAAACAAGTATTTATGCTACTTGCAAAACTTTTTTTATTAACATGTGATAAACTTGGGGAATAGGCTAGACTTAAGCCTTTTTTTTTGGTATAATTATCTTCGATGAAAAGAACTTTTTAGAAAGAGTGATTATATTGAGTAAAATAAGAATTTTTGGCTTGGGTGGTCTTGCTGAAAATGGCAAAAATTGTTATGTAGTGGAAATTGATAACGATATATTTGTTTTTGATTCAGGGCTTAAATATGCGAGTTCTAGTTTATTAGGTATTGATTATATTATGCCTGATTTTAGTTATCTTGTAAAAAATAAAAAAAGAATTAAAGGTATATTTATAACCCATGGCCATAGTGAAAATTTAGGTAGTGCTCCTGATTTAGCTAAAGTTTTACCTAATGTTAAAATATTTGCGACGAAATTTACGAAATTTGTTTTAGAGGAATATGGAGTTACCAAAAATGTTATGGAAATAAAGCCACATCGGAAAATAAATTTTGATAATGGTATATCGATATTTCCAATTTCTGTTTCTCATAGTATTCCCGATGCCGTTATGTATGTTATAAATACCAAAGATGGGGCTATTTGCTATACCGGAGACTTTGTAATTGATCCAACAATGCTTGGTTCATATGATATGGACTTAGGTAAAATTGCTTACATTGGTAAACAAGGAGTTTTATGTATGATGTGTGAGTCTTCTTTTTCGGAGAAAAAAGGACATACATCTCCAAATCATCATTTAGAAGATTACTTTAAAGATATTATTAAACATAATGAAAAAAGAATTATATTTTCCCTTTTACCATACCATTTATATACGATTACCGATATTTTTAATGCCGCAAGAAATACCCACCGCAAAGTAGTAATTATGGGGAAGAAACTTCAAAATGTCGTTAATTTTGCTATTAAAGAAAAATATTTAGAAGTTGAAAAAGACATTATTGGTGATTTATCTAATATTGAAGATGATAATGCTATCCTTTTAATTAGTGATGAAAGAGCCAATCCTTATGCTAATGTTAGTAAGATATTACATGGTTATGATAAATATATTACTTTAAAAAATAGTGATACTATTGTATTTGCCGAACCAAGATATGATAGTAATGAAAAAACTTTAGTCAAACTCGAAAATGAATTAGCGAAATTTGGTTGTAATATTGAAAATTTACCAAGTGATAAAATTATCTTGCATCATCCATCAAGTGAAGACATTATGCTTATGATAAAACTGGTGCAACCTAAATACTATATGCCCGTTAAAGGAGAATATCGTTATATGGTTAACAATGCCAATCTTGCCAACCGTCTAGGTATTAAACCTGATAATATTATCTTAAAACAAAATGGCGATGTTGTTACTTTTGAAGATGGAAACCTTGTCCAAAATGGCGATATGATTAAAGTTAATGATGTCTTAATTGATGGTAAATCATCAGAGGATATTGGGGAACTTGTTATTAAAGATAGAGAAATGTTATCCGAAAATGGCATTGTCTTAATAAGTGCCACGATTTCTAAAAAAGATAAAGTTATGTTAGTGGGTCCCGAAGTAACTTCAAGAGGATTTATTTATGTTAAAGATTCTGCTTATTTAATTGAGGAAATAAAGAAAATTTGTGAAAATATTATAAATAGAAATATTACGCCAAGTTATGTGGATTACAATAAAATCAAAGTAGAGATAAGAGAAGAGTTAAGTAATTACTTATATGAAGAAACTGAATGTAAGCCCATGATCATCGCAGTTGTTCAAGAAGTATAAAAAATCATAAATCACTCATACTAGAAATGGGTGATTTATTTTGAAAAAAAACATGAGTGAAGAAGTCGAATTTTTAAATTACATCTATAAGAATGCCGAGATGGGGATTATTGGAATTGATGATGTAATTACGAAAAGTGGTAATGAAAAATTTACGAAGCTTTTAAAAAGTCAGAAAGAAGATTATGAAGAAATTTGTAAGGAAGCTAAAGACATTTTAAAGAAATATGGGAAGAGTAATGAAGATGTCGGTATGATGGCTAAGATGAGTACAAAAATGATGGCTGAGATGAGTTTAATGAAAGAGGAAAGTGATCAAGTCATTGCCAAAATGATGATGGAAGGATCTAATAAGGGTGTTATTGAAATAACCGAAAAAATAAATGCATATAATAATATTGATGCCGAAATAGTTGTCCTTGCAGGTAAATTAAAAAGCACTTTAGAAAAAAATATTGATGAATTAAAAAAATATTTATAAAAATGGTCCAATAGGTAATATTTTTGCATCTTTTGCATATTTAATGTTGACATTTAAAATGATTTTGTATTATACTATTGGAGTAATGCCCGATTAGCTCAGTCGGTAGAGCGCACGGCTGTTAACCGTTAGGTCGTAGGTTCGAGTCCTACATCGGGCGCCATTTTAAAAATGACTTCCTATTTTAGGAAGTTTTTTCGTTTTACCTCTTATTTAACTCTTAAATTTATGTTATAATAGATTAAATTATTTAGGGAGGTTTTTAAGATGCAAAGAGAACCAATAACTATTGAAAGAATAGATGCTGAAGTTAATGGAAAAGTAATAATGCCTAAAGAAAAAGAAAGAGTAAGACATGTTGTTTTAGCAGAAGAAGGTAATCCTAAAGTACCTGTATTTACCGGTTATAGGAATGTTAAAAAAGATTATAATTATGAAGTTCCTAAAGTTAGAACTTTAAAAAAATTTTAAAAGTGAACTCTTAAGTTAAGAGTTTTTTTATCTAAACTTATATCAAAGTGTTATAATTAAATTAAATAATTTATATATTAAAAATTATATAATATATTAATATTGAGTGTGGTGGATATGAAAAAAATATTTAAAAATAAAAAGGTTATAATAATTGTTATAGTTTTAATTTTCATTATAATGGGTATTACATGTACCATATTATATTTAAATAGTAAAAGAAATAATTCTGATAATGTACCAAAAGTAGAAGAAAAAGATAAAGATAAAATTAAAGAAGAAGTAGAGGAATATAAAGTTACATTTAATCCTAATGGTGGATCAGTTGTAGATAGTATGTTTGTTAAAAGTGGTGAAAAAATAACTAAACCAGAAGATCCAATAAGAAAAGGTTATGTATTTGCGGGGTGGAAATTAAATGAAGAAGATTTTGATTTTGAAAAAGAAATAACTTCTGATATTACCTTAACCGCTAGTTGGATTAAAGAAGAAGATAAATCTATAACAAATAGTTCTAGCGGTAGTAAAGAGTCATCAACCTCTAGTAATAGTCAAAAATATACATCTACTATTGATAAAATAAATTTAAACGAATATCCAACTACCTCAATTGATTATGAAAATTATAGAGAGCCGATTGGTTATTATTTTATTAATAATTTAGGGGATGTTTTTCCGAGTCTTGCTGGTAAAAGTACGATTAAACTTTCTTGGGAAGAAGAGAATCCTACTAGTCAAGGATTAGATCTAAGAATAGATGAATGGTATGCTGCTTTTGATAAATTACAATTTGATACATCTAAAGAAAATAAGGCTAAAACAACATTAAATAATATTAAAAATAAAACATATAAGGGAGTTAAGTTTGAGATGAGTGTTGGTAGTCCATATCCTAGTTATAATGATAATCATAGTGTTAGTTATAAATATAAATTTATAACTGTTAGTAAAACACCACTTACAACTTTATATAATCAAATGAAAAGTATAAGAGATGGTTTGGATTCGGAAATTTCTAAGGCTTTAAGTGGCTCAATTAAAGTAGTATTCCCGGGTTTCGGTGTTTATAATAAATATGAAGCTGGTATTTTATCCGAGGAATTATGTGCTGAATATAATTTATTTTGTGATCGGTGGTAATTCATGAAAAAGATTCTATTTATATTATGGTTATTATTAATTCCTTTAAGTAGTTATGCTGCCAGTAATCCCTATCCTAAAACCCAAACTTTTAATGGGGTAGTTAGTACGCCTTGTACGAGAGTTGTCTGGCAAGAAGTTTATGATAGACTTAAAATTGCTCTTCCTAGTTGGGGTAATGCTGTTGATTGGTATCGAAATGCCGCCAATGCTGGCTATCAAATAGGAAGTGAAGCTAAGCCCAATTCCATTGCGGTTTATTCGGGTTTTCAAGGTTATGGGCATGTGGCCTTTGTGGTATCCGTTTCTGATGAGGCAATGTATGTAGTGGAAAATAAGGGAAGTGGCGAAGGCAAAACAGAAGGTAGTAGAAGTAAAGGTATTGGTTCAGGAGTTCAAAGTGAAATTTACTTAATTGGCTTTATTTACATAACTGAACCTAAATCTAGTAATTCTTCTAGTTCTAATACTTCTTCAAATACAACAACTACCACATCTAAAAAATCAAATAATAGTTATTTAAAAAATTTAACTATTGAGGGTGTTCTTTTAGATTTTCATAAAGATAATTATTTTTATACTTTAAATGTCCCGTTTGAAACTAGTAATATTACAATAAATGGTCAAACTGAATCTAGCAAAGCAAATGTTGAGGGTTTAAAAAATTATGAATTAAATGTTGGGGAAAATATAATTACTATAAAAGTAGTGGCTGAAGATAAATCCGAATCATCTTATATTTTAAATATTACAAGAGATAAAGAAGAGAAAGAAGTAGAAGAAAATAAAAGAGAAGTTAAAGAAAAAGAAAATGCTAAAAAAATAAAATGGTCTAATTATTATTTAATACCTATTATAGGGTTAATTATATTAATTAGTGGCTTAGTTATAATATTAATTAAAAATAAAAAACTCTAATTGAGTTTCATTATCTTAAGAATACACTTGCGTATTCTTTTTAATTTTAATATTTTCTTTATCTCTATTTAAAACATAATCAATAGAGTAGTTACTTAACTTACATAAAGTAATTAATGTTTCGCTTTGAATTAAATGCTCTCCTCGTTCATAACTGGCTAATGCTGAAAAAGAAGTATTAAGTTTATCTCCAAGTTCTCTTAAAGTTAAACCAAGTTCCAAACGAATACTTTTAAGTCTTTTTCCAATTTCTTTTAGATTAAGTTTAGTTGGTTTATTAATTAATCTTCTATCCTTAGATAAATTTAATAAATAATCAATATTAACCTTATAAAAGTCTGCTAGTTCAATTATTCTTTTGGTGGGAATTGGTATTTTGCTATGTTCCCATTCGGAATAGGTTGATTCATATACTTTTAAGTATTGAGCCACTTCTTTAGATTTTAAATTTCTTTCATCTTTTAGTTGTTCTAATCTATTTTCATTCATTAATAATCATTCCTTACTTGAATAATTTTCCCATTTTAAATTAATAAATAGTTTTTTTTCTCTAAATACGCACAAAGTGGTATAATTAACTTGAAAATTTATATATATTTGAAAGGACATAATCATGAGAAAGAAAATATTATGTATTTTAATTTTAAGTTTTTCACTTCTTGGAATAACAGGCTGTGGTAATGATGAACCTCTAAAAAATGAATCTACTAATAATGATAATAACGATACTCAAAAAGTAGAAAATAGTAAAATGACCTTAGAAAACTTTAGGAAAGTAATGAGTGAACAAGGTCTTAGTATTATTGAGGGAAATTGCACAGAAAAAAGTATAAATTGTGTTTATACAGCTGCTCATGAAACAGATGATAGTAGAACTACTTATACATTTGAGACTTATAGGGATGAAGACCACGCTACAAGACTTTGGAATAATCAAATAAGTAGTATTTATGAACATTATGATAGTTATAATTCTGTATTTAAAGATGATGAAAATAAAATATTAGAATATACTACGGGAGAAAGAGGTATAACAATAGTTTATTATTATAAAACTACTTCTCTTAAGGTAATTAGTGATGAGTTTAGTGACGCAAATAGTTTTAGTAAGGTTATAAAAGTATTAGAGGAATTTGGTTATACTCTAAATACTAAATTAGATAATACTGATAATACGAGTTCTAGTGATGAGAATATAAAATTAAAAGATTATACCGTTAGTTATGGAACATATAAAGGGACTGCTACTAGTGGAGGTTATACCTTAACTGAAACAGTTATTATTTCTAAAGATAAGATGCAAATAGATGATTGGGAAACTTGTGAATATGAAATAAAAGATAATATTATACATTGTAAACAAGCTGATGCTATTAAACTTAAAGTAATTGGTAACAATAAGTTTACTGATGCATCTGGTGCTTTTACTTTTGAGTTGGAGGGTTAATATGAAAAAGAAATTTTTAAGTATTTTAATTTTAGGTATTTTACTAATTGGAATTACGGGTTGTGGTAAATCCGCAAGTGGTAAAAACATTAGTGATAATCTTAACAAACTAATAGATAGTTTAGAAAAAGAAAGCAATGATTTTGAAGTAAGTACAATTCAAAAATATTTCGAAAAAAATAGTGATTATCGACTTCTTGCAGGACAAGATGAAGAATTTACCGAAAAGCCAAGTAGTGCCGAAAATCAATATACTTATGTTCAAGGAAATGAACAATTAATTAATACTAATAGTCTTTATGCACTTATATATGATACTAAGAGTGATAAATATTATAGTATATCGGTTACTTATTTTAGTTATAAACCTTACTTTAATGAAGCAAGAGAATTAAAATAACTGGTAAATCTCTATAATGAAAGAGTGGAGTGTAATTATGAAAAAGAAAATATTAAGTATTTTATTATTGTGTTTTATGCTTATGGGAATTACAGGTTGTGGTAAAACAGAGCAAGAATCGAAAGATGAAGAAAGTCTTAAAATAATTAATAAATATGTAAGTTTCATTGAAAAAGAAGAAGAGAGTGTGGGTACAACAAAAAGTTTATTCTTAGATATAAATAATGACCAAAAGATGGAAATGTTTTTATCTTATAATAAAGATGATAGTAATTATGTAACAGTTCTTTATTTAAATGGTGAAGATGAAGTTGTAAATCCTGGGTATTTAAAAGATGTAAATAGTAATGTTGTGGTAACCCAAAATATTAATGGAGAACTTAATTGGATACTTTATAAAGGTTCCGATGTGTACGCTAATCCGGATAATATCTATTATAATGCGATTGATTTTTTAAATAGTGATTTTAAGGTAGAAGAAATAACCCCAATAGGTAACTATAAAACATTAAAAGAAAATTATGCTTTTAATGGTACAAGCATCTCTTTTGGGGAATTAGATAAAAATGAAACTAGTTTGCTATTAAATTATTATGATGGTTTTAATTATAAAGATAAATTAGACCAAAGTCTTTTAGATAGTCAATTAGAAGAATTAAAGAAAGAACAATCCTCTCCAAGTGAACTTCAAGTAGGTAAATATAAAGTTAAATTTGGTGATTATGAATATTATCAATTTGGTAAAAAGATAGGGGAGTTTACTCTTAATAAGGATGGAACTTATACTGCTACTGGTGAAAAATTTGAAATTTCGAAAGATAGAATAATTAAACCAAGTGGAAATTATGAAATAGCTGCGGTAAATGTCTCTCAAGATATTGATCCTATATATATGGATGCTTTCTGTTTTGAAAGTACTTATAAAGGGGAAAAAATTAATGATAAAATGAATTGTATTCCTGTCGATGCCGATTATGATTTTATTCTAGGTTATGAAGAAGAAATTAGATATTTAGGATAGAGGTGAAGTAATCAATTTAATATTATTATTGTATTATATTAGTAAAGGAGAGTAGTATGGAAGAGTTAGATAAGAATATTAAAAAAGAAAAGAAAAATAATAAAAAGAAAGTAATAATTATTGTTGTTTGCATTTTAGCAATTATCTTAATTTCATTAGGGGTATTTCTTTTTGTAAATAAGAAAGAAGATAAAGATGTAAAAGAAGATACTCCAAAAATTAAATTAATAGATAATTTAGAAGTGGAAGTAAATAGTGAAGTTAATTTATTATCTTTTATAAGCGATAGTAAAGATGTAGAAATTCTAAGTAGTGATGAAACAGTAGATACTAGTAATTTAGGAGAAAAAGAATTAGTAGTTAAATATAAAGAAGAAGGTAAAGAAAAAGAATATAAATTTACTATTAATGTAAAAGATAGTACTATTCCAGTTATTGAATATCAAAAAGAATTAAGTACTACAGTAGGAACGGAAATTGATTTATTAAAAGATGTTAAAGTAACGGATAATTCTAAAGAAGAAATAAAAGCTACTGTTGAAGGAGAATATGATTTTAGTAAAGAAGGAACTTATACTTTAAAATATGTCGCTACTGATAGTAGTAATAATAAAGCTGAAGAAGAATTTACTTTAAAAGTAAATAAAAAAGAAGAGAAGAAAACAACAACTAATAAAAATACTACTAGTTCTAATAAAACAACTTCTAGTAGTAAAACTCCGCCCAAAAGTACTAACCCTGATAAAGAATGGGTAGATTTTGATTATACAGAAGAAAATGGTCAAACAGTGGATTATAAATATGGTACTAAGGTAACAGAAGTATATCAATACTTTGTCTTAAAATATAGTGATAATACGGAAGAAAAAGTTCCTGCTGGAGTATCATATAAATTAGATTCTTCTAATTATAATGGGACAACTAGTAGTATTTTAAAAGAGGCAACTGAAGTTGCTAATGGTAATTTAAGTTCACAAAATGAAATGTTAAAATATGTTAATGAATATAGAGCTGAAGTAGGTGCAGAACCTTTAACAATAGATAGAGATTTGTCTATTGCGGCGACAGTTAGAGCCATAGAAATAGCATATTCTGGTAAGTTTTCACATGAAAGACCTGGTATGAGCGGAAATGATAGTTGCTTTACAGTATTAAGTGATTTAAATATTAGTCGTTCTACTTTAGGAGAAAATATTGCTTATGGAAATTCTACGGTTAAAGCAACTGCTGTTCAATGGCGTAATTCAAGTGGCCATTATGCTAATATGATTAATTCTAATTATAAAAAGATTGGTATTGGTATATTTAAAGATGAGGCTAGTAAATATAAATATCAATGGGTTCAAATATTTAGTAATTAAAATTAAAAAATAATCACATTTCTAAAAAAACGTGATTATTTTTTTCAATTTAAATGCTTTAATAATCTTTTTTCTAAGATTATAATTAACTTATAGAGAATATAAGAAATAATAGCAAGTAAAATAATACCTGTCATAACTAAATCTAAATTAAAGACTTGTTTACCATAAACAATAAGGTAACCAATACCCATTTTACTAACTAAAAATTCTCCCATAATAACACCGACTAGACTTTGGGCTATCGCTAATTTAAAAGAAGCAATAATAGTTTGATAACTACTAGGAATAACTAACATTATTAAAGTTTGCCATTTACTAGCATTCATTGTTTGAAATAATTTTAGACGGTACTCATCAGTTTGTAAAAAGCCATTATAAATAGTGATAATACTTACAATTAAATTAATAAGTAAAGCCATCACGATAACACTTTTAATATTTGCGCCCCATATAATAATTATTAAAGGCCCTAAAGCTACTTTAGGAAGCGAATTTAACATTGTTAAATAGGGGTCTAATATTTTAGCTAATCTTTTCCATTCATATAAGATAATAGCTATTATAAAACCTAAAGTAATTCCTAATACAAAGGAAATAATTACTTCTTTTAAAGTTGTATAAACATGAATAAAAAAGTTATGGCCATTTATTAGAGATATAATTGTTTTAATTATCCTAGAAGGACTAGAATAGATAAAAGAACTAATAAGACCATTTTGAACTAAAACTTCCCATAGAACAAAAAATAAGATTAATAAAAATAATTGCCAAAATAAGATTTTAATTTTATTAATTTTAATATCTTTTAAATATTTCTTTTGTTCAGGACTCATTATTTAAATCCTCCCATATGATATCAAAATATTTTTGACCTAATTTATCTTTTCTGCGTTCTAAAACAGAAGTTTTATTTTCAATATCAATTTCTATTATTCTTTTTATTTTCGCGGGCCTTTCGGTAAGAACCACAACTCTATCAGAAAAAGTAATGGCCTCCTCAATATTGTGAGTTACCAAGATAACGGTTTTATTTTCTTTCTTACATATTTGATAAACATCATTACTAATTAAAAGTCTTGATTGCCCATCTAAAGCACAAAAAGGTTCATCTAAAAGTAAGATATCGGGTTTTATTGCTAAAGTCCTAATTAAGGCTAGTCTTTGTTTCATACCTCCGGATAAATTCTTAGGATAATTATTTTTAAAGTCTTTTAATTTATATAAATCGAGTAAGTAGTCAACATATTCTAAATTTTCTTTAGTCATTTTATGATTTATTTTAAGACCTAAAATAGCATTATCATAAATAGTAAGCCAAGGAAGGAGAGCATCACTTTGCATCATATAAGCCATTTTAAGGTTAACATCTTTATTAATGGTGCCCGTATAATCCTTATCTAAGGAAGAAATAATGGCGAGAAGAGTCGACTTTCCACATCCAGAAGGACCTACTAAAGATATTATTTCGCCCTTTTTAATATCTAAATTAAAATTATCTAAGGCTTTAATTTCGCCTTCTTTAGTATGGTAATTTTTAGTTATATTTTTAAACTCTAAGATATTATTCATAAAGATTATAAACCAAATCTTTATAGTAAACAGTCTTATCGATTAAATCATTTTCTTTTAGTAAATCAATTAAAGTATTAAAGAAATCTTCTTCAACGACTGGGGTATTTAGCCAAACATCCGCATTTTTATACCGATCAATCATTATTTTTAAATCATTAACACTCGTATCACTAAATTGATTATGTACTACTTTAGCCACTTCTTCGGCATCATTATTTAAAGTAAAGTCCATCCCTTTTTTAATAGCCTTTGTAAAAGAAGTTAATAATTCTTTATTTTCTTTTAAATAACTTTTTTTCGCATAGAAGGCCGTATATGGGAATGGGTCAGATGAAGCCCCCACACTGGTCACGACATAACCATTATTATTTGCTTCTAGTTTACTTGCTAGAGGTTCAAAGAGGTTAACGTAGTCCCCAACACCTCCGATGAAAGCTCCGGATAGTTCACCAAACTCAATAGAGTAGTTAATATTAACATCACTTTCTTTGATACCTTCATTTTTTAAGGCTCTTAAAAAACTTAAACCAGGCATACCGGTTTTTCTACCTACCAAAATTTCTTTACCAATTAAATCTTGCCAAGTAAATTCTTTACCACTGCGGCTTAAGATAAATTGGCCATCTCTTTTAGTAAGGCCTGCGAATACTTCTAAATAGTCTTTTTCCCCACCAAGATAAACATAAGTTGCGGACTCTGGACCAGCAAGACCGACATTGGTATCACCGGCTAGAACAGAAGCTGCCACATTATCACTACCACTAACTAAAAGTAAATCAATATCAATTCCTTCCTCTTTAAAATAGCCATTTTCCATTGCTACATAAAAAGGGGCATAGAAAATACTATGAGTTACTTCCGCCACTTTAATGGTTTGTAAATCTTGGTCATCTTCTTTATCTTTAAATAGTAAACTGCCTATTAGGGCCAGAACTACTATTCCAATTACACTAGTTAAAACATATAAAAAATTTTTCTTCACAAAAACACTCCTTACATTTATAATATATTCTGGTATTTAATTATTTGTTAAACGAAAGAGGAATGAATGATGAATTATAAAAAGATGATTACAAGTATTTGCGAAGAAGAAAAGATAAAATGTACCTTAATTTCTCATGATTGGGGTTTTGTTTTAGAAAAGAATAATAAAATTAAATATATTATTGGTTATCATTTTCCTTTAAATGACCAAGCTATTGGAAGTATTATGGATGATAAATATGCTTTATATGATTTATGTCATAATTTAAATATTCCCATTATTGAATATCAAATCCTTTGGAATCCTCAAAATAGTTATGGTAAAAATACTTATACTTTATTAAATAACTATTTTAATCTTTATAATCATAATGTTGTTTTAAAGCCTAATTTAGGTTCGCAAGGTAATGATGTTTATCATATTACTAAGAAAAAAGATTTAAAAAAAATAAGTAAAAAATTATTTTTAAAAAACTTTTCCATTAGTATTTGTCCCTTTTATGATATTTCACATGAATACCGGGTTATCATTTTAGATGGTGTTCCAAGACTTTCTTTTGAAAAAATTAAATCAACTGTTATCGGAGATGGTGAAAAAAGTATTAAAGAATTATTAATAGAATTAAATCCCACTTATTTTTCGCATATTGATTTAAAGAAATATAAAAAAGTTTTAAAAAAGGGTGAAGTATTTACTTATGACTGGCGTTTTAATTTAAATAAAGGGGCAACGGCAAGATTAATAACCTCCAAAAAATTAAAAAAAGATATTGAAGATTTTGCCGTAAATGTTACTAAAAAGTTAAATGTCCGTTTTGTTTCTGTTGATATTATTTTAAATAATAATGAATTTTATCTAATGGAAATCAATGCTGGTGTTTGTATTGATTTAGTTACTAATTTTATTCCTGATGGAGAACAAATTGCTAAAAGCATTTATAAAGATGCGATTTTAACGATGTTTAAAGATTAATGTTAAATAATTGACATTTAACTTTAAAGAGTGTATAATGTTATTATTAAATTAAAAATTGTTATATTTTTAATAAAAATATAACATAATATATTTAAGGGGGATGTCTATGAATTTAAATGATATATTAATTAAATATATAAATGCTTATCCTTATGATGAGCCTATTTTTATTGAAGAAATAAGAGATTATTTCAAAAAATATATAAAGAAAAATTTTGATGTAACATTTAAGAATATTTATGTTTATGTTAATAGACTTGTTAGAGAAGGAAAAATAGTTCAATTTACTAAAGGCATTTATTATAAACCGATAAAAGGTACTTTTGGCAAAAAAATACTAAATGTTAATAAAGTCATTACAAAAAAATATATATACGATAATAAAGGCCAAAAGGGCTATTATTCAGGGGCCTATTTATTTAATAAGATTGGATTAACTACCCAAATACCTAAAGAAATATTAATTGTTACCAATGAATGTCCTAATGCTAATGATTATAAAAATAAAAATTTAGGGGTTACGATTAGAAGGCCTAAATTAAAAATTACGGAAAAGAATTATAAATATCTCCAACTTTTTGATATTTTAATAAATAAAGATAATATCAAAATAGAAGTAAAAAATGAAAAGAAAATTATTTATAAATTTATTAAAGATAATGAATTAGAATTTGAAAAGATATTTGAATATGCTAATTTGTTAAAAAATATTAAACCAATAAAAAAACTATATGATTTAGGTGGTGAAGATATTGAATAGAGAAGTTTTAGAAGAATTAATATTAGAAATTAATAATAGAACTAAAATTAGAAATGAAATTTTAGAAAAAGACTATTATGTTTGTTTAGTTTTAAAAGAGTTAGCACGAAAACAAAATGAACTTAAAGCCTATTTTAAAGGAGGAACAGCAGTCTATAAGATTTTAAATCAGATGAATAGATTTTCTGAAGATATTGATTTAACGGTTAAAGTAAATCCTAAAGAAACAAATAATAGCAATAAAATGAGATTAAAAAAATCAGCTCTTGGATATGATATTAAGGGTTTAGAATTAGTGAAGGAAGAAACTATTGATAAAAAAGGAAGTGTTACTTCGTTTTATAAATATGATTCTTTATTTAGTGTCAATGAACTATTTAAATCTGAAAGGATTCAAATAGAAGCAACATCTTTTACAGTATCAGAGCCTGTTTCTACTTATACAATTGAACCGCTTATTTATAAGTATGCAACTAAAGAAGAAAAGAAAATTTTAAAAGAAAAATATAACATATCAGAATTTAATATTGAAATTATTAAATTGGAAAGAATTTTTGTTGATAAGATATTTGCAGCCGAGTTTTATTATGAAAGAAAAATGTATGAAGATGTTTCAAAACATTTATATGATATTTCAATTTTAATAAAAAATGATGCCATAAAGAAATTGCTTAATAATAAGAAAGAATTAAACAAATTAATTGGTTATAAAAGAGAAGAAGAAAAATACAGAGTAGGAGGAATATCTGAGGAGAAAAATATAATAGATTTTGATTATATGAAATTAAACTTTATTGATGATTTTGTTGATGCTTTTAATAGAATGCAAAAAATATACGTATTAGATGATGATAGTATAATGACTATTGATGAAGTAGAAAATACTATTAAAGTATTATTAGAGGTGTTTAAAAATATTTAATATTTGGGTATATGAAAAGCATTTTTGTATTGATTTTGTATGTCTTTAATGTTAAACTTAATTTGTTGCCAAATTAGCCCGTTGGTGAAGTGGCTTAACACACTGCGTTCTCAGCGCAGCATTCACGGGTTCGAACCCCGTACGGGTTACCATTTAATATAAACCTTTATGTCAATAGAGGTTTTTTTCTTTTATATCTTTCTTTGGATATGCTATACTTAATTTAAAGAGTAAAGGGATTAGTGTGACATTTATTATTCAATTTATTTGTTTATATATTTTTAATTTAACAATGGTTTTATTAATAAGTTTTGGTCTTTATAATCTTTATTATATTTTTTCATTTTGTAAAAATAATCCTAAATACAAAGATATCTTAAATATTAATAAAAAATATAGTTTTAATAAAGATGTTCCCGAAAATTTTACTATAATTGAATTTTGTGATACTAAAAAACAATATGATAATTTTGATTTTAATCTTTTCATTTATAATGCTTACTTAAACAATCAAGGTAATTTAAGAATATATTATGAAAAAACAAAAGAAAACATTAATCTTTATAATGTTTATAAAAAAGAATTTAATGATTATTTAGAAAATAATTTTAAAGAAGATGCAGAAGAAAAAGCCGCTATCTATTTTAATAAAGTTGAAAAATTTATATGTAAAAGAAAGTTTATTAATCATCGAATTGATTTTGGAGCTAAGATAGTTGTTAAATATGTTTCTCCCCAAGGAAGGAATTCTTATACTAAATCCGTTTTAGCTTCTTTTATTAATATACATTCAGATGTTGATTATTTTAAAAAAGCTAAAAATAGAAGAGAATATTATAAAAGAAGCGCTTTTATAGAAAGAAGTAAAATGTCTAAAGCCTTAAGATATCAAGTATTAAAAAGAGATCATTTTAGATGTCAGGCGTGTGGAGCAAGTGGCAAAGATGTCGAATTACACGTAGACCATATTATTCCGGTTTCTAAAGGTGGAAAAACAGAATTAAGTAATTTGCAAACTTTATGTCGAGATTGTAATTTAGGAAAAGGAAATAGATTTTAAAAAGCTGATACTATTTTTTAGCATCAGCTTTCTTTCTAAGTTCGGTATTTAAAATAACTTTTCTAAGTCTTATAAAGTTTGGTGTAACTTCGACAAGTTCATCTTGATTAATATATTCTAAAGCATATTCTAGAGTTATTGGTCTAGGTCTTTTTAAGACCACTGTTTTATCAGAGAAGGCCGCTCTAGTGTTTGTTAATTCTTTTCCTTTAACAATGTTTATGGCAAGGTCATTATCCCGATTACATTCGCCCACAATCATACCTTCATAAACTTCCGTATTAGGCTCCACAAACATAATACCTCTATCTTCAAGTTGGCCAATTCCATAGGCAGTGGCTTTACCAGTTTCCGAAGATACTAGAACACCTAGTTTTCTTTCTCCTACAATTTCTTTCGCCATTGGAGCATATTCTTTAAAGGTATGGTTCATTATTCCATAACCTTTAGTTAAAGTCATAAAGTTAGTAGAAAAGCCAATTAAACCACGTGATGGAATAGTATAACTTAATCTTGTTAAATTTCCTAAATGGGTCATATTATCCATGATGGCCCCTCTTGTACTTAATTCTTCAATAACGCCACCCATGTAGTCATCTTCAACTTCAATTTGTAAATCTTCATATGGTTCACATTTAACACCATCTATTTCTTTAACAATAACTTTAGGTTTAGATACTTGAAGTTCAAAACCTTCTCTTCGCATATTTTCAATTAAAATAGATAAGTGAAGTTCACCTCTTCCTGATACTAAGAAGTTTTCCGAATCTAATTGTTCAATTTTTAAACTAACATCTTTTTGGGTTTCTTTAATAAGTCTTTCTTCTATTTTACGACTTGTTAAAAGCTTTCCGTCTTTACCAGAGAATGGACTTGTATTAACACCAAAAGTCATTTGTAAGGTTGGCTCATCAATATGAATTATTGGAAGTCTTTCATGATTACCGACTTCTGTGATGGTTTCCCCAACAGATATATCTTCAAGTCCCGCGATAGCACAAATATCTCCAGCCGAAACTTCATTTACTTCTACTTTAGATAAAGCGGTAAAAGCAAATAACTTTTGAACTCTAAATTGTTTTTCCGTGCCGTCTAATCTTAAACAGTTAACCATTTCTCCAACTTTAATTTTTCCATTAAAGATACGGCCAATGGCAATTCTTCCGACATAGTCATTATAATCAAGTAAAGCTGGTTGAAATTGTAAAGGTTTAGTTTCATCGCCACTAGGTTTACTTATTTCATTAACAATTAAATCTAAAACACATTTGAAAGATTTTTCTTGGGTACTTAAATCAGGATCTAGGCTTGATGTTCCATTTAAAGCACTGGTATAAGCCACTTTAAAATCTAATTGTTCATCACTAGCTCCAAGATCTAAGAATAAACCTAAGACTTCATCCACAACATCTTTAATTCTCGCTGTTGGTTTATCAACCTTATTAATAACGACAATAGGTTTAACTCCTGCATCGATAGCCTTTTTTAAGACAAATCTTGTTTGTGGCATTGGTCCTTCATAAGCATCAACCACTAAGATAACGCCATCAACCATTTTCATGATTCTTTCCACTTCACCACCAAAATCGGCATGTCCTGGCGTATCTAGAATATTAATCTTGACACCATTATACATAATTGAGGTAGTTTTCGCTAAAATAGTAATACCTCTTTCTTTTTCTATTTCATTTGAATCCATTGAAAAACTATTAGCATCTTGATTTTCTCTAAAAGTTCCGACATATTTTAGTATCTCATCAACTAGTGCTGTTTTTCCATGGTCAACGTGCGCAATAATTGCGACATTTCTAATTTCCATAAAATCACCCCGTGCAACCTACATATTATAGCATTAAGAGAGTAGAAATGTAAATGTAAACTTATCAAAATGTTTAAAATACTGAAAAAATTTTAAATTAATAGTTGTTTTAGAAAAAAGAATGTGTTAAACTTAAAATAAGGTGACAAACATGAAGATAAAGGGTAAATATATAAAACGAGGTACTATTATAACTGTTGTTTCAATAATTGTTCTAACATTAGCCACTATGAATGTTTCATATTCATCCTTTTTTTCCGTGCAAACTCAAACCAATGTCCCTGTAATTACAGCAGGTAATTTAAATGTTACAGCAACTATTGAACCAACGCCAACACAAAATGGGGAAGGGTTAATGCCATCAGATGGTTATAGCAGCATAACAGATGCTAATTCACCAATTAATGGTAACCAAAATACTGATTATATAAAGGAGACTTTAAAGATAACTAATAGTAGTAATATTAATATAAAAATAGGAGCTTTGATTTCAGATACAGGTTCTGGAAATGCACAGCCGCAAAGTGTTGTGATAGCTATACAGAAAAATAATCAATGGTTATCATTTGGCAGTGGTAGTAATAAATATTATGTTAAACTTAATCAGTTAACAAAAAGTGATAGTGCGTATCCTATTATTAATGATATCATTAATAATGGAACTTCTACTGTTAGTTATGATATTTATATGTGGCTAGCTAGTGATACTGTAGAGACTGATTCTGAAAAAAGTCTTAATTATAGTATTTCTGTAAAAGCAATACCTGCTGAAGGTCAAGATGGTAGCAATACTGTACCAGATGTAAGTACGAATTCATAGGAGGTTTTTATGTTTCCAAATGATTATAATGAAAATGTTAGTATAATGAGTGAGGATGAAGAGTTAAAAAAGAAAAGATTAATGGCTATCGTAATAATGATAGTTATTATGCTTTTAAGTTTAATTTTAATTCTTACATCATTCACTTTAGATTTCTGGGGAACTCATCAAATTGGAGGTTCTTTAACATACCCTCCAACTGATTTAAACGGTGATGGTATTCCAGATTTAAATATTCCTTATGGTAAATACAAAGATGGAGAAGGAATATTTAATGTTGATACTAATGGTGATGGTGTTGCTGATTTTAACTTTATAAATCAAGATACTGATGGAAATGGTAAATGTGATTTAAACTGTGATATAACAGGAGATAATGTTCCTGATATTAATATTGATTTAGATGGTGATGGCAAAGCTGATTTAAACATTGATAATGAAGGTGCTTCTAAATGTTTTGATTATAAAACTAAAAATGGTTATGGCGATGGAAGAAGCGACATTTGCTTAGAACATGATGGTATACCTGATGTTAATGTTGATACTAATGGTGATGGTATTCCAGATTTAAATATTGACATGGATGGTGATGGAGAACCAGACTTTAATATTGATACACCAACTGGTGAAAAGAAATGTTTTGATACTAATGGTGACAAAAAAGAAGATATTTGTGTAAACGGAGATGGAAAACCAGATAAAAATTTAGTTGATGATAGTAAAAATTGTAAAAAGAACTGTGATACTAATGGCGATGGTATTCCAGATAAAAATGTCGATATAGATGGCGATGGAAAATGCGATTTAAATTGCGATGTTGATAATGATGGCGATTGTGATTTAAACTGTGATACTGATGGAAATAGAGTACCAGATTTAAACCTTGATATTGATAAAGATGGTAAATGCGATGTTAACTGTGACACTAATGAAAATAAAGAACCAACTTGTTATGATTTTAATAAAGATGGTAATAATGATATTTGTGTAAATGGTGATGGAAAGCCAGATAAAAATCTTACTAATCAAGATACCGATGGTGATGGTAAGTGTGATTTAAACTGTGATACTGATGGTGATGGTTATCCTGATACAAATGTTGACGTTGATGGCGATGGAAAACCAGATTTAAATGTTGACGTTGATGGTGATGGCAAATGTGATTTTAACTGCGATACTGATGGTGATGGTGTACCTGATTTAAATCTTGATATCGACGGAGACCATGAATGCGATTTTAATTGTGATACTGACGGTGATGGAAAACCAGATACTAAACCTGTAGGTAGTGGTCCAGATTGTACAGAGAATTGTGATACTGATGGCGATGGATATCCAGATAAAAATGTTGATATCGATGGCGATGGCAAATGTGATTTAAACTGCTATGAAGGCGATAAATGTACAAAGAATTGTGATACTAACCATGATGGAAAATGCGATTACAATTGCGATAATAATGGTGATGACAAATGTGATTTAAACTGTGGTGGAACAGGTAAAGATTGTCAAACTAACTGTGATGAAAGTGGTAATGGCAAATGTGATTATAACTGTGACACTGATGGTGACGGTAGATGTGATCGTAATTGTGGTGGAACAGGTAAAGATTGCCAAACTAACTGTGATACCAACGGTGATGGTATTTGTGATAAAAACTGTAGTGATAAAAATGGCAATTGTATAAAGAACTGTGATGATAATAATGATGGAACATGTGATAAAAACTGTTATAACGAAAAAGGTGAATGTTATTTAAATTGCGAAGGTGTTAATGGTGGATGTGTTAAGAATTGTGATGATAATGGTGATGGTAAGTGTGACCGTAACTGTTATGAAGGTGATAAATGTGTTCTAAACTGTACTAATGGTACAGATAAATGCCAAACTAATTGTGACACTGATGGTGATGGAGAACCAGATAAAAACGTTGATTCAGATGGTGATGGTAAATGTGATTTAAACTGCTATGGTGACAAAGATAAATGTGAATATAACTGTGATACTGATAGTGATGGCAAATGTGATTTAAACTGTGGTGGAACAGGTAAAGATTGTCAAACTAATTGTGATACTGATGGTGACGGCGTTTGTGATAAAAATTGTGGTGGTTCTGGTAGTGGCGGAACTGGCTGTACTAGAAACTGTGATACTAATAATGATGGAACGTGTGATTATAACTGCTATAATGATAAAAATGTATGTTATAAAAACTGTGGTGGAACAGGCGATAATTGTCAAAAGAATTGTTATGATGAAAGTGGTAAAAAATGTATAAAAAACTGTATGGATGATACAGGTAATAAATGTTTAAAAAATTGTTATGATGCCGATGGCAATTGTACAAAGAACTGTGATACTAATGGTGATGATGTTTGTGATTATAACTGTGACATTAATGGTGATGGCAAATGTGATTTAAACTGTGGTGGTTCTGGAGAAGATTGCAAAACTAATTGTACTGCTCCAGGAGAATCTGGTGAAAAAACATGTTTTGATACTGACGATGATGGAACAGATGATGTTTGTGTCAATGGTAATGGTAAATGTGAATACAACTGTGTAGAAGGTGAAGGAGCTGACCAAAAATGTGTAAAAAACTGTGGCGGAACCGGAGAAAATTGTAAGACTAATTGTTACAATGAAAACAATAAATGTACAAAGGATTGTGATACCAATCATGATGGAGTATGTGACCATGATTGTCATGATGAAGAGGGAAATTGTACTTTAAGATGTACTGACCCAGATACTGGTAAGTGTAAAGAAAAATGTGATGTTAGTAGTGATATTGAAGCATTAATGACAGTTGTTAGTGCTAAAGATGTTAATCTTGATGTTACTATTTACGATATGCTTAAAGAAGGATATGATGGTAATCCATATAGAGATATAAGAAGCAAAGAACCTGGCTCATTAAAAATTAGTTTGGATTCTAATGCTGATACGACAAGTTGTCATTATAATATAATGTATGAAGTAGAAGAAAATAGTTTTGAAAAAAAGCATCCAGAAAAAAAAGGTGAATTATTTATTGAAATGAAAGGGTATGATGAAAAAGGTCAAGAAAAAACTCATATGATTGATATTACTGATAAAAAGGCAAAAGAGAATGGTATTTTGATAAGTAATACTTTAATTGAGAATAATGCTGATACAAAAGAATCTACTATCCAAGATTGGCAAATAAGTTTAATCTTTAGAAATTATCAAGATTATGACCAATCATACAATGCCGGAAAGAAAGCTAAAATTAAAATTAAATTAGAAGGTTCAGCACAATGTGAAAGAATCTATAATAGATAGTATTGATTAACAATATTTAGAAGGAATAAAAGATATTCCTTCTTTTTTAATTTCTAAAAGTAAGGTATAATATTACTAGTAAGATAAAGGATGTGAATTATGTTAGATGATATTATAAATAAAAATGCCGAATTAAAAAAGCATCCTTCAATTATATCTATCTTAAAAAAGATTGAGTATTTAATACCTTTAAATGTTAGAGATAATTTCTATCGTAATTTAAGAACTTTAAAAATAGAACTTTCTCAAAACAAAGGTGAAGGATATGCTTTTTATGAATTTAAAGAAAATGAATTATATATATGTACTGATGTTGATGGATATTTATTAGGGGACTGGGAAAAAAATACCAAAGAAAAAACTAAAAATGAAATTATGGAAAGTACTTTATGCCATGAATTTATGCATATGGCTAGTACGAAGTATTATCCTGATAGTAATTTAATTAATTCAGGATTTTCTGCAATTATTGGGGATGATAAAGTTTTAAATAATTATTTAAATGAAGGATTTACGGAAATGTTTGCAGAGATTTTATATCCTGAATCTTTCCTTTATAGTGGCTATAAAGATACTACTTGTATTGCCAATATTATAACTAGTATTGTTGGTTTAGATAAAATTAAAGAATTATATTTTTCAAATAGTTTAGCTATAAGTTTAGAAAATTATATGAAAGAATTTGCTAACGAAATGGATGTTAAATCAATCTTTTATTGGGTAAGTAATATGTTTTGGGGTAAAATAAAAAAGAATAAAGATGATTATAATAATTCTTTAAAAAATGTAATTATTAATGGTTTAATTCCCGTTTTAGATAAAGCTATCATAAATGGTATTAATAATGGTAATTTTAAAAATATTGAAGAATTAATAGGTTATTATAATACTTATCTTAAACCTAATTTTGATTATCTAATTAATAGTATATTATTAAAAAATGGCTATAATGAAGATTTACTTAATGAATATTTAAAAGAAGTTAATTTTGAGATTAATAATTATAGTAAGTATTTTGTAAATAATCTAAAATTGGGTTATATTTCGGTGTATGTTTTAATTAGTATATTGTTAATAGTTATTGGAATAATTATATCATTTATTTTAATCTAGAAATAAGAAGGAGAAGTTATGAATTATATTGGTAGTGAAACGATAGAAACTGAACGTTTAATTTTAAAGGCACAAACACTAGAAGAACAAAAAAGATTATGGGAAATATTAATGATTCCTGAAGTAAATAAATATTATTTAACTGTACCACCAAAATTTAAAGAAAAATTATTAGATTGGTCTAAACAGGAAGAATTTTATAAGAAGAATATGAAAAGTGCCTATAATAAAGATGTTTTTATTTGGAGTATCTTTTTAAAAGAAAATGGGGAATGTATTGGAAGAATTTCTTGTCAAGAGAGTGGTTTAGATTTAAGTATTAGAGATGTTGGTTGGTATATAGATCCAAGGTATCAAGGAAATGGTTATGGTACAGAAGCCGCCTATGCCATGATTGATTATATGTTTACGAAAGTAAATATTAATAAAATTGTAACTGGAGCGGCGATTAATAATAAAGCATCATGGATGATTATGGAAAAGTTGGGTTTTAAAAGACAAGATAAAACTAAGATAGTGCAATACACTTTTTTAGATGAATTAACCGAGGATTATTCTTATACTTTAGATAAAGAAGATTGGTTTACTTTAAAAAAGAATAGAGGAAGATAAATAGTACAATATTATATTTTACAAAATTAAATATTAAAGTAATTATTTATTAGAAGGATTTATTTAATAATTTTTGAATCATATTTGAAAATGTAAAAAGACATGATAGAATATCTTTTAGTGGTGATATAATGAAGAAACAATATTTAATTTATGCAGATGAATCATATAGAAAAGGAAAATTTTTTAGTAATTTTTATGGTGGTGCTTTAATCGAATATACATGTCTTGAAAAAATAAGTAAAAAACTTAATGCTAAAAAAGAAGAATTAGGTTTATTTCAAGAAGTTAAATGGACAAAAGTTACGGAACAATATTTAGATAAATATATAGCTTTAATGGATTATTTTTTTGAATTTGTTAAATCGAATATAATTAAAATAAGAATTATGTTTAGACAAAATGCCTTAGTACCTCAAAACTTAACTAGAGAGCATGAAGAGAAAGAATACTTGCTTTTATATTATCAATTTATTAAACATGCTTTTGGAATAGATTTTTGTAATCCAAAAGAAAAAAATCAAGTATCATTAAAATTATATTTTGATAAATTACCCGATACTAAAAAGAAAAACAAAGAATTTAAAGGATATATTTATGCTCTTAATGATGTTTTTTGTATAAACAATGTTCATATTTATAACGAAGATATAGCAGAAGTGGATTCCAAAAATCACGTTATATTACAATGCATGGATATTATACTTGGAGCAATGAATTTTAAATTAAATAATATGGAAAAAGAAAAATTACCAGGCAGTCGTTTACGTGGTAAAAGAACTATAGCCAAAGAAAAGCTATATAAAAATATTTTAAAAAATATTAGAAGTTTTTATCCAAATTTTAATATTGGTGTTTCAACTAGTATTAGAAATGATTTTTCTAATAATTGGAATGATCCTTATAGACATTGGTGTTTTAAATCTAAAAATAATGTATTCGATTCATCTTTAACTAAAAAGCAAAATAAAACTCCATTCTTCCTACATAAACCTTTCACGTACTAAACGTAAAGCTTCGGATAGAATAGAGTTTTATAAACTTAAATGGAGCGATAACTTTACTTATATTCGAAAAATTATACTCCCAAGATTGATTAAATCAACTAAATAAATTATAGCACATTTTTCTGCTTTTTCAAGTGGGAGTATGGCGATTTTTTACAAATTATAGTATAATTATATAGAAATATTTACGTTTTTTTGATGATTGGAGAAATTTGTATGGATAAGAAAGATTTAA
>CANRAA010000013.1 GCA_947628485.1 uncultured Bacilli bacterium | reverse complement strand
TATAATGCTAATTTTCCTTTTGACGTTGATATAGCATATGCTGATTATCATTAGCACCACCAATCTAATACACAGCAGAGTTTTGTTAAAAAAATAAAATTATAAAACTTTAACAAAAAATACTATCATTAAATAATTCTCTTATATTTATTTCTAAAGCATCCGCTATTCTCGTTAAAGAGGGAATACTTATTCCCCTCTCCATTTTAATACTTTCTATCTTAGATATATAATTCATAGTTAATCCTGCTCTATCTGCAAGTTCTTGTTGAGTTAATTTTTTTAATTTCCGATATTTCTTAATATTATATCTAATAATATCAAAATAATAAGTATCACTATGTTTTATAATCATACAAAGTATAACTCCTAAATACTTCGTATTATATCACACTCTATTTATTATTCATTTTATAACAACAAAATTCGACATTTCTGTCGAACTTTGTCTATTATTATTCTGATATGATTATAGTATTCTGAATGGGTCACTTTCTGTTCCTCCACCTGTTAAGGTTATATTTGGGGTTAGATAGAAAACAGGACGAACCATGCGAGGATTTAGTACTTCACTAAGGTACAAGGAGCCTCTATACAAAATCCATGCATAATATTCGTCGATGTAGCCACGTCTGGTCATTGTCCATTCTGAGGCGGCATAATTTAATAATGAACTTGTTTTCCATCCGTTTGTAATAAATAACCAATTTGTAAAATTACCAGATGTACTTGGACCTGCATTTACATAATCTGTTGCATACATTAAACCTATATTTCCTCCTACCGTTCCTTCACTTATTGAACTTGATGTTGGAGTTGTACTTGGCCATGGATTTTGTCCCATTAATTCCATATTCCATGTGTGGTATTCTATTAGTCCTTGTATTCTTTCGTTTATTGAATTGTAAAAATCTTCATTTAAGTACTTATATACTAATGTATCTTTCCATGTTCCATTTGTATTAATACTGAACCATTTTTGAGTTACCCCATATTCTATTGCTTTTATTACTTTTAATTTTCCATCAGTTGTTATACCTATTATTCGATACATATCATTACCATCTTGACATGTGTCTACAGCTGTTGGTCCTAAACATATATAATTATTTGTTACTTGACTTGCTGTTCCATAATATCTATATAATCCATCTACTAGATCATCTTGTAATGTTTTTACTCCTGTTGCTCCTGTTGCATATTTATCTAAATAATTTTTAACTGATTTTGGTTTAACAGTATAGTTTTGATAATACCATGTTCCATTATTAGGTTGTTGAGTTATTAAGTTTCCTGCATTATCATATATACTTGCATATACTGTCCAACTACTTCCTTCTGTTAACGTTACTGTATAACTAGGTTGCCCTGTTAATTCTCGTTGTTCTACAATTGCTCCATCTTTATATACATGCACTACCCAATATCCTACTCCTGTTAAATTATCCCTCGGTGTTATGGTTAAGGTTTGACTTCCTGTATATGTCCCTTCTGATAAACTATATTGTACTGTTGGTGGTGTTACATCATATGTTATGGTATCTGTTCTTGATACTGATTTATTTCCATATTTGTCTTTCACAAATCCAAATATTACTTTTGGTCCTTCTGTTACATCTAGGAATGTATAACTATACTGATTGTTTTCTGTTATGTTTTGCCATTTATTATCACATGTACTTATATCATCTGTCTCTGTTATACATACTTGATCTAAATTACTATTATTATTTCCTGGGGTTAGATATACTATATTACTACTTACATTTGTATATTTTGGTTGGACATTATTTTCTTTTATATAAAAACTATCTATTCTTGGTTTAAAGTTTCCTACTTTACCATTAAATATTTGAACTGGATCTGTTACACTATTATAATAAGCATGAGTATCTTTTACTGCTACATTTATTATTGTTATTACTAACAATAATGTTATAACCCCTACTAATGTTATTCCTTCTTTACTTTTTATTAGTTCTTTTACTTTATTTAATTTTTCTTTTATTCTTTCTTTATTCATATATATTACCTCTTATGTTACATATGCCGAAACACTATACAACAAAAAATATTAATAAACTAATATTTCCTATTTTTTATTGATAGTTTCTCTAACTTAAGTTTAAAAATAATACACCTTATTTTCTAGTCACACAAAATGTGTACAATATAAAAATGTACTCATTCTAAGTACATACATTTACCAAAGAATATATTATATTAAAATTATAAAAATAATTTTTTAAAAATACGTTAAATCATACATATTGTACAAAAAAATATACTACTTAATGTGGACTTGTTGTAAATAACGTAAATTATATATAATTTTTTTAAGGTGGTTGACTATGGATAAATTAAAATTACCAACTGATAATCAAGATAGTTCAGTGCTTAAAACTATAAGAATAAGAAAAAATAAATTAGATGAATTAGAAAAAACCGCAATTAAAAATAATTTATCTATTAATAAACTTATTAACATTTGCATTGACTATGCTTTGGAAAATCTAGAAGATGACCAAAAAATAAATCAAGACCAAAAATCTTGATTTTTTAACATATACTAATTTGTGGCTAACTTTAGCCAAAAAATCAATATCGTTTCACATTTTCCGGACTATTTTGAACCCTAATTTTCACATTTTCCCCATAATAAAACCAAGACTAATAGTCCTGATTTATTTTATTTATTAATGATATAAAATATCAATATCTACATCATTGTTGATACCATCTATTTGACCATTATTACATAATTGCCACATCATATAATCACCAGTATAAGAACTTTCATTATTTTCTTTAGTATAATGAGCAAGCCATACGGGGTAATTTTTTTTATTTTGCCAAATCGTTTCTAAATAGAATTTACTACTATAAAGCATTGATTTATAACCATTTTTTTCAAGCTCATCCATATAAGCATTAGCAATTTCATTTATTTCATGAAAACTTAATTTATAACTATTCCATTTAGCCCAGTTTTCCCAGTCAAAAGCAATAGGCAAATCTAACTTTTCTCCGTCCAAAGTATCTACAACCCATTTAGCATGATTAATGGCTTCTTCCGTAGAACCCGCTACGGTAAAGAAATATACTCCTACTTTTAAACCCGCCTCTTTGGCTTTCTTAATATTTTCTTTATAATATTCGTCTAAATATATTTCTCTTGATGTTTGTCCTTGATAACCAATTCGCATAATAACAAAACTAGCTCCAGCATTTTTTACTTTATTAAAATCAATATCTTCTTGCCATTTAGAAACATCAATACCTAATTCATTATGATCATTTTTATGTTTTTGATATACAGCCTTAAAATCTGTTCTTACTCTATCTAAATTATCTTCACTATCATTATCATTATCACTTTTTTTAGGTTCATATACTTTTAAAGTTACATTAACTTTCTTTTCATTATTACTAGTATCTTTTAAGGTATATACTAATTTATAAGTTCCAACCGTATTTAAATCATAATCTCCTTCAATAGTACATGAAATATTCCCATCATACATATCCCCATAACTAATAACATTACAAATATCTTCAGAATAACCAACTTCTACACTTTTGGTTGTGCCACTAAAAACAAGAGGTGGAGTTGTATCTACCACATTTATCTTATTTTTATAAACATAGTTTTTCTTATCTTTAATATAGTTTATTTCTACTACTTTTTCTCCTAAAGAAGAAGTATCTATTATACTATTTTTAGTTGTAATTGAAACATCACTTATATTATTAATAACATCATATAAATAAACATCACTATATACTTCTATATTATTCATAATAACTTTTAAATTATCATTGGTGGTGTCTTCAATTACTTTACTTTTACAACCAGTTGAAACTAAACATAATAAAATAACTACAATATATTTTTTCATATAACCTCACACTCTTAATTATATTATAATAAATAGTAAAATAAAAGATGCTTTTTTAGCATCCTATAAGTATTCTATAACTTTAATATTTTTATTTAATTTTTCAATTAAATCTTCAGGTTCATATTTGGAAAATATTCTGACAAAATGACTATGATCATTTAAAAACATATCATAATATTCTAAGAATATCTTTTGATAATTAGTAACTCCAAGTTCTTTTAAATAACTAATATTTTTCCCTACTAACTTTTTATTTTCTTTAATGGCATCAATTAGTTTTTTTGGAGAATTATTTAAGAATGAAGCTATTTGTTCTTTATTAAAATCATATTTTTCTAAAAATTTCATTCTATCTTCCACCTCTTCCTTTATCTAAATCATATTCGTCAACCGGAATATCGGCAAAACTAAACATATCATCTAAACTATTATCATCACTACTTAAAGGTGTATAACTATTCTCCGCATTAGGATTATAACTTCCTTCTAAGGGAGTTCCATAATCGACATTTAAATTATCTAATTCATTAAGTCCTAGTTCACTTTGCATGGCATCTCTGGTATTTAATTCTTCTCTTGTTTGACTTTCAATATTATTTTTTATTTCTTCAAAACTATTTATTCTTGTTTCTAATTCATCAATATCTCTATTAGCCTCATGCATTACTTCTTCATATCTTTTAACATCTTCCGGAGCCTCCACAGTAACACTAACCGGTTCAACTTTAGCCTCGACTACTTCTTCAGGTTCACTAAATTCTCGACCCCATTCACCTTCATCAAATAAGAAACTTTTATAAGTCCCATCAGGATTACGATAACTATGTCCTGTTTGTAAACAATATTTTATTTTCTTAAATAAATCTAAGGCATCTCTAATTAAATAGACTGGTTCCATACTATATAAGTCGGTAGCATTAACTTCATGCATGATATCAAACTTTTTGGCAAAGTTTTCTTCCGCCATAACTTTAACTTCTCTAGCTCTTGTAATGAAAACATTTTGGGTTCTTAAATAATTTAAGGCTCTTTCTAATTCTTCATAACTAACTAAAGCAAGTGTTGGCATAAATTTATCAATGACTTTTTCTCTTTCTTCTTCACTTAATTCTTTAAATAAATCTAGTTTTTCTTTTAAACCTAACTCGTTCATGTTATCCCTCCTAATAGGCAATTAATGGTACTTTCTTTGGATCTAAACCACTACTAATTAATTTATCTATTACACTTCCTAAAGTATCATTATCATATTTAATTAAAATATTAGGATTTAAATAGATATCCACAGGTTCTTTTCCAATTTCCACTAATTTATTAACTTTTTGTTCAAATTCTTTATCATATAATAACTCGGCATTATCAACAAACATATCAAGTTCTAGGTTATTAGACACAGCAAATTCAACATTACTTCTTAAATCATTTTTATTGTAGTTTGCTAAAATCTTTTCTAAATCATTATTGGTAAAATCTAGATAATCAAAACCAAGATCCGTTAAAAGATTAATAAGTTCTTCTTTGGGAGATAAAACTTCTTCTTCATCTTCTTCTTTATCAATATTTTCTTTAGCTTCGGCGAATACTTCGGAAATACTCTTGCCTTCTCTTTCCACATTCTTTAATTTTTCTTCATAATCAAATAAAGCGTCTTCAGGGAACATTAAAATCTTCGCGGCTTCTCTTTGTTCATCTTCCGTGAAATCAAATTTTTCTAAAAGGGAAGTAATTGAGTCTCTCGTAATGTTTATATTCCCATTTAAAGCTAGTTCAAAATATTCATTAAGTCGCGTTTGATTTTCCATGGCCTCATCTTTTCTAATGCCAAGTTCTTCAATCGTCGCAATCGCCGTATTCATTTCCGTTTCAACTTTAACTAACTCATCTTCCGCTTTTTTCGTATCTTCTTGAACTTTAGAAATAGTCTTTGGCAGTAATTCATTAATTTTTTCACTTAATTTATCCGGATTAAAATCAATTTTTAACTTTTCTAAAACCGTTTGAAAATCTTCCGTCTTAATATTACTTAAAGCGGAAACTAATTTTTCTCCTTCACTACCTAAAACTCTTTCTTCTTCTTCTAAAGAGGCAATCTTTTCTTGCAAAGTTGCTTTTTCATTGGTTGTTCTTTCTTTAGTTTCGGTTGCCCTCTCTCTTTCGGTTTCCATTTTTTTTAGTATAACACTGTCTTCACCACGTAAATTATATAATTTATCTAGTAATTTTGTTATATCCGCAGTTAACATCTTCATTCTAACCACTCCCTCTTATTATAAATAAATTATATCAAATCCCAATTATTTTGTAAACATTTTACACATTTTTTTGGAAGAAAAAAAGAAAATTCTTGACTTTTTAAAAATTTTCTTTTTCCTCAAGTATCTTTTTCATTTTAATTTTTATTCTTTGCATAGTGTTATCTATTTGTTTAGTTGTTTTTTTAAGGAGGGCCGCTATTTCTTTATAATCAAAACCAGAGGTCATTAAATGGAAAACTTCAAACTCTCTTTTAGTAAGAGTTTTCTTTGCCAAAGTTATGATTTCTTTGACTCTTTCATCATCAGCCATATCACTTAAAGGATCATGCACATAATTATCTTTAAGGGTATCTAGTAAATTATTTTCATTATCATAAACGTAATCTAAAGAATAACTTTCTTGCATAACTTTATGTTTTTCTCTTTTATATTTCTTAATTAAATTTGCCAGTTTCCTTTTCACACATAAGGTAACAAACGTTACTAAGCTGGCATCTTTAGTTTCATCATAGGATTTTAAGCCATCACTAAATCCAACATTACATTCACTATAGGCCTCTTGCATATCGACATTATTATTTTTTAAGACGCGAATATTTTTAGTAATAATTATATCAATAATATATTTATATTTATAAAATAATAAATTTTTAGCGTTCTCATCATTATCCCGATAAAGCATAATTAGTTCATTATCATTGGTATCTTTTAAACCTTCTATTTCTTCCAAATCATTCATTTTCAATACCATAAATAAGAATACCGGCCGAAACCGAAGCATTCAAACTATTTATTTTTCCTTTCATGGGAATACTTATAATGACATCGCTGTTCTTTTTGATAAGTTCACTTACCCCTTTACCTTCATTACCAATGATTAATACTAACTTATCATTAAAGGATACTTCTTTGAAAGATTTGCCTTCCATCGAAGCAGCATACACAAAATAACCTTCTTTTTTTAAAGTGTTTAGGGCATTAACCAAATTACTAACCATAACAATGTTAACATTAGATACCGCTCCCGCACTGGTATGCACCACCGTATCATTAACTAAAGCGCATCTATCTTTCGGAATAATAACATCTTTAATCCCGGCACACTCACAAGTTCTAATGATGGCTCCTAAGTTATGCGGGTCTTCAATATGGTCTAACATCACGACAAAATTACCGGTAATATCTTCTAATTTTTTATATTCATAATCTAATGTTTCAATTACCACCCCTTGATGATTACCTTTAACTAAATTATCTAAAACATTGCTCGTTACTAAATTATACTTTAAATTATTTTCCTTTAAGTAAGGAATTAATTCTTTACTCGCAATATAGATTTTTTTAATTTTATCTTTTGGTAATTCTTTTAAAACATTTCTTCCATATACTAGCATTTTATCACCAACTTTATTCTTATTCTATCACAATAACTCTTGTATAATCAAATAAATATTGATATATTAATACGCAAGAAGGGATTTAGATGTTTAAATATACACTTGATAATAAAAGATATCATACCTTAAATTACTTTTATCGGGAAAAATTTAAAAGTAAAGTTTTTAAAGTGCCTCTTGATGCTCACATGAGTTGCCCCAACAAAAGAGAGGGTAAGGGATGCATTTATTGCTCTAATAGAAGTATGTCTAATATCATTGATAATAAAACTTCTTTAAAGGAACAATTTTTAAATAATATCAAAATCTTAGAGAAAAAATGGCCCAATAGTTTATATATTCCTTATTTTCAAGCCGGAACTAATACTTATGCTCCCCTAGAGGTTTTAAAACCTTTATTTGAAGAATTTTTAGATTATCCCAAAGTAGTGGGCCTCGCTATTGCCACCAGACCCGATACTTTATCTAATGACGTAATCGAATATTTAAGTGATTTAAATAAAAGAACATTTTTAACTATTGAACTAGGTCTTCAAAGCAGTAATGATCAAACTTTAGAACTTATTAAAAGAGGCCATGATACAAAGTGTTTTATCGAAACTGTTCAAAAACTAAAGGCACGAAATATCTTTACCGTAGCCCACATTATTAACGGGCTACCTAATGATACTAAAGAAGACATGCTTAACACTGCTAAACTTTTAAATGATTTAAAAATAGATGGCATTAAAATCCACGCTTTATATGTGGCTAAAGGAACGGAACTAGAAAAAATGTATCGAAATAAGGAATTTACTTTAATGTCTCGGGAAGATTACCTTGATATTGTGGTAAAACAATTAGAATTACTTGACGAAAAAATAGTCATTGAAAGAATAACCGGAGACCCCATCAAAGAAGAACTCATTGCTCCCGATTGGTTATTAAAAAAGTTTTGCATTTTAAATGATATCGATAAAAAAATGGTTAAGGAGAATACCTATCAAGGTAAATATTCTTCTTAACCTTTTTCAATTTTTAAATTTGTTCTAAATTAGGCATATCAGCCACTTTTTCTCTGGAATTTAAAACATCTTCCGCTATCTCACTTGTTCCTATAACTTCTTCGTCACTACCAATATCACTAGTAATATTATTTTTCGAATCCCAATAAGATGAGACATCACAACTCGCCGAATATGGCCTTGGATTTGGCATCTCTAATTTAACAATCATGGGAATTTTAAAGGCCGTTCCAAAGGCCACACAAGTACCTGGTTGTAATATCTTCATTTTTTCAATAACATCGGCACTAATATTAGGGAGCATTTCTTCAATATATTTAATATCTTTAGGGTGCGTCATTTTAAAGATTAAAAAGTTAGAACATTGAGCAATAACCGTATCAGATATTTCTACTGGTCTTTGACTAATAATATCTAAAATTACCCCATACTTACGACCTTCTTTAGCAATTCTATCAAATATATTATAACCTAGTAAGAAAGTATCATTATCATGTTGAATATATCTATGGGCCTCTTCTAAAAATAAATGAAAAGGAATAGTCGCTCTATTAGCGTTTTCTTTCGCAAAATCAAAGATAATTCTTGAATATATTTTAACTAATGATTTAGCATAAGTATCATCTAGGGTCTCTAAATTAATATTTATTATTTGCGATTTCTTAGAATTTTTACTAACTAAACTTGTAATAAATTTAGAAGGGCTGACATATTTATCCCCTGTAAAAAATTTACCCATTGGACCATGTAAAATATTATTTAAACGAACCCTTAATAATTGAGCATCATCATGCATGTTTTTGTTTTGATTGAACCCTTCACTTATTAAAGTAAATTCTAAAGCTTTAGCTAAATCTTCTAAAGTAAAGATAGAATTATCTACTTCTTTTAAATCTTCAATTTCTTCGGAAATGAATTTTAAAATATAATCAGTTATTAATACTTCTTCTCCAAAGTGGCCATGAGAATCAATTTGAAAGCATTCACTAAAGGTTCTTGTGTAACCAACCCCTGGAATTACAGAATCTAAATTAAATTCTTTAGTATGACAAGTATCAATGATTGTAAAAATATCATCTTTTTTTTGTCTTGCCGTATTGGGACTATATAATATTGTTATCAAAGCATTAGCAATAATATTATTCTTATATTTATTAGCTACATCATTATCTGTATTAAATATTTTTGCATATTTTAAGGCTCTTTCAATTATGGTAAGTTGGGAATGTTTATCAGCTTGTAAAAGAATCCCAAAATCGTCAACTCTCATTAAATTTAAAGGAATATTTATTAAAACATCATCTTCATCTTGAACTCTTGAAGTTACAAATTTATAGTTATAATAAGGACTTATTGTATTAATACTTTTAAAAGCATTTTTATATTCACCAAAAGAATCAAAGAAAATTAAATTGGCATTATAAGCTAAAGCATTTTGATTATTTAAAATGTTTTGAACTATTCTCGATACCCCACATGACTTACCAGAACCTGAGTTACCAAAAATACACATATGATTAGCAAATAAATCATTAATATTAGGACATACTTTAAAATTTTTATAGATAGCACTTTCTCCTAAAACAAAATTTTTAGCAGATTCTCTCCCAATTAATTCATATAATTCTTCAGTATTTATAACTCTTATTTTACTATTTAAACTAGCTTTTCTAAGTAACCCATTATTATATCGACCATTTACATATTCTCCTAAAAAGCGAACTTCAATTTCTTTTTCTTTTAATTCAACTATTTCCCCCAATATTTTTTGATCACCATTTTCAAAAATTAAATGAAGGTTTAATAAATCTCCTGATGCTTCTGTACCACCTAAATTTTCAATATAAGCCACATTATCACTTATATATAATATTTTTCCAAACATTTTCAACCACCTCTAACTTAAAAGATTCCTTATTTGAGTTTCTAAATTACTAATTTGCCTTTGTAAACTATAAATTTGATTTTGATAATATGTTTTTATTTTGTTATCTTCATCTCGATAATAAGAATTATTTCGATAAGAATATATTGTACTTTCTTTCGATTGGATATCTTCAATTTTTTCAGCTGCACTTTTGATATTAGTAAGTCTTTTTCTTAAAACAGCTATACTTCCCGTCAAACTTTGAGAATCCATAATATTACTTAAACTATCGGTTATTACCGGATTAGCACTTGCATCAAAATTATAGACATTACTTAAATTATTTTTAACACTATCTAAACTATGACTTCCAAGTTCTGATAAAGCATTATTTGCTGCATTCTTTAAAGATGTAGCTTTAACACTAGAATAAGTTCCCATAAATAACTCCTAAAAGAATGAACTAGAATCTAGTCTTCTATTATTATCAACTACATTATGGACATAATCTACAATATTATTAAACTTACTATTTACAATTTCATAATTACTTTTCACACTTTTATATAAACTTTGAAAATAATCCCTTGTCTCAGCATCCCAATTTTTTAAAGCATAAATTTTGTTAAAACAATCATCTATATCGTCTAAAGTTAGACTCATGGTATTAAATATTTTTCCTAATTCGGTAGCATAATCCGCTAAAACATCGTAATCACAATAGTACATAGTATCCCTCCTTATTTTAAAGTTATTTTTTTATTGGCATAATAATTATCTATTCCATTAGTTCCATTTATATAGGCCTCTATAAATAAATTATAATTATTAATCGTTTTTCTTAATTCTTGTAAATCACTCATAAAATCATTCATTCTCGTTGTAAAAGTATCATGATCTTTTCCTTGCCATATTTCACTAATACTATCTAATGTACTTTGAATATCTTCCATCCCAGTATCATACTCATCTAATTTTTCACTTATTTGACTTTTATAACTACTTATAGTACCTCTATCAATAAATACATTCATATTAAATACCCTTTCATAAATAAGACTTAAAGTATTTTAAATCTTATTTATGAAAACCACTTTAAAGTGGTTTTCTATTCTTATTTTAAATTTTATTAAGCTGCACTTGAATCTAAATTTTGAGCATTTTCAGCAGCTGTCTTTATGTTATTAATACAAAGATCTAATGATTCATAAATTGCAGGCATATTACTATTAATAATATTTAACAATTCAGACTTAGTATTTTCGGCAGCAGTTCCACCCCAAGTATCAGAATCTGAACCAATTTGCTCTAAAAGATTCTTTAAAGCATTAACATGATTTTCTAAACAAACCCGAATAGAATTCATAATTGCTCCAATTCCCGTAATAATACCATAGTCATAAACAACATTTTCGGTATCAATAGATGTTGTATCCATATTAGCAATGTTTTCATAAGTAACATCACCAAATGGTGCACTAACATAATCTCCAGATTCAGCTAAGTTAGCAGCTTCCAAAGAACCAATTTTAGTAGCAACATCTTTCATTGCTTCTTTAAATGCTTCCCCAAATTGATTGACAAATCTAACCATAGAATTATATGTTTCCACAAAGTTTTCAAAATTCTTCATGGCAGCAGCTCCAGTCCAGACATTTGGTTGTAATAAGTTGTTCATTTGTTCTTTTAATCTAGCGGCTTCTCCACCAACGCTTCCGCCACCAGATGCATCTCCGCCACCATCACCGCTTAAATATGCAATCATTGATTTAGTCCATGTACTTGCCGCGGTAGGATTAAATTTTAAAGCCATTATATCTACCTCCTTATCTTACTAATTTACATATTATGACTCTAATTAAAATATAGCATAAATAATATAATTATTCAATTGGTTTTACTTTTCGTTGACACTTCCTTTAATATCTTATATCTTTTTAAAATAATCAACTAAAATCTTGGTTCCAATTAAAGGAATATTTTTTATTTAAAGCTTCTTTTAAACATAACAGTTTATTCATTATACCCAATTTATTCTAATCAGCATTATAAATTTCTTTCTTTACTACCTTCTTTTATGATAAATGATGTTTCCATATTCAATATAGGTTCTAAAAATTTTTTAAATGATATAGTTACTTTATCAAAAAAATCTTTAATTGCAATACTTTCTTCTAAAGAACAATCCTCATCATTATAGGCAAATTCAATAATTAAAGAGTTAGCCTTACAACTATATTTTTCATTTGACCCCTCTAATATTACTATATCCCCTTCTTCAAAAATAACCTCTTTTAAAGTTCTTAAAATAAAATCTCCATTTAAATCTTCTTTATCAAATAAGCTTTCCTTTATAACATCAATATCTTTTTCATTTAATCTTTCGATATGAATATTATTTCTTAAGAAAAGATATTTGCTATCTAACTCGGAATATTTATAATAAAAACTATTAGATTCATATAAAGGAATACTTCCAAATGTTTTTACTAATAATTCATCAAAACTATTAAAAGAAACATATTTTTTTAATATATTTTCTAAACTTTTCCGATATTTTAACTGAAGAGGTAAAAATAATTCTTCATCAATATTCTTTTCTTTTATAAGTTTATAACTAATTGTATTTGGTGTATAATCCATTTTCATATTTTAACCCTCCAATTCAAATTTTAATGTATAGACATTAGTAGAACTTGTATTTTCTGTTGGTATGAATTTATATTTTTTACCCCAAGAAGATACAATAATACTGCCATCATCTAAAACTTCGACAACACTCATGGCATGATTTCCGACACCCTTAGTAATGTTACCTTCTATTTTAGCATTAGCAAGGGCTCCATCACTAGTTAACTCTCCAGTCGTACTGCTTAAATTTTGTAAATCAAAATCTTGAGCGCACAATATTAAAAAATTATTTGAATCATTTAAATATCCTTGAACTAATTTAGTAGTCATAGTATTAGCAGTGGCATTAATAATTTCTGGAGTTGCTTTAATACCTCTTTTAGCAAAGAAATCTTCTGCAATAAACTTATATAGCATATTAGAAATACCACTGGCATTTTTAACAAAATCATCAATGGAACTTTCCTTATTGACGGAAATGTTACCATCCATAAATAAATCTAAAGCTAATAATTCAGTATTAAATGATTTATTATTGCCATCTTGAGTATATAAATCATATCCCATTTTTTCTCTAAATAATTCTTCACCATTAGGTAGACCATTCATATAAGTGATGAATGAATTAGCCATGGCCATAAAAGCACAACCACTTGAAGCACAACTTTTAACTATATTTTTTATTTCAGTATCGGTAGCATTTGGATAATATTTTTTAATTATACTAATTAATTTTTCACATTTTTTAGTTATAATACTTGATTGTTCTTTTCCAGCAAGATAAGCCACAATATAATCTTCAATATTATTTTGTCTACCTCCAAATTCTTGGGAATTAAAAACTTCTTCACTATCTTTAAAACGTTTAATATCTAAGCTATCTTGCATTTCTTTAGTAACTTTTAATTCTTCAATTTGAACATCAGATATATTATATAAATTATTACTAATTATATAATAATCTAGCCCTACTTCACCATGCGGTGCTGAGGTAAATAATTTCTCCGAAGAAAAATAAACTACATGCATAGTATCATCAAGTTTGTAACTAACTTTATAGATAGCGTTTTCTGAAGATGCATTAAAATTATATGTAGGATTGGAGAATGGCTCAATGGATACTACTTTAACATCTTTGACATCTCGACCATTAAATTTACTAGCTAAAGATAGATTACCTCCAATTACTTTATCCACAATCTTTTCAATTTGACCATCTACTTCTAAAGTAATAACATTTAAACCATTATTAGGTATATTATGTAAATCTAAATTAGTTTTAATATTATTCTTAGTAATTGCCGTAATATTTACTTTACCACTAGCTATTTCATCATAATTGTAAAAATAATCAATAATTTCTTGAGGGTATTTAGTAGAATAATTAAAAGATTTAACATTTTCTTTACCATCAACTATATATGTAATGTCATACCATCCATCTTCTGAAAAACTATCAGGTATTTCTACGGAAGAACTTTTAACTAGAGCTTCTTTTAAGGTATTTCTAACTTCAGGTAAATATTTATTTTTTACTACATCCTTAAATATCTCAAAATTACCATAAACTGGCAATATTCTAAGTAAATTATAACAGTAACCTAAATTGCCTTCATTTAATCCTTCAGTCTCTATTTTACTAATTAAATCATTAATAAATCCAGTATCATTTGCATCTTTGCATTGCTTAATAAAATTATAAAGATTATTACTAGTATAATTTAAAGAAGCTAAATCGGCAAATGGAATAGATAAAAATTTTTCTCTAAAAGTATCTGTACAAAGAATTTGACAATCTTTACCAGTAAATGCAGAAAGTATTTTAATAAATTTTTCATTAGATAAAGAATTAATAAATTCAGCCATTTGGGGATTATCAAACACTGCTTGTAATTGTTCAACACTTAATGATTTAAAGTGTTTGGCATAAAATCCTGGTAAGGCTTCTAGATTATCTATAACAAATTTTTTAAATCGATCATTATTAACAAGCATTTCCACAATATCATAGTTATCTTCGATTAAAAAAGCTATTTCTCGACCTGTTAAAGTATCAAATTTACCTGTTTCTAATAATTTATTAACAATCTTTTCGTGTAATTCTTGAGTACTTGTATAACCATCAGGTAGATTATTGTCATTGTATGTTTTTATTTCTTTAATAATACTTTCATATGATGTACTATCTCCAATTGCCTCGATTAATCTATTTTCTATAGATATAACTTGTACTTGTTCTACTCCATCTAATTTTATAGTATCTTTATTTCCAAATAGTTGTTCAGCTGCACTTAAATTAGCGTCATAATAACTTTTTACTTTATCTAAAAGAGTATCTCCTAAAGTTAGACCAGGATTATCATTTTGAACAGTTTGAGTTTGATTATTTAAAGCATTAGTCCGAACATCTTCTATAATAGATGCTAATTTTTTAGCATCATGTCTATTGGAATTTTCATAAGCTGTATTTAAACCCATATAACCACCAGTTGACAATAATGTTGATAAATAGGTATCTACTGCTATATCCCAATATTTATTAAGCTCTGCTTCCCGATATTTAGTCTTAGCAACTTCTGGAGGATATATATCTAGTAAGGCTTGATAATCAAGTTCACTTTGACTTGGAAGGCCAAATACATGAGATAATCCTTCATCCACAATATTACCTAATATTTCTTCTAATTCTTCTTCTTCCACTTCAAATAAAGCTTGACTATTTAAAGCAAAAGCCGTTCCTATAGTTTTACCTAAAACTTTATGGTCTCCAAAAGCCTCATATAAGAAAGGAGCAATTTTCTCTTCAGCAATCTTATCTAATTTAAATAGGTGACTTGCACTAGCATGTTCTGTTAAAAAGGTAATAAGCCCCTTGGCACCGCCAGAAACTAAACTTTCCCAATCCGAAAATCCTCTGGCTTTCGCCTCTCCAATCGCACTACATACAGAACGAGAGGCAAGAAACATTGCTGGTAAAGCTGCCGTAGTACCACCACTTAAAACATGAACGGGAGCCCAAATTAATTGATCAAAAGCAGTTGTACCTATATTAAAGGCTTTTGTGGCCCATGAACCATATTTATCACCTAAACAAGAACCTACAACATTCCTATATGTAGAAGAACTATCATAAGTATAACTATCTTTAATACCTTGATTAGTTACTGTAGCCCAAATACTTTTTAAAGTTCCCACAATAGCGTCACTATAATCAAAAGAGGCAATTGTACCTAATATATTATGTTCTTGAGCAAAAGCTTCATCTTTAGCCTCTTCGGCACTTAAATACCTACTATCAACTTCATTTCCAATATTTTTTAACCATTCAAATAAAGCCTCTTCTCCTTCAGTATTATAAATATAATTTAAAACTTCTTTTTCACTTTCATTCATATATGGCTTATATTTAGCGAAATCCATTGCCGTTAAATTAAAATTAAGAGTATTAATTCTTGTACCATTAATATAGAAAAAACTACCATCATAAGTAACATTACCTAAATCATTATAATAAGCATATAAAAGAGTAGATATTCCATCAATATCATTACTACTCATTTCAATATATTTTTCCCCTGATACTCCATCAATCTGACTACTATTTATTAGACCATTTATTACTTCTTTGACTTTATCTATTGCTTCTGGAGATACTTCAATATTATTAGCAAAATCTTCATTATATGTATATTCATCAATATAATTTAATTGGTAATCGATTGTACTTGTAACTTCATCATATATTTGTTGATAAGTATTTCTCTTTTCAACTTCTTTTAAAATATCATCTTGAATACTAGATAATTTAGTTATTACTTCATTTTTAGCATCTTCATTTATTTCATTCCCAGCTAAAAGACTACGAAAACTTGCTGCAACATCAGAATCACACATACTAAGAATCTCATCCAAAGTATAAGCTTTAGGGTTATACATGTTTTTTCCTTTAAATTCATCTAAGTTAGCATTTTCCATTACCCCATTTGATACAACCATAAATTGACTTGGATCCATAAAAGAATAATGAACAAGTCCATCATCACCTAAAAAGGCCCAAACAACAGTAGTATCTCCTGTTAAAGATTTAACAGCCTCGTTTGATCTACTTAAAAGAGTAGAAAGTACATCACTTGTAAAAAGATTTGCTTGTTGCTTTCCTTTTAATTCTTCAATTTTTAGATTTTCTCTTTCAATTGCCGCTTTTAATTCTTCTAAAGAAGAAAATTCTTCACCATAGGTAGTCTGAAAAAATTCGGCATAATCGGCTAATATGTTGTTTTCATATATAACTCTTCTTTGTTCCGGATCACTTAGTTTTCTATTTTCAATCTCTAGAATTTTGTTCATAAATGCTTCTTCATCATTAAGACAAGCCATCAATTCTTCAACTTCGGAATCACTAAAACCCATTTCACTATACAAATTTGCTAGTTCATCATAAGCCTCTAAAGAATAATTGGCACTAGTTACAGAAGCCCCTGTAGGAACAAAATCTCCACTTATAAAATCAAATACCATGCCACCAGAACCAATTTGGTCAGCCACAACACTTTCTAGGGTTGGAGTATTAGTTTGATTAATTTTTTCTTGCGAAGAACTAGAATTTTCCCCATTATTCGTCGTACTTTCTGTATTAATACTAGCTTTATAACCTTCCGTACTAAATTCTATTATTTCAAATATTATGCCATCTTCAATACTAAATTTATTTAAGGTACTAGCCTTACCATTTATAATACCATTTACCCCTTCGGCTTTTACACTTCCTCCATTACCAGACATAATATTTTCCATATTTTCAATGTCTTCATAATAATCTTTTAAGTATTTTGAAACTTCATTAATATTATTAGCTATCTCACTATAACTACTTTGAATTTTATTTAAATAATTATTAATTGTTGAATTGCCATTAAAATTACCACTACTAAAAGAAGATTTTTTATCTGAGTAGTATTTTTTTATACTATCTAAAGTATCATTATTATTTTTTAATAATTCGGTATTAACTTTAATACTACTCATATTCTCCCTCCATTTATTTTTTTATTTAAATTATTTTACTTCTTTAATTTTTTCTTTTAATTTATCATTAAAAATATTCCACTCAGGATCACTAAACCCTTTATAAATTAATTCTTCTATATCTTCATGGTTAAAAAGATACATATTATTATTACTAATTATTCCTTGGGGATAAACACATCCACAATAATCATAAACTTTATCTTTTTGCCGCATATCTATTTGGCCAAAACCAATGATCATCATTTTCTTCTTGCCATTTTTTAAAAGAACTATAGATCCTAAAGGCAAAAATTTATCACTTTCATTTATCATTTCTTTCTCCTCATAGTACTTCTATATCATTATCTTCTTCTTTAGTTAATTCTTTATACATTTCGGGTATTTCATTTTCATTTACTTCTAAAAAGTTTAAAATTTCTTTGCATAATTCATATCTTAAACCTTTAAAAGGGTTTGTATCACTTAAAAAGAAAATTCTTAATATACTAACCTTGCGCTTATCTTCTATATCAGTTACTTTTTCTTTTTTACTTATTAATAAATCTCTTAATTTTTCTAATAATAATTCTTGTTTTTCATCAATCATAATTTACTTCCTTCATTATTCAATAATTTACTTTTACTATTTAAGGACATTAAATTATTATATACAAAAGGTATATCATCTTCTTCAACTTTCAAAAATTCTAAAATACCATAAGATGCTTCCCTACTTAAATCAAGAAAAGGATTTTCTACTTTAAAAAGAGATTCAATAACAGATAATTTTTCTTTTTCATCTTCTTTGCCTTCTAGTTTTCTTAAAACTAAACGACCTCTTAATTCATTTAAAATATCTCTTGGTTCATCTAATTTATCGGCCATGTATTCACCTTCTTATTATCTAGTATTAGTTTATCATATTTTAACTTCTCTTTCAATTCAAATAGGAAATTTTAATATAGGCTATAGCAACAAAGCTATAGCCTTAAGTAATCTAATTATTTTCTTTATTTTTTTCAAAACTAGTTAATAACTTGATTCTTGAAATCTTCGATGTTTGAACAATATAGCCATAATCATCTGAAATATCTTCTCTATCAGTAGAATCAAACTTAGCAACTTTAAATAATGATTGAAAAGTAATACCACTTCCAACATAAATACCCCTCGATAAATCAGAACCAATCTTAAACCACTCATCAAAAGCATAACTTTTTAAAATATCGGCGGTATCTATCATAACAAACGTTACTACTCCTATTTGAATATCTTTTTTAATCATATCAGTTAACTTCTTTTTAGAGTCATCAGATAGTTTATTAATAAAGTCATGAACACCATAGACCATTAACATATACTTCTTTTGATTACTAATAGAACTTTCATTAAGGCCATTATCTTCATATACTTTATAGACATCATCCACATATTTACTAAATTTATCTATAACTTCATCAAAGTTATTAGTAGCAAGTCTATTTACTAAGTTAGGATTATTAAATTCTTGTTCTGTTGTATTTACAAATAATAATTCATAATACTTAGATGCTACTATTTCACTTGCTAAACTATCTATAAATTTGTAAGTAGAATCTATTTCCATAGCTCCAACTAAGTTAATAACATTTTTCTTAAAGTTGTATTTTTCAATATCCAAAGTATTTTTATTAACTCCAATTGGTAAATTATAGCTACTTGTAACTTCATTTTTAACAACTTCATAATCAACAACCTTAGGTAAAACAGGAATTTTTTTAGCTCGATAAGAAGTTTCTTTTAACTTATTATCAATGTATTCTTTTAGATATTCATTTTGATTATCTTTGGCAATATAAGCGGTTTGAAATTCAAAAATACTACCTTTTTTAAATAGACCTCTTCCTTTAGACTTAGATGGATATTTCTTATGAACATTACCTAAGATATTAGAATACTCATTTTCATCATTTTGTTGTAAGGTATATAGTAATGGGAAGTTTTGTTTCGTTCTTGATCTAACACTATTACTTTGGGCCGCAGTTAAAACAAAATAAATACCATATTTATATGAATCTCTTGATAAGATAGCTAGTTCTTCTCCTAAAGATTCGTAATTTTCAATAAAGTTTTCATAATTATTAATTATGATAATGTAGTTAGGCATTTTTTCACTTGAACTATTGATATAACTTTCGTAGGTTCCTCCAAAATCCGCAAATTTAGCCTTTCTTATTTCCATTTCATTATTAATCATTTTAAATAAATTATTTAATTTATCTTCATCTGTTAGGTAAACAATATCACCTACATAAGGACTTTTATTAAATATTCTTAAAGTTTCAGACCCAAAGTCCATAATATAGAAGTTTACCTCACTAGCATCATACGTAACCATACAAGAATAAATTAAACTAGTTAAGAAATTTTCTTTACCAGAGCCCGTTGAACCATAAATAATAGTATTACCTAGCTTTGACATTGGGACATTTAAAACATATTGATTTTGGGTACTTGGGTCATCATATTCCCCAATTATTGGATTTATTTCATATGGTTTTTTAACAAAATTATATTTGGTTATTAATTCATCAATATAGATAAATTCTGGTATTTTATCTAACCATAACTTTTTAATTTTAATATTATTTTTATTAGCTACATCGCATAAATATTTTACAATATTAGGAAGTTCTTCTCCTAAAGATTCCACTTTTTTAGTTACTTCTAAATCTTTAGTAGTGGTCACAAAACCAATATTATTAATGGCATTTACCGAAGTATCAACTTCTTTTTTAAAAGTAGTATTTGGGTAATATTGTCCTCCAGCCCAAGCCGATTGACCAATCGTAAATACTTCATCTGTACCAACTTGTAAATAAAATCTTCCCGTTTTCTTTAAGTAAGCGGCATCGGGTTTTTTAATAACTTCTTGACTATCAGCCGTATCTTGAACTTTTAAGCAAACTCTAAATCGTGTATTTGACCAAATTTGCGCATTAACAACTCCACCTGGTTTTTGAGTAGCCAAGATTAGATGAACCCCTAAAGAACGGCCAACTCTTGCTACCGAAATTAGTTTATCCATAAACTCTGGTTGTTGTTCTTTTAATTCAGCAAACTCATCACTAATAATAAAGAGATGGGCAATTGGTTCTTTGCCTTTAAGTCTTCCTTCCCGCCATAATTTTTGATATTTATAAATATCAATACTACTTTCATTAGCAATATTTCTCGCATCATTAAATTCTTTTTGTCTTCTCTTAACTTCACTTTCAATAGAATCTAAAGAACGATTTAATTCATTACCATCTAAGTTCGTAATGGTTCCGGCTAAATGAGGTAGACGATACATACTATTACTAAAAGCTCCAGCTAAACTACCACCTTTATAGTCAATTAAAACAACTTGGACTTCATAAGGATGATAATTAATGGCTAAAGATAAAATGTAGGTAATAATAAATTCCGATTTACCAGAACCAGTAGTCCCCGCAATTAAACCATGAGGTCCATGATATTTTTCATGTAAGTCTAAAACAATTGGTTCTCCACTTTTACCAATTCCAACGGGAGCCTGCAATGATAAGATTGGATTATTTCTTTTCCATCTTTCTTGACTATTTAATTGTTCAATTTTACCAACTTGATACATTTCTAAGAATTGATATATATCTGGTAATCTTGATTCCACTTCACTTTTAATATCAATTGGAATATTCGCCAGTTCTCTCGCACAATTATATATATCATCTATTGGGGTATAATCTATTTTAAATTTTTGCATTTCTAAATTTAAGACACTACTGTAAATAGAACATTCTTCTCTACTTACATTAATAAAACTTCGACATTCATTAGGTAAAGCCACAACTTTATCAACTAGCATAATAACACTAAAGCCATAATTTTGATCACTAGCCATAACGTTTTTAATAAAATCATAATTATCAATTGATTTTATTGCATCCGTAATAATTACATAATGAGGAATGCTCTTGGCAGCATTACTTTCATGACGATTATTTTTTCTTTCATTAAAAATTTTTTCTAAATTATAAATTATTTCTCTATATTCATCATTGGAAGAACTAAAAAATCTTAATGATTTATCATTAGACCAATTATGAGGTAGAGACTTAACATAATCCCAATCTTTTTCATTATCCATTGAAGTAAAAATTACTAGTTTAACTTCATCATAACTATAATTAGCCATTATTTGTAAAATTAATCTATCAATAAATTCTTTAGTTGTAATTGTATCTCCTATAACCCCTGTACTTTTATTATCATAAAACGAAAAAGTAATCGGAACATCATTTAAAATACGTTCTTTTTTTCCAAGTTCTCTTGCTATGCCAATTAAATTATCTTCTTCTAAAGTAAAATGTTCTTCGGGATATTTTATTTCAATTTGCATTGGTTTATTCCCAATACCAACAGGCAAAGTTAAAAAATCTTCATCACCAATTCTTCTTTGCCATAATTTAATATTATGTCCTCTTATTACTTCTTGGCAAGTTTTAACTGTAAAATTATTTTCTAATAAACTTTTTCTTTGAATTTCTAATTGTTCATTAATTTCTTTATCTTTTTTGTTAATATATTTCCGATATAATTTTTGTCTTTTTCTTTCATATAACTTATTACTTAATTTTTGATAACCTCTTGTAAGTAGTGGCCAAAGTAAACAACTTGCGAGCATGGCTCCACTCATAACTAAAGAACGTGTTTGACTACTTAAATCCGTCTCCCCACTTCTTACTTGTCCTAAAGTAAACATTAAAGAAACTACTGAGGTCATAGCCATTGTAATCATGGGTCCAATTGTCAAAATAGCTGGAGTCTTATCATCTTCTCTTTTTTGTGGAGGAGTATCAATGTTTAAAACATATTTATCTAAAGTCTTATAAAATCTTGGGGTCCGATAAAAGAAATCTTCTTCGGGAAGTACTTCTAAAGATAATTCGGAATTATCTTCCACAAAATCACTTGGAACATTTATGGCATTAACAAACCTAGCATCAAATTTTAAAAGATTATTCGGATTATTAACAAGTAAATAATCATGATTTTCTTTACGCATTAAAATTATTTTTAAACCAAAGATAAATATTATATCTCCATATTCAATCCTTTTAGTTTTTAAAATTCTTTTTTGATTAACATAAACACTTGTCGTATTATCCATAATATTTAAATAATAATAACGATCATTTTTCTCAATATTAAAAGCTCTTTTAGGTACTCCAGTTAAGTTATAACTTATATCACAACTATTATCACTACCTACAGATATTTTATTATCTATTCCTAATTCTTTATATGTTGTATCATATACAGGTGAACAATATAAATAATATTTTTCATTTTTATAATTATTTTGAATTAAATAAAAATTATATTCTTTTAAAATAGCATAAGGTACCATTATTCCTTCACTATTAATAACAAAAGCATCTCTATTACTAATTAAATTCCAACCATTTTCGGTAGCTTCAATATTTAATAAATTAATTTTACGACCATTTTCAAAATCCGTAATCCAATAATTACCGGAAACTTCATCTGGTAAAGTAAAAATATTTAATTTATTTGTTTTTATAATTGTTAATTGCATAATAAAACCACCTTTTTAATACAATATCAGTTTAGAACCATTCTTAATAATGCTATTTTTTACAAATTCTTCATCATTTATTTTTTCTCCAGTAAATTTATCATATAAATATTTACAATTATCATTTATAAATGTCCCTTCACTAGCTTCTTCAACTATCTTAATAATTAAATTTTTAACTGTTCCCACTTTTTTAACAATTGGGATATAAATATCAAATTCTTTTTCAATTATCGGAACATAAACCATTATATAAACCTTATTTTTCATTTCAATACCTTAACTATGAAAAAGGTAACTAAAGCGACAATAATTATTCCTAAAATTATTCCTCCAATTAGAAAAATTAAAAACTTTTGGTCTTTCTTTTTAGTTTCTACTACTTCAGGTTTTATTTCTTCGGGAGTATATAGACTTAATTTAGCCCCACAGTTCATACATATTTGGTCTCCTGGATTAGGCGTAAAGCCACAATTAGCACATTTCATAGTCTCACCCTCTATTTATAAAGGTAGTGTGCATAGTTTATGTGCAAACTACCCATTTTTCCTTTATTTTATTAATGATTTCTATATTTTTTTCAAT
>CANRAA010000012.1 GCA_947628485.1 uncultured Bacilli bacterium | reverse complement strand
TTAAAAAACTCTCGCTTTTCCCTTTATTTATGGGACTTTATGAGAGTTTTTATTATTAACAACTGACAAACTCAAGAATATAGTAACAATGATTTAATTGCCTTCATTACTTATTTTTAAATATAATTGTTCATTCCCTTTTCAACTAAAACTTTTATTTTTTATCCGTTAAAAAGGGAATACTTTTTTTAGTCTCAAAACTTTTGAATGATAGAATAAATTTATTTACGCTCCTTGATATGTGGAAACACATCCACCTAATTAAAGGCATTTGTCCACATAAAGAGTAAGTTTTCTAAAAAATTCCTTCGACATATTTTTCATAGTTGGAATATGTATAAAAATTGTTGGACATGATACTTTTTTCATCATGTAATAATATGCTTCATTACACAAATAATGAGTTGGAGTATTGGAAACAGTATAGCACAAATCCAATTTATCAGCAAACATAGTATAGTCGGCAACTTTTGCTGATGTTAAGATATAATCTCCATCCTTTTCAGCCGCTATTTCAAACCGTATAGAATCTTGTAAGCTTTTATCCAAACCAAACATGATAATTTTTTGATATTGGTCTTTTATCATTTCAATATCGCGGGCTATTCCTTGAAAAGAATTTGTCAAGAAAATCTTTTCAGTATTCATTTGTTTCACTAATTGAAACGATGAATTAGTCTTCCCTTTAAATGCTGTAAATAAAACGTTCTTCATAAATCATTATCCTTTTCTTGACAAAATCGCTATACTTTCGACATGTTCCGTACTCGGAAACATATCAAGTAAAGTTATATCTTTTATTTCATAGCTTGAAGAAAGAATTTTTAAGTCTCTTGCTAAAGTATTGACATCACATGATACATAAATAATTTTAGAAATGTTTTCCTTGATTATTTTATCTAAAACTTTTTCACTTACCCCACTTCTAGGAGGGTCCATTATAATGGTGTCAAAAGATGCCTCTATTTTATTTAAGATATTACTAGTATCTTCACAAATAAATTCGCTATTTTCTTTTTTATTGATTATTTTGTTTAAATTAGCATCCTCTATAGCATTTGGGATTATTTCGACTCCTAAAGTATGGGTAGATGAGTTTACCCCGCCAATACTCAAAGTTCCTACCCCGCAATATAAATCTAAAACTTTTTGACTATCCTTGGTATTTTCCTTAATTAAAGAAAACAACTTAGCACATATTTCCTTATTAACTTGAAAGAAAGAATTATAACTTACTTTAAAAAGATAATCTCCGACACTATCCATAAAATAGTCTTCGCCATAAATTGGTTTAGCATTTTGAATAACACCCACAAGCGCATATTTTTTCGCTAATTTATCAATATTTTCTAATACATCTAAACTATCTATGATGAGCAATATTTCATTCTTAAAATTACATCTTATCGTAATCTCACCATTCTTAATATTTAACAAAGGAATGTCTTTGATAATTTCATTTATGGTTTTATTTGCTAAATAGCAATAATCAGTTTCCACTACTTCATGACTTTCGCTTTTGTAGTAACCCATCACTCCATCTTTAATTTTCAATGTTATTTTATTCCGGTAAAAAGTATCTTTACTTTTAATAATGTTTTTAACAGTAAAATCAAGATTATTCTTCTTTAAAATATCATTTACTTTATTTATTTTATAATCTAAGGCCTCACTTAAACTGATGTGCATTAAATCACATCCCCCACAAGTACTAAATAAAGGACAAATGGGTTTTACTCTTAACTTGGATGGTTTAATAATTTGGGTGAGTTCGCCAATTAAAAAATTTTTCTTATTTTTAATTATTTTAACACTAACAATATCTCCAGGAACAGTTTTGGGAATAAAGATAATTTTATTATCTAAATAACCTATTCCTCTTCCTAAATTATCAAATTTTACAACTTCTATTTCCATAAATATAAATATAACACAAAAGAATGAATTAAAAAAGTGTATTAAACCAGTTTTTAAAGTTCATAATAAAAATATATAGGTGAAAATATGCAAAGAATTGTAGAAAGAATAAAAAAAGAATTTTCAAAAACTCCCGATTTAAAAATTAAAGAAGTAAAAATTAATTTATTTAAAAGTGTTTATGTTATTTTTATTGAAACAGTCTGTTCTTCAGATAAAATAAATGAATACATATTAAAGAATTTAACTTTAAAAAAAGATAGTGATATTTTAAGTAGTATACCGGGACCTAATACCGTTATTTTAAAAAAATATGATGAGATAGAATATTACTTAACGAGTGGTTTTGCCGTTGTTATAAATGATAAAAAAATGATTGCGATTGAAGCTAGAGGTGATTTAAACCGAGGTCTTACCCAATCTTTAAGAGAGCCTTCCCTTTTAGGACCGGAAGATTCCTTCATCGAAAACTACCAAGTAAACATGGGACTTATTAAAAGAAGAATTAAAAGTCATACGATGAAAACGGAAGAATTAGTAATGGGAAGAGTTACCAAAAATACGGTTTCCATTAACTATTTAGAAGATATTGCCGATTTAGAAAATGTGGAAATAATTAAAGAGAAATTAAAGAAAATAGATGTTGATGGGGTTCTTGATCAAGGGACTATCATTAACTATTTAGAAAGTGAAAATAAAACAGTATTTCCCACCATCAAGAGAACCGAAAGACCAGATTTAGTAGCCACCGCCCTTTTAGAAGGTAAAATAGTTATTATGATGGATACTTCCCCCTTTGCCATTATTCTTCCTTCTTTTTTAGTGGATTTCATTAATCCGGTTAGTGATAATTATGTTAAAAGTATCAACGTTGGTTTTATAAAACTTCTAAGGTTATTTGCTTTTATTATGTCCATTGCCACCCCGGGAATATATATTGCCATCATTAATTATAATCAAGAAACTATTCCTTCAAGTTTACTTATTAATTTTAGTACGCAGCGTTCGGGAGTCCCTTTCCCATCCATTGTAGAACTCATTATGCTTTTATTTATTTGTGATATTTTAAGAGAAAGTGATTTAAGATTCCCTTCTAATTTTGGTTCCGCTATCTCTATTTTGGGAGCTTTAATTATTGGAGATGCAGCTGTTAATGCGGGACTAGTATCACCCATTGCGATAATTGTCGCCTCCTTTACTTTTATTACCAGTTTAATATTTACGGAACTGGAAATTAACAATGCTTTAAGATATTACCGTTATTTATTTTTATTCTTCGCCGCCTTCTTTGGGCTCTACGGAATATTTTTAAGTTTTATTCTTCTTCTTATCAATTTAATTAGTTTAAAATCTTTAAAAGCGAATTACTTTGCTCCAATTGCGCCCTTTAATAAGGAATATTTCTTTAAAACCGTATTAAAGCGAAAAGATGTAAAAAATACCCAAAGAAGTACTCTTATTACCGATAAAAATTTAACGAGAGGAAGATTTGATTGAAAAAGATAATTACTTTAATTTTAGTTATATTTCTAACATCTGGCTGTTATGATAATATTGAACTTAACAATTTAGCTATTATAAGTGGTGTGGGCATTGATTATTATGATAATGAATTTCATCTTACTTATGAAATTTTAAATGATATTAAAACCCAAGATAATGCTGTTATGTTAAGTTATACTAAAGAAGGATCTGGTAAAACCATTAATGAAGCCGCGATTAACACTAATTATAAAGTCGGAAAAAAGCCCTACTTTGCCCATTTAAGATTAATAATCATTAGTGAAAGTGTCGCCCAAAATCACTTAGATGACATTTGTGATTATTTAATTAGAGATACAAATATTAGAGATGAATTCTTTGTTTTAGTGGCTAAAGAAACTACCCCAGCAGATATCTTAAAACATAATAGTGATAATAATCCCGTCGTTAGTGATTTAATTTTAAATCTTTTAAATAATGAAGAATATAATAACAATTTAGCCATTAAAGAACCTTTTCAAGAAACTTTAGCCAAATTTATAAGTGATGATGTTGATGCCGTCTTAAGTTCCATTACTTTAAAAGAAGACCAAATATCTTTAGATAACTTTTATCTTTTTAAAGGTTTTAAAAAAGTAAATACATTGGACCTTAAAAACTCGTCTTTATACAATCTTTTAGCCAAAGATGTCTATGCTCTTAATTTTAACAAAAAATATAAAGAAGGAAATGTGGCTATCAATATTGACCACTCCAACACCAAGATCGATATTACTAATGAACTTATTACTTTAAATTTAAAACTAGATGGTAAAATTGTCGATAACAGTGCGAACTTTAATTTAAAAGATGAAAAAAGTTATAAAACACTAAATAAAGAGTTTAGTAAAATTATAGAAGATGATGTTATTAATTTTCTTAATATACTCCAAAATAATAAAACGGATATTTTAGGCCTACAAGATATCTACTATAAAAAGTATCGATGTAAAAACAAAGGTTTATGGACCACAAGTGATGTAAAAGTTAATGTCGATTTAAAAATAAATACTAAAGGATTTATCTTCGAGGTGGAAAATGAAAAATAAACTAACTTACTTTATTTCAAACTTCTCTATGTTTGGTATTGGTTTCTTTCTCTTATTTAAATTTGCGGGTAAAGATGCTTGGATATCTTTAATTCTAGGTTCCCTATTAGGTATTATTATTATCTATATTTATAGTAAACTTAAAACTTATTTAAATGATTCTAAAAATACTTTTACTTATAAATTATTTGAATTTATTTTCTTTATTTTTAATATTTATTTAATTACTTTAATTTTAATCTTACTTCCAATGTTTGTTAATTCTTTCTATTTACTTTATACTCCTAAAATTATTGTTATTATTCCCTTTTTACTTTTAGCTATCTATCTTGCTAGTAAAGAAAAAAGAGTTTTAGAAACTTTAAGTAATTTTAGTTTTGTTATCAGTATTACGATTATAATTGTCTATATTTTACTTCTTTCTAAGTATGTTAATGTTTCTAATTTAACCCCAGCATTATCAACACCTAGATTAGATATTCTTACTTCATCTTTAATCTTTGCTTCAATTTCCAGTATTCCGCATATTATTACTCTAAATTTTCATAACACTGATTTTAAATATGAATTGAAAGTTTATTTAACATCTTGTTTATTTCTTCTAGGTATTATTCTTTATACTATTCTTTGTTTAGGAGAACCTCTAATCAAAATTTATAGTTTCCCCGAATATGCAGTCTTAAAACAAATTAAAATATTAGATTTTATTGAAAACATTGAAAATATTTCCACTTTTATTTGGTATTATAATATGTTTATAACTTTAGCGGTTCTAATTACCAACATCAAAGAAGATTTACCTAAAACTTACCATAAAATAACTTATCCTTTAATTATTCTTTTAACTATCTTTTTAGGAATAGTCATCTGTGGTAGTAATTACCGAATTATTATAACCATCTTTTATACTTATCCCTTAGTCTTATTTATCTTCTTTAGTATATTCTTCTTATTTTTACTAATTTTAAAAATAAAACAGAAAAAAATACCCCACTAAGGGTATTTTTTAAATCCATTTACTTATATATATTTTTCTCGTTGTATATTCTTCATAATTCGTAAATATCTTAATAATAATATCTACTAAATTTTTTAAAACATTATTATCTTTTTTAACCTTAACTGTCATAATCTCTTTTTGTAAAGTACTTCTAAAAAGATAATCTTTAATGTAACTTGCTAAAACATTATCTAACTCTTCTACTCTTTTTATATCTTCTTCACTTTTTTCATCAATTGAAAAGATATAACTTTTATAAACTTTTATTAATTTATCACTAACAATGTCATTATCCTTAAAGTCAAAGTTGATTATAGTATAATAATTAGGACAATATTTTAAAATATCTTTGTTTCTATTCATATACTACACCACTCTCTATTTAATAAAATAATACTACATGAAGAATAATAAATCAATACAATTAGATGAATTTATTTAAATTTATTTCCAAGATGGTCCAACACGGTAATCTATTTCTTGTTTTGCGGTCTCATCATACACTTTACCAAAATTTTTAGTATATTCTAAAGCAATAGTATCTGATATTTCCCATTGACTCCATTTAGGATCTATATTAGTTCCTGCTTTTACCCAACTAGTAAAATATTTATCACTATTGGTTGCCCGTAGATTTTCTATAGGTCTTTCAGGCCCTACCATTTTAATATTATCTTTAACTTCACTTCCTAATATTTCATCTAGAAAACCACTATAACAGAAAATATTTTTATAAGTTTTACCATTAGCTTCTAAATCATAACAATCCAAATCACCATCAACATAGCCATTAAATCTATCATTATAACTTCTTATCCAGGCCATTGTTTGCATATTCATTTTGACTTGCATTGCAAAATCTCCACTGGTATTTTCTTTACTAAAATCAATATCAAAGATTGAATTATTTGTATCTTCAATTTCTTTCGTAGTTACATATGCTTTAAGTTCTATTGCTGAATCAATCGATCCATCAAATGCCCAGTTTTTACCTAATTCCCGATCAGTTGGATTTACATCTTCATTTGTTATTTGCCGATAATTAGCTTTTAATTTATAACCATCATATAAACAACTTTCACAATATACTTCACAATCACCTTTACAACATTTTAATTCATATTGTGGTTTAGGGACGATATTTCCTTCATCATCGTAATATACTAAATTTCCATCTCTATCTTTACCAATGGCACATTTATTGACAACAGTACTTGGACAAATACCATCTGGACAACAATCAGCATGGTAAACACCACTATCAACTTGGCTTTGTAGAATACCTTTATTATTGGTATAAGTATAAAGTCCGTTATCATCTACAAGTGGTTTTTCACAAGTATAACTACCACAGGAATTAACATCATATTCACAAACGTATAAACCTTCGTCCTTATACTCACCATTATAGGTATAATCATATTTTAAAGCCGGATTGTCATTACCACAAGCTTCACTAGTTTGAGCAAGTAAAGTCGTAGAAATTACACTATTATAATCTCCCCAAATACGTCCTAATTTATCACCATCAAAATATTCTCCTAAATTTTCGAACCATAAAAGATAATTTCTTGGCCCACTTTCGGTATTTAATGATACTGGTAAACCATTAGTTAGTTCGTCACCATTTGGTATTTCCGTACCAGGGCGAGCCATACCAATATTCGGTGTTGGATAAATTGTATAAAATTGCGTTGGAGTAATATATTCTACTGTTCCTTTTTCTGATTGTTTTATATATTTAGCATTATTTAAAACATAAGTATAATTTACGCATCCATCAGTAGTACATGCACAAGCTTTATCAATATTAACGCCACCATTACCTTCAGTTAAAGTAGTAGTCCAACCGGTGCTACATTCTTTATAATCTTTAGAAACATCACCTGCACAATACTCTGTAGGCTCTCTTGTCATCGACTCTTTAGTCTTTTCAAAAGCATTATCTTTAATATCATTCATATAAGGTTCTGGATACCAATAATATAATTCTGGCTTAAAGTTATAATTCATTTGCCATCCCCCAAATGGATATGGGTTAACCATTACACCATAAGAACCTCTTCCATCACCAGTGTAACCACTAGAACCATCAGTTATTTCTCCACCCATACTAAGTCCCCCAGTATAGAAACCTACTACTTTATTAAATTCTTGTAATGTTGACCACATAGCTCCTGTACCAAGACCGGCTGTAAATCCCGTAGCACCAGGTCCACTACAACTACAAGATGTTCCGCCTTTAGAGGCATCACCACTACAGCTACAACTAAATTGAGATTGACGACCCAAAGATGCTTGAACAGTAGGCATTAAATTTTCAGCCATTGCCTGAGGGTTGAAATCCAATTCTTCTCCTGGGGCATGGCAACTAGCAAGGGATGGTTCTTCGTGATTAATATGATCAGAACCATGGATTATACCACAAGAATCAGGATCATAATAATCATAATCCCAACTAACACCAATTCCTGGTATATAATTATACCAATTAATTGTACGAGTACCATGTTCTATACATTCATGTGTTTCAGGATCGTATTTTGAACAATATGACTTGTGAGTAGTACGACAAACTTCTCCTACTACATAATATGCTATTTTGATACAAGATTTTTGATCATTTAAACAAGCTAACAATTCTTTAGCTCTAGAATATTTTTGATATGTATCAACAGTACTTCGTGCTTCTGACTTAACTTCCGCATTAACACTTCCATTATCTTTTATTCTTGATGTATAACAACTTTCTGTTCCATCTATTTTAGCTCTTAAAGTAAAATAACGCCCACTATCAACTTTTTTAGAACCAGGAAACTCTATCATAAAATCTTCTTTACAATATATGCCACTTCCTTCTCCAGTAGCAACAAAGTTGTTTTGACCAGCTTCTACAGTTAAATCAGCTTTTTTATGAGTGTTTCCGGCCGTATCTTCCGCTCCATCATTAGCAACACATTTCTTGATATCAAGTTTATCTTCAGTTGGATTTACACAAACATCCTCTTCATCATAGCCTTCTTTTATTTCAATTTTATTATTATCTTCTTTGCAAACTTCACAAGAAACATTAGATATATAGGTTTTACAAGAACCAGCATCAGCATCATTGGTACACATTTTAAAACTATTACTTAATGTTGTTGTTCTAAAAATATTCGAATTAGTATTACCTAAAACGTATAATCTTTGATTTTCTCCAACTCTTTCACCTGTAGATACTTCATAAGAATATTTTTCTAATCTGCTATCTTTATATCTTAAATTTAAATTATAAGTAGTATCACTACATTCTTCTACTTTAGGTCCTGTAAATTCAATAACAAATTCAACTTCTCCGGAGTAATTTTTCTCTCCACTTTCTCCTATTTCTTCAGTTAATAAAGTTCTAATATTAGTACTAGATAAATTCCCAGTTTGAATCTCATTGCCATTTAAATAAAATTTAGTACTTGTTACATAACTACAACCACTTGTACATGAATAATCTAAATATATTTCCCCATTTTCACTAAAATTATTAACATCTAAATTATAAGTAAATTTATTAATTTCTTCGGTTTCAGTAGAACTTTTTGTTCTTTTAGGGTTTTTAGTAATTTCTATAGTTGTTCCACCATTTTCAGCATAATTAATCGCCGCATCTAAAGCATTTAAAACTTTAGAAATAACTCCATTTATACTACTTGCTTCATTATTATAGTTAGAATAACTATTTGAAACATTATAAGAAGTTCCCACTGTTGTACCAGCATATCTTTTTAAAGTTTTAATTTTTTCTCTTAAACTTACAGCATTAGCATCTTTATTACTTTCATCTAAATATCTATTAACTTGATACTCAAAATAAAATACTTGTTTTGAATGCAAATCACCATTAGCAAAACGAACATCCACTTTAGTAGGAAATAATAATTGATAAAAATTAATAGTTAACCATTTATTATGATTGGTAGTATCGCTCATAATGTTATTAATCCCGGCATCAAAAATATTTTGAACTGTATCGGTACTGGTGGGATCTCCTACAACTCTTAAACATTTTAAAGTTTCATTTCCATTATCCCAAGCATGAACACCAGGGTCATGACAAATAGCAGTTTTAGAAGTTCCATTAACATAGACTTCATAATTATATACTTGATATTCACCAAAATAAAGTCCTGATTCCCCTGGATTACCTTTTGACTTTAAAGTAACATCATCACAACCTTCAGCCCTAACAACATCTATATTAAAAAACATCATTATTAATATTAGTATAAAACAAAATCTTTTCATAATTAATATACTCTTTCTACCATCTATAATCATTATACCATAAACATTTTAGAAAGTAAGTATTTTTAGAAAAAATATATTAAAAAAAAGAGACTAAGCTCTAATTATTTATTAATTGTATAAAATTCTCCCGTTAAATCATTTAAATTGTAATCATTTATTTTAGCATCTTCTACTTCTTTTTTTAAAGTTGGAAGTTCAATATCTTCTTCATCTTCCTCTTTAATGCTAGGCATTTCAATTGACTCCTCTTTTTGAGTTTCTGGAGTATATACCGAACTAAATACTTCTCTTTCTTTGGGAATTTCAACATTTTGAGGTTCATTAACTTTTTGCACTATTGAATCAAAATTAAATTCTGGAACACTAGCAAGAGATGGAGCATCCACAGTTTCTTCTGCCTTAACCTCAGAAGTTCCAAAATTAAATGGTTGTTCTTCTTCTTTGGCCAAAATTGGTTGTCCTTCTTCCTCACCTACTTTTGGCATTTCCATCATCTCAGGAATATCCATTCTAGGCATATCTTCTACTTTGGGAGCCTCAAATGTAGGCATTGGATTAGACATAACATTTGGATTATCTATTCTATTAATTGTCGCATTTAAATTATTAGCCTCATTAACAGGATTAACTATCGTATTTTCAGGTATATTTATAATTGGTTCAACACTTGGTACTTCATTATTCATTTGATTAACTGAGGTTGCGGGTGCCACATTATTTAAACTTTCATTAATATCTAAAGTTGGCACAATGATTGTATCATTTTCTAAATTAGGCATTGGAATAACGGGATTCTCTGCTACCGGAGTATTTACCGGCGCACTTAAATTAGGTTCTACATTAAGAGGAATACCTTCTCCTGTTTCTTTAAAACCATTTAAAGTATTTTCATTTATTTGTTGTAATTTTTTAGTTTCTTCAATTTCTCTATGTTTTTGGTCTTTTTTACCAAATATTAAAATAATGATAAATATTAAGACTAAAACTGCAATGGAAATCATTAGATAAGTTCCAAAATATTCATAATTATATAATTTATTCAAAAATTCTTCCATGTGTAAACACACCTCTTTATTCTTACTATATTAATTTATCACAATTTACAAGATAATGCAATTGATTTAAAACATTTTATCAATATTTTTTGGAACATCTCCACCGATAACTTTCGAAATTATCTTATCACTTTGCTCTTTACTCACCTTTTTACCGGTCATTTTACTTAAAGTATCAATAACTTCTCTCAAAGTATTTTCATCTTTCATATTTCCCTTTTGTAACTTTTCGGCAAGACTAATTATCGTATTTTTATCTACTTTCGTTCTCTTTTCTACTTTATTAAATAAAGAATCATTTAAATTCATAATCCACCTCTAGTATAAATATATGAATAAATGATTTCTTTTGTTTCTATTTCTCATCTTTTTTAACTAAATCAATAATACTTTTGGCTTTAATACTCCAGTCGTTATCCTTAGCTTCTTTATCTAATAATTTTAAATATTCTTTATCATTTCTTAATTTATAAACTATCTCTAATTTTTCTAAAAAGTCTTTTTTATCTTTTCCAATATAAACAGACTTATAATTTCGACATTCTCTTAAATCAGTTGTGACAATGCCCTTATGTAAGGCCATATATTCAAATATTTTAACGGGACTAGTTGATTTCGTTATATCATTAAGGACAAAGGGAATCATTAAAATATCACACTCTTTAGCATAATACTTTAAATACTGATAATCTTTTGACCCTAAAAAATAAACATTTTCAACTTCGTCCATCTTATTTAAATCATAACTATCATCATATTTAATTCCAAATAAGATAATATTATATTTATTACTCTTAGCAATATATTTTACTAAGTCATAATCAAACCATTTAGCTAAAGCCCCATAGTAACATAAATTTATTTTACCATTATGAATAATATCTAAATATTCTTTTTCTAAATTGTAATCTTCCCACTCTTTAAAGAAGTTATAATCAACCCCATTTGTGGATAATACTAAATTATCTTTACCTCTTTTTCTAATGACATCTTCTTCTAGTTCTTTTGCAGTTACTACCACATAAACATTTTTATTTTCCATCACAAAATTATATTTATCTAAAATATTTTTGGGTAAATCTTTAGTCCCGGCAAGATCTGGACTTAAATGATCGACATATTCATAAATAAATTTATAACCTTTATTTAAATAATCTTGAATATTTTCCACACTTAATTTCCAATCCGTACAGTACAGTTCAATATATTTGGGTTTATTTATATTACTTAACTCTTTCATTAATATTTTATTAAGTAAAATATTATTAAAATTAACTAAATATAAATTATCATGATGTTTCTTAATAGTTTTAACTTTATCCGTCATGGTTGTAACTTCATATAAAACTAAAGATTTATTTTTAACTAAGTTATTCGCTATATGTTGTGGTCTTTGAAATAAAGGAACATTATAGCCAAAAGAAGAACGCCATAAAATAACTCGTTCATATTTACCATTTAAAATGTCTTTAATAATCTTCCTATATTTATTTGGGAACAAAAAGACACTTAGACTAACTTTATCTAAATAATTAGCTACCACATAACGATAACATTTTTTAATAAAACCAACAAAACCATATTTTTTATAAACATTAACTAGTTTAGATATTTTATCTTTCATAGTACCTTCTTTCTAAGGCTTTAAAGCCGTAATTGGCAATATATAAATACCCGTTTCTGGGTCTTTAGCCACATAAGTTGAGTTGGAAGTTATTATTGCCATAAACTTTGGTTTAACAAGCATATTATCCGCAAATTTTAATAATGTTTTCTTCGCATCTTCGACTTCATTATTACCAAGTTTTATTTCAAACGCCGCATATTCGCCATCTGAAAATTCAATAATAGAATCCACTTCTAAACCACTTACATTATCTCTAAAGTGATATAATTTTCCTCCTAAATATTCCGCATATATTCTTAAATCTCTTTCCACTAATGATTCAAACATAAAACCAAAAGTTTTTAAATCTTTCATTAATTTTTCACTAGTTAAATTTAAAACTGCACAAGCTAAAGATGGGTCAGTAAAATGTCTTTTTGGAGATTTTCCAACTCTTTCTTTAGAACGATAATTACTACTATAAGCATCTTGGTCTTCTATTATATATAGCCTTTTTAAAACATCAATATATTCTGATAAAGTATTTCTGCATTCAATTAATTCCTCATTAGTTGAATAGTCTTCTATATCTTTTAATAATGTTTGATTACTAACTATTGTAGACTCGTTTCTTGCTAATGACTTTAAAAACATTAACATTTTTGCTTTATTTCTTTTTTTATCATCATCTATGTCTTTATCTAATACTGATTCAATGTAACTTTTAGGTATTAAATCCACATGTTTTTTATCAACATCTATATTTCTTGGCCATCCTCCTCGAACAATTAAAGTGGCAATTTCCTCAAGTGATGGAACCTTAACATTTTTATCTTTTTGAGTATCATTATACATATCTAATAATGATGCTTCACTTGTTGATACTTTAGATTCATATAATGACATAGGATACATTTTTAAAGTTCCTATTCTACCAGCTCCCGAATGGAATATTTTCTTCTTCTTTTTATCTATCAATTTAGATGAACAAGTTAAAATATACTTTCCAGAATTTGAACTTTCATCACATTTTCTTCGAATCTTATCCCAAATTTGAGGAATTTTTGTCCATTCATCTACTAATTCTGGGCTTTTTTCATTTAAAACCAATTCTAAATTTAAATAAGCTTTTTCAAATATATCTTCATTATCCAAATAAATAATACTACTTGCATATTTTGAAGCCGTCCAAGTTTTTCCACACCATTTAGGGCCAACAATAGATACAGCCCCAAAAACTTGTAAATAATCTTCTAATTTAGAATCAACTAGTCGTGGTAAATATTTACTTTTTTCGTATTCCATATTAGTCACCTTCCATAATATATTTTACCATATATTATTCTAACATGCAATTTTTAAGATTTTTAACATGCAATTTTTAAGATTTTTAACATGCAATTTTTAAAAATGCAATTATTGAAATCTTTCAATAATTGCATCTGTTATATAAACACTAGCCTTACCATCACCATACGGGTTAGAGGCTTTACTCATTTTTTCGTATTCATTCTTATCGGTTAATAACTTTTTACATTCTTCATATATGGTATTAGTATCCGTACCTACTAATTTTAAAGTACCGGCTTCTATTCCTTCAGGTCTTTCGGTTGTATCTCTTAAAACTAAAACGGGTTTTCCTAAAGATGGAGCTTCTTCTTGTAATCCTCCAGAGTCAGTTAAAACCAAATAAGCCTTATTTTGAAAATTATGCATATCATGAACCTCTAGAGGTTCAATTAATCTAATTCTGTCCATTCCTTTAAAAACTTTATTCGCAGCTTCTCTTACTAAAGGATTTAAATGTATAGGATATATTACTTTAATATCTGGTATTTCTTCCACTACTCTTTTGATACCTTCAAAAATTCTTATCATAGGACTACCTAAGTTTTCTCTTCTATGGCAAGTAAGTAAAATCATTCTTTCATTATCTTTAATCCATTCTAATTCTTTGTGATGATAATTTTCACTTACTGTTGTATTTAGGGCATCAATAACCGTATTACCAGTAATATAAATATTTTCTTCAGGAACATTTTCTTTAAGTAAATTATTTTTACTAACATTTGTCGGAGCAAATAACATATCACTTAGTCTATCAATCATTTGCCTATTTATCTCTTCTGGATATGGACTATATTTATCATAAGTTCTAAGCCCAGCTTCCACATGTCCTATAGAAATACTATTATAAAAAGCTGCTAAAGCCCCCGCAAAGGCCGTCGTAGTATCCCCATGCACTAAAACTAAATCAGGTTTTACTTCTTTAATAACTTTTTCTAAACCTTGTAAAGCTTTAGTAGTAATATCACTTAAAGTTTGGCCACTTTGCATAATATTTAAATCATAATTTGGTTTAATATTAAAAGTATTTAAAACTTGATCAAGCATTTCCCGATGTTGGGCTGTTACACAAACAATACTTTCAATTTCCCTTCTTTTTTCTAACTCTTTTACTAAAGGAGCCATTTTAATAGCTTCTGGTCTTGTGCCAAATATACTCATTACTTTTATTTTTTTCATACTAATCTCCATAATTTTTATAAATACAATAACATTATAATACGAATAACCTGTTTAAGTAAATAAATTTTATTTTCGGGTAAACTAGTAAATATAGATTATTAAAATAATATTTGCTATAATCTAACTAGAGATAAGGAAGATGATTATGAAAAAAACATTAGATTTAATAAACAAGAATATATATTTATTAATATTAATTATAGGATTATTTGTTTTTGCTATCTTAAATATTTATGATTTAAAAATTGCGGATGCCCCTAATATAAAGTTAATGTTTATGATATTTCTAGGTATTTCTATAATTACATCTTTAGTATTAGTATTTGTTAAATTTAAATTAAAAGATAATTTTAATATTCCCAAAATATATTTAATTACTTGTCTTTTATTAGGTATAGTTTATATCTTCTTATCCCCTTTATTTACCGGAAGTGATGAACATAATCATTACTATCGAATCTATGAAATTAGTGAAGGCGTCTTTATAACACCAACAGATAACAATAAAGTTGGAAGTATTTTACCAACCTCTTTAAAAGAGACTTTTCAAATTGTCGGAAGTAATAATACCATGATAAAATATCACCATATTAAAGATATGATGAGTATTAAGATGACTAATGAAGTAATGAAGTATGGAAATGATTTTGCCGATTCTTACTCTAACACAGCTCTTTATTCTCCTATTCAATATATCCCACAAGTCTTAGGTTTTTCTTTAGGAAAAGTTTTTAATGCTACTCCTTATACTTTAGGAATACTAGGGCGAATATTTAATTTATTGTTTTATGCTTTGATTGGTTTTATGGCTTTAAAAATTATTCCCAAAGGTAAAATGGTCGTAATGCTAATTTTACTTTCTCCTAATATGCTCCAATGTGCCACTACTCTTTCAGCCGATGCCTTTACTAATGCCATATTTTTATTATTGATTGCTTTAATATTTTCTTGCTTAAATAAAAAAGATAAAATTAATTTTAGGAAAGAAGCGGCTTTATTTATACTAGCTATTACTATTTCTTTATGTAAAATAGTTTATTTACCTGTAGTCTTTTTATTATTTTTAATTCCCAAGGATAAATATAAAAATAGTTTAAAAGAAAAAAATATCTTTTGCCTACTCACAATTATTTTTTCTATTATCGTAAGTTTATTATGGATGAATACCACTAATAATATATTTGAAATTGCCTATGTTCAATCAAATTTACAAAAAGAATTTATTTTCCATAATTTAATTGAATATGCTATTATTTTAGTTAGAACTTTTGTAATTGAAGGATTCCATTATTTTGAATGTTTACTAGTAGGCACTACGATGTATCATACCCAATTAAATATTCCCACTCTTTTCTCCTTATTTTATAATATTGTGGGAATTTTAGCTTATATATATGATGATGAAAAGCTAGAAATTAATAATTTAGGAAAATGGTTTATAGCTTTGATATCTCTGGCTATCATAGGCTTAATTAGTAGTGCTATATACATTCAATGTACCGCAAACTTCTACAGTGTGGGAAATAATATTGTGGGAGGTATTCAAGGAAGATATTTTGTCCCAATCTTATTTTTAATAATCTTCTTAATAGAATCAAATAAAAAGAAAATATTTGGTAATTACAATTATTTAATGACCATCATATTTTCAAGTGCCATTGTTTGGCTTTATATGCTAACTAGATTTATTGTTTAGCCTTTTTGTTTTTGAGAATAAAAGGATAAAGAATTAAAAGAGGTAAAGAACAGAAAGCCCCATAAACATATCTAAATTCTCCACTTACAGGACTAGCCAACATCATCGTAATCCAAATTCCTAAAACAGGAACATAAGGATATAAATATTTAAAATTATATCTTTTTTTCGTAATATAAGCAAATACTAATAAGGTCCAGAAACATAAACCAATACTCCAACTCATAGAAAGAATTGGGAATCCTCTATCTTCCATATCAATTAATATATTTTGAACTGTTGGTAATTTAGAATCTTTAGTTATGCCAAGGTCGTTATCACATACATCTTTAAAAACAGACCACATAACATTATTTGGATACCAATAACCTAAAGTGCTGGTTAAATAACTTTCGACTGCTACAACTGGATGTTTAACTACTAAAGTTGCCCATAATTTAAAGTAAGTTAATTTATTTTCATCAAATACCCAAGTATGATATTCTTTATTAAATTTTATTCCATCAGCAGATATAGGATTATAACTTACTTTCATTACTTCAAGAGGGATTAATTTATTAATTGTATCTTCTTCTTTTTTGGTAAATTTAACATTTTTAAAAGCCATTCTTCCTACTTGTTGTAAAGGAATAGCTATATATTCGGAAGATGAAGAACGATTAATGTTAAAATAATTAAATACTGGATATTTTACAAAGCCATAAACACTTAAAACAATTGCAAATATTAAAATTAAACTTTTATAGTTCTTTTTAAAAGCAATAAAACTCACAATTATTAAAACTAAATAAGCATAAATGGCATTATTTCTTAAAAAGACATTAAGTAAAGATACTACTATAAATGAAATTGAATTTTTTAAGGTAATCTTATCTTTTTCAAGCAATTTAATAGTTTCAATAGTTAAAAGCAAGACACAACAACCATATAAAACGTCTTTCCAAATAGTTACACTATAAAATCCATGCATTGGAATGATGGTAAAGAATAATCCTACTATGACAAGAAGATAATTTTTTACTTTTCTTTCATATAAAAAGGTAATTAAATAAGCAAAAATTAAACTCATAATTGTCACTTGAACTAATGATATTAAAGCCACCGCTGCATTAATATTATGGAATAAAAACATTCCTATTTCGTAAAATGCCGAAATAAATAAAACATGTATAAAAGGATGATGATCATTTAAATTAGTAAAATTTTCAAAAGGTATTGTTAATTCCGATATAGAATCAGAACTAATTAATCCCGGATAAAAAGCTAATAAATAAATTAGATAAACTCCTAAAAATATTAAAAATGAAGAAATAAAGACTAACTTTTTCTTATTTTTAAAATTCTTATTTAAAACTTTATTATTATCTAGATTAATAAGTTTACTACATAAATTAATTAGTAAAGTATATATTATATTAAAATTACCGATCATATAAACAATAAAAGAAAATTTAAATATTTCGGTTAAAAAACTATTATAAGGGTCTAATTCAAAATTACTAATTATTCTTCCTAAAACAAGTAAAAAAGAAAATATTAAAGATAAAATTATGACTCCCGTTTGACAATTTTTATCTTCTTTAAAACTATATTTATAAAACACTAAAATTAAAATAGCAAATATTACCCAAGAATAAAAATTATAAGCTCCTAAAAAGCCTGATTTTATCATCACTGCATAAGAAAATGCCGCCATGATAAAACTTAATAAAACTTTATTTTTAAGGATTTCTTTTACCTTTTCCATTTTAATCCTCCTTTAAATTTTCTTTGAAAAATTTTTGAAAATCTTTGGTTATTATTTTCCAATCCCATTTTTTTATTTGGTGTAAATTTTCTTCACTTAACTCTTTTAATAACTCGGAATTATTAATTAATTTAATAATTTTTTCTTTAAAATCTTCTTTAGTTCTTTTAACAATAAATTCTTGTTGTTTTTTACCTAAAACATCTTTTACAATTCCAACATCGGTGGAAATTATCGTCGCCCCCATAGCCATGGCTTCTAAAACTGGATTAGGAGTTCCTTCATTTAAAGAAGCACATAAACAAATATCAATTTTTTGATAATACTCGGGCATATCTTTATGAAGAATAAAATTCGTTTGTTTATCCGCAAAATAACATTCAATTGGATAACCTTCTTCTTCTAAACTTTCTAACACAGGCTTTAATATCGTATTAAAGCCCTTAATATCATTTTGCCCATTTTGCCACAAACTATTACCTACCCAACCAATAGTTATTTTCTTATTTTTAAAATTTCTTCCTTTAGTTAATTTAAATAAATCTAAATCAACCCCATCAGTAATAACCATCATAGGCTTTTTAGTTATTTTATCTTCAGCATCATATAATTTTTTTAACTTTTTAGAACTAACACTATAATTTTTAACAACTCTAAACATATTGTTAGTAAAATCAGGATCATTTAAATATAAATGATCATATACTGAGGTTGTTATAATTTTATTATAAACATAGTTATTCATAAAATCTTCATAACTAATGCCACATTCATTCATGTAATTAATATTATCATTAAAGAAAGATAAATGCCCGCGCCAAAAGAAATGAATTAAATCAAAATCTTTGGCATAAAAGAACAATTTTACTAAATTATTATCTAGCTCTTCTAAAGGAACAATAGTTATAGCAAACTCTTTTAAATTCTTTTTAATCTCATGAGCAATATTCCAAAAACACCAATCTTTAACATCCACTACTAAAAGAATTTTAGGCATCTTATTAGAAGTTTTTTCTTTTTTAACTATAATTTCATTTTCAGGAATAACCTTATTTTTATTAAAATGTCTTTTTATTTTTCTTAATAAGCGATAAATAATTGACTTTCTTAAACGATTAATAAAAGGAAAAAATTTATGATAATTATCATAATAATTTTTTAACTCTTCATAAGACATGCTATTAGAATATCCTTTATTATGAATATTTTTAAGTTCTCTTATTTCAGCATCTTTTATCTCTTTTATTAATTCGTTATCCATTAGTCCTCCTATTTTAAGAATTCTTCCACATTCTTTTTCACTTTTTTATCGTAATCTTTTTTCCACTCTTTATATAATTTTAAAATCGTCTCTTTATTTTCTAAAGCATATTTAGCTTTTTCATAAATACTTATAATATTATCATTTTTGGAAACCACCAAATATTTTTCTAACTCGGTTCCTGTCCAATAATGATGGTTATCACTAGTTATACATGGTACTCCTAGTTCTAAACTTTCCAAAGGAATTAAAGGGGCACATTCAGAGAATGTAACATAGAAATTAATATCATTTTTCGCCATTCTTTCTAATACTTTTTCTCTTGGTAAAGTATTAAAAGAACCGCTTAAGTTAGCTTTAAATATTTTAGCCATCCGCATGGCTTTATAAGTAAGGGGAATTGTATCAATGACGGCATCTTTAAACATCGAAGCGGCCGCTAGTTGGTTATAGAAATTTTTAACCCATCTATCCCCAGAGGCATATAACCCAATTTTTAAACCACTACTTTTACTTTGACTATAATTATTTGTTAAATTAACAGTATTAAGTAAGAATTCTACATTATAACCTTTTTCCTTATAAAATTCGTACATACTTTTTTTAACAAAAGCAATACTTGTTAAAATATTTTTGTTTAATAAATCAAAGATTGTTCTAAAACATTCCCAATCATACTCTTCGGAATTCATGGCGTTACTTCCATGCCAAATAATTTTAATTCTAACTTTTGGACAATTTTCTTTAATTTTAATAATTAAATCATCCCAACCAAGAGCAAAAGCACTAAAAATAACTAAAGGAATTTTTTTCTCACTTATATAACTCACAATATCATCATTAATTCTTTCATCTTCGATTTCTTCAATACCAACAGCATTTTCAAATAATTCTAAAGCAGCATTTTTAGTACCTAACCAAAATTTATTGTAAAAAACAATATTCTTATTATTTTTTACATTTTTAACTTCTTCTAAAAAATCTTTTTTCTTAATTTCATATAGAGTATTTTTCCACCGTTTTCTTCTAAGTAAAACTAAAGGATATAATATAACTTTTAAAATACCTTTCAAAACTTTTTTACAACCGATTAAAAAATCTAAAATCCAATTACCCCATTTTTTGCCAAACTTAATTTGAAATTTTAATCTTCTTTTCGCGCTACTTTCAACCCAACTAGCCACATAATAGTGAATCATACAAGTATTATCAGTGAAAGTATTGGGACTATCATCACAACTAATGGGATAAAAATAATCTTTAGCATATATTTTTATCCCCCCCTTTAGTTCTTGATTAACTTCATGATTAGGGAGTAATTTATATTCTCTTTTTAATAAATTGGTTAAAAGAACTGGAATAGATACGGAAGACATCATCTCTGAATCAAATTCCGTATTTGAATAGAAATCCCATAATTCATTGATTAATTTATTTTCTTTATGAGAAGCTCCTAAAACGCCAACCGCTACATAAAACTCTGATTCCCAACCGGCAAATAATTCATCTTCTTCTAAAAAATGCACATCTTTAGTAAGCATCATATCGGTATCAAAATAAATGCCCCCATAATTTTTTAAGGCATAAATTCTGGCCACATCACTTACAAAAGCCCATTTTTTTTCTTCATAAGCCCCCTTAGAAAATTTAGTCATATTAACATCAAAATTATTTTCATTCCATTCAATTATTTTATAATCTGGTAAATATTTTTGCCAACTTTTAAGACATTTTTTGGCTAATTTTGGTAAAGGTTTACCCCCAAACCAACAATAATGAATATATTTTTCCATACTACACCTCGACTAACTTTTTTATTTCTTCAATTATTTTTAAATTATACTCATTAAAATCAATTAAATATTTTTTACTTTCTTTTTTTAAACCTAATATTTTCTTGGCAATGTCTTTTTCATTATTTTCTAAGACAACAGCATAATCTTGCATATTAAGATAATTATCTTGCATAATAACCGTGGTCATAATAGGTTTATTTAAAACAAGAGCCTCTAAAAAGACGACCGGAAATCCTTCATAAAAGGAAGTCATAATTAAAGCATCACTCTTTTTTAAATAAGGATAAGGATTTTTCTTCTCTCCTAGTAAAAAAATATTATCCTCTAATGCTTTTTCTTTTATATATTTTACAATATTTTTCTTATCAGGTCCACTTCCAATGATATAAAGTTTGATAGATTTATCTTTTTGGATCGCTTTATTAAAAGAATTTAACAATAAAGGAAAATTTTTAGAACTATTATCGAGTCTTCCTAAAAAAAGAAAATTCTTCTCATTTCTTTTTACTTTAAAATTAATTTTTTCTAAAGAGTCTTTTAAGATATTAGAGTGATCAACTATATTATTGATAACGACACACTTATCTTGATATTCAGGATAAATTTTTAGAAATGCATCTTTACTTTCCTTAGAAACAAAGATTAAATGCTTAAATTTATTTATATGATGATTATCAAAGAAATTTTGATAGTCTTCTTTATTTTCTTTAAAATAACCATAATAATTGCTATGAATATATAAAGCACTATTCTTAGAAGATGTTTGAGCAAGTCTCGAACCAATATAAGAATAAGTAGCATAATTACAGGCAAAATCAAATTTGCGATGGTATTTTAAATTCCAAACAATTCTTTTTCCCATATTGATTAACTTTCTTAAAATGACTATTTTGTTCTTGGAAAGAAGATATTCTAAAACTTGGATATTTTTATTTAGGTTTTTTAATAAAATACCCTTTTTTTCTTCTAAAACTAAAGTAACTTCATAATATTCGCTTAAAACATTTAATAAATTTACTAAAGCTTTTTCCATACCACCAATATTTAAATTTTTACTAAAAAATACTACTTTTTTCAAAATTTAATTTCCTTTCATTGCTTTTATATATTTATCACACACTTCTTTTCCCCCAATATCTTGAACTTCTCCATGTTCAATCCAAACTACTTTATCACATAATTTCTTAATAGATTCTGTAGAATGCGATACATATAAAACCGTTGTACCTCCCGTAATCATACTAAGCATCTTGGCTTCACTTTTAGCTTGAAAAGCAATATCCCCCACTGATAGTATTTCATCGACAATTAGTATTTCAGGGTCCACAATGGTGGCAATACTAAAAGCAAGACGGGCAATCATACCAGAAGAAAAATTCTTAACTGGAACATCTAAGAAATCTTCAAGTTCCGAAAATTCCACTATTTCTTTAAACTTAGAATCTAAGAAATCTTTAGAATAACCCATAACGGCTCCATTTAAATAGATGTTTTCTCGCGCTGTTAAATCCATATCAAAACCCGCTCCAAGTTCAATCATTGGACAAATATTACCATATGCTTCTACTTTACCTTTCGTAGGTTTCATAACACCAGCCACAACTTTTAAAAGCGTTGATTTACCGGCCCCGTTACTGCCAATAAAACCAATAACTTCGCCTTTTTTAACGGTAAAGTTAACATCTTTTAAAGCCCAAAATTCATTTTTCTTTTTATCTTCTTTATGTTTCTTTCGCATTTTAGGATCTAATAAATTAACAAATCCTTGCTTTAAGGAAAAACCTTTATCAATTCCTAAATTAAAACGCATTGAAACATCTTTTACTTCAACCATCGTATCTTTCATAGTAACCTCACACATAATAGATAAATTTGTCTTGATATTTTTTAAAGACAAACATCCCTATTCCTAAGAATCCTAGAGCAAATACAGCACAATAAATCCAAACATTTACTGGAGGTATTTGATTATATAAAATAATATCTCTCGCAAAGTAGATTATCCAATATAAAGGATTTAATTTAAATATCGGTTGAAATGAGGCAGGAATCATCGCGAAATCATACATAATCGGCGTTACATACATCCATAAAGTAAGCATTACCCCATAAATGTAGAACATATCCCGAAGGAAAACTGCAATAGTAGATAAGATAAAACCAATACCAACTGTAAAAAAGAATAAACAAAGAAAAGCAAACGGTAACAATAAGTGATAAATATTAAGACCCGTTCCCGTAAGTAAAATAATCGCATATAAAGGAATTAATGTGAGTAAAAAGTTAATTCCCACAAAAATACATTTAGATAAAGGAAATATATATTTCGGAATGTAAACTTTATTTATTAAGGAAAAATTACCAACCACACTACTCATAGCTAGGTTCGATGCTTCACTAAAGTAGTTAAAGATAATAAGTCCACTCATTAAATAAACTAAGTAGTTTACCCCTGGCATACTAACTCTAAACATATTTGAGAATACTAAAGCCATAACACACATGGTTAAAACGGGATAAAGTAAACTCCATAATACCCCTAAAACACTTCTTTTATACTTAACTTTAAAATCTCTGGAAACGAGTTCATAAAGTAAAAATTTATATTTTTTTAAACTATAAATTATATTTTTCATAAATCACCTATTTCGTTACTTTTCTATTATACCAAAAATTACCGAGTAATGCTAGAAAACCGAACTTAATTAAAGAAAATAAATTTTTTATTCTTTTGGGTTCTTTAATCATTCTATATAACCATTCCAGTTTTAACTTTTGAAATACCTTCGGAGCCCTTTTAACATTACCACTTATGGCATCAAAAGAACCACCAACTGGCATAATAATTTTAATATCTTTAAATAACTCTTTATTCTCAATAATAAATTCTTCTTGAGAAGGACTACCTAAAGCTACAAAGAGAATATCGCATTTACTTGAGGCTATTTTCTTAGCATCCTTCTTTCTATCTTTATTATACCCATTTAGATAACCAACTATTTGGATTTTCGAATATTTTTCTTCTAATATTTCTTTAGTTTTCTTTACACTTTCTTCTTTGCTACCATATAAATATATTTTATAGTTATTTTGGATACTCATTTTGCATATTTCTTCCATCATTTCTACACCTGGAATAGACACTCTTATATTATGACTCGTAAGTAGAGAGGCAAGTACTATCCCACTTCCATCAGGAATATTATAATTACTTTTATTTATTTCATTCTTAACTTTGTCATTATGTAAGAAATTCATAATAATTAAAGGATTAATATTATAAATAATATTTTGTTTTTTACTTTTAAATATCTTATCTAAGATTTCTTCTTTAATTTTAGTACTTGTTTTAAAACCTAAGTAATATTCATTATCTCCAAATTCTTCTTTCTTTAAATTACTTAAAGCAAAACCAATGACGAAAGATGCGGGAATAATGGTACTAATAGCATTTAAAATATTTCCCGTAAAGTAAGATGCTAAAAGATAATAACTGATACTAAATAAGAGTAAAATATTTTCCATAGTAAAATACCTTTTTAAGTTAAATAACATTTTAAATCCCATGAATAGAACAAGAATGATGTTAACTCCAAGAAAAAGGATAACCCCAATAATACCTAAAGCGTAATATTGCATGACATAATCGGACTCAATATTAAAGATATTGATAACGCGATCATAACCTATTCCAAAGAATGTATCTAAATTATTAGCATTTAATTCTTTAACTCTCGCAATAACTTTCTTTTCTAAAAAACGCGTATCATTTATTTTAGTTGTATTTAAACTTACAAAACTCTCATAAAATAAACGATCATTTTCTAAAGGATAATAAGTATTATAAAAGTCTTCATCAATATTAAAATAACCTAAAAACTCTCTTAATTCTTCATTACTTAAACTACTTAAGGGTTTACTAGAAAGTTCATAATATTCATTACTATCTTTACTAGCCTCTTTTTCTTTAAATAAAGCATCATAATAAAGATTACGGCTTAAAAGAGGGGCATTACTAAATAAAAGATAAGAATAACCCCCCATTAAAATTAAAATTAATAAATACCATTTATTAAAGTTTTTGCTTGTTAAAGAAGTTATGAGATAAACGATAAATGTTAAGATTATTATAATAAATACCGAATAATTAGATACTCTCGTACCTAACATAAATAAAGATGTTATGACAAGTATTATTGTAATAACTTTACTAAAAGATATTTTCTCTTTTAAATAGATAAATAAAATTGGTAAATATAAAATTAAAATAGCTGATATTTGATTAGTTAAATGAAAGTATCCTTTAGTTGATGAAGTTATAAATGAAATGTTTTTAATTTTAAACCAATCAAAAATACTATACTCCGGTCTTAGAAAATTATATGAAGTATACCCTATTTTAAATAAATTGCTAATAACTATAATGCCGGAAATAATAAATGCTGATAAAGTAATTAATTTATAAAAATTATCTTTGTTAATATTTAATTTATAGATGGTAAAGATAAGAAAAACATTCATTAACATTTTCCAAAAATATAATAGTTCATCTAAATTATGGTAATTGGTAATAAAACTCACTTTAAAATTATTGACATTTATTAAATGCAAGACAATATAGACACTTAAGGCTAAAAAATACGCAATTAATAACTTCTTTTCTTTTTTATTACTATAAAAAAGGAAGATTATTAAAAATAAAATCGTAATTATTACCACTCTTATTAAAGTAGATATACTATTATAAAATAGATGGAAATCTAAAACAATCGATATTATATAAAAAATAAATACCAGATTAGTTAAAGAATTTTTGGATAGAATTTTTTTTATATCTTGCATAAATTACCTCTTTTTATTCTTTTTATGATCATATAAAATATCGGTTTTTAAAACGACAAATAAAACTAAAAGAGCCGCGATAGCATATAGAATAATAACATCTTTAGAGTCTCCAATGACATATAAAATAGATATTACGGCAAACATAATATTAATTAAATAAATAATTATAATACTAACTCTCGGGGTAAATTTCATTTTCAAAAGTTGATGATGAAAATGTTCTTTATCAGCTTCGGCAATATTTCTATGTTTAATAAGCCTTCTTAAGATAGCAAATACGGTATCAAAAACCGGAACGGCTAAAATAGTTATCGGAATAACTAAAGAAGTAAGGGTAGCTACTTTATAACCTAGTAAAGCAATAACGGAAATAATAAAACCTAAAAAGACACTCCCGTTATCCCCAACAAAAGTCTTTGCCGGAGGAAAATTATAAACTAAGAAACCTAAAGTAGCTCCGAGCATAATAATAGATAAAATAATATCTAATCCACTTAATCTATTAAGTAAAATAGCAATAACCGCAATGGTTAAAAAATAAATAGAACTTATGCCACTAGATAAACCATCCATTCCATCAATAAAATTGATGGCATTAGAAATGGCTAAAATAAAGAATATAGATAGAAAATAACTAACATATAAATTAAATTCTAATTTTAAACCTAAAAAGGTTATTTCCGTAAAATAAATTTTACCATAAACAACTACAATAACCGCCGCGATTATTTGCACCAAAAATTTATATAAAGCTCTAATTGATTTAATATCATCAAAAACCCCCACTAAAATAATTAAAAATGAACCAATCAAAATAGATAACATTTGGGTAGTTACTTCCCCATACAAAATATAACCTAATAAGAAGGAACCAAAAATAGCCAGTCCCCCAAGTCTAGGAATTGGTACTTTATGAATTTTTCTTTCATTAGGCATATCCATTGCTCCTACATGATGAGCAAGTTTCATTGTAATAGGTACTAAAACTAAACTAGTTAAAAAAGTGACAATTAATATTTCAAAAATGTTATGCCCATTTACAATCAAATTCATTAAAATCACCTTGTCTTTATTATATATTATTATCAATTAAAAAGCAATTTATAGGGGTATTTTCATCATTAAAAAAGATGCCTAAGCACCTTTTCTATTAAACTTAAATATTTTTTCTATTCTTTTTAACTAAAGTAATTAATCCGATTAATGATGTTGTACTAATTAATCCTAAAGCTATTACATTTATTGATGATGTTTGTGGATTACTTACATCATTTTTGTTTTCTTCTTTATTTTCTTCTTTATCTTTTAAGGCTACTATAAATGGTGATAACTCTGATACACTTATTGATACTTTTCCATCTACTACTTCTTGTTCCCATTTTTCATAAGTATTATCATGTTTTAAATGTAAGATATATGCATATTTACCATTATTCTCTTCTCCTAAATTAAAGGTTAGAGTTAATGATTTTGTTAAGCTTTTATTATTTACTTCATGGATTTCATACATATTAAATAGTTTAGCATATCCTCTATCTTGGGCTAGTTTTACCATTTTAGCATATGTATCATTTGTTTCGGTTACAACACTTCCTTTAATATCAATATCTTCACCATTTGGAACATAAGTTACCTTATCAGTTACATTATAATCTTTATTATTACTATTAGTATTAGAACTATTTGTTGAATGACTACCACTACTTGTTGATGGAACTGTATAAGAAGTTTCTCCAGTTACATCATGACCATTTACTGTTACTTTTCCTTCGCTTTTATTTTCAACAGTTACACCACTTGGTACATTAGAAATTTCTAAACTACCTTTTAATACATCAATTGTATCTCCAAATTTGGCATCTTCAGCAACTTCTGTAGTAGAAGTTCCTATATAATAATTAGTTTCACCAGAAGATGTTAAACTTACTACATTTGGTTCACCACTAATGTATTTCCCATCATTAACTTTACTAATATCATTAGAGAAAACACCACCGGTTATTTCGAACTCATCGTTTCCTTGGTCTTCATGTTTAATTAATGCTGAAATAGCACTTTTAGTTTTGTCTGAAGCATTTATTTTACCTCCACTAATTTCAGCTTTCGCAGCATTAGTGGCATAAGCACCTTCTGTTTTATTATCAACTACAATTGCTGAGCCCCCAGTAAAATCAGTATCACTATCACCAACTTTAATATCTTTATCTCCAGTAGCAGTTATTGTACCACCTGAAACTTTGATTTTACCTTGCATTGATACAATACCAATTTTTCCTTCAACACTACCATCAGTAATGTTAACTGTAGAAGAACCAGCTGCATATATCGCCGCACTTTCACTAGAAGTTAATTTAGCTCCCTCTTTAATATTAATTATAATATTATCTTGACTTGCTTTAATTGAACCATGTGTAGATATTGCCATAGCATTAGTTGTAATTGTACCGGCAATATCTAGCGTTGTTTTACCACTTCCATCTATTCCAACACCAACACCACTATTATAACCTGTAATTTCTGAAGTGGTAGTCATTTCAAATTTTGTTGTTCCTGATTCTGATGACACAAAAATCACTTGATAATTCTTTTTGTCTGAACTTGCTTCAGTTCTTCCTTTAACTGTAACATTATCTAATTTTAAACTTCCTCCCGCATTAACACCAATAGCATTTTTATCAATTGTAGTCGCATCAATTGTACCTTTTTCAGTTGTAGAACTTGTTATCGTAACTTTTCCGTTGGCTCCAATTAATAAAGTGTGATTTAAATTAAAAGAATGCCCTTGTAAATCGATGGTTAATTCTCTATTGATAGTAATTGCAGAACTTTCCATATCCAATCCATTGCTTTCCAACACACATCTTGCTTCTCTGCCATTTAAACATTGTACAAACTCATTTTCAGCATAAACCCCCATAGTAGCCATAAACATTGTTAAAAAGACTACTAATAAATATTTTAATTTTTTCATTTTCATATTCCTTTCTATGTGTCTATTATACCCCCCCCCGATGTTTTTTGACAAGTACAAATGTAAAATAAATGCCCATAATGTAAAATTTTTTGTAAAATAGCATCTTCTTTATATTGTGATTCTAAATAAAAAGAATGAGATTTCTCCCATTCTGGTTAAATAGGTTCTTAAACATTAAGGAGTGATGAGTGAAAAATCATCATTCTTTTTTGATAATCTAAATACATTGGTAGCAAATA
>CANRAA010000011.1 GCA_947628485.1 uncultured Bacilli bacterium | reverse complement strand
TATTAATACTTGGTCGCACTTTATTACTTATAAACCCTTATAAACACTGGGTTTATTCAAAACTGTCCGGAGCTAAGTAAATTATAATAATAAATATTTTATAATTAAAGAAAATATAATGTATTTATATATGAAATAAGTTACTAATCCCTAGTAACTTATTTTTTAATATTTTTATTCATTCAGCTTACCTCCAGACAGTTTTTTTATATGCTTATTTTTGCCTACTTTTTTCCTTTATTTACTTTTATTTATCTTTTTTATAACTTTTTACTACCTTTTTTATTAATACTTGGTCGCACTTTATTATCTATAAACACTTATAAACACTGGATTTATTCAAACTGTCCGGAGTTAAGAATAATTATTAAACTATTATACTTTTAACTTTGACATTTTTATCAGTTTCTACTTTAACATTTATATCGAACACTCGACCGGTGCCGGTATTATCGATTTATATAATATAACAATTTCTAACCGGCACACCTTTAATTCATCGCCATATTGCCGCCTTGGGCGATATATTATATTACCTCGTAAAAGTTATTATGAATGGACTAGTTTCTGTCCCATTACCTGATAACTTTATATTGGATGATAGATAGAAGACTGGGCGAACCGCAAACGTATTCCCCAACCAATAGAAGAACATGGAGCCGTCCGAACCCACAAACCACGCATAGAAATCGTCGAGAACGCTGTAGTAGCCATACCTAGTCATGGTCCATTCGTATTGACTACTATATGTTGAACTACTACTTGTTCCGTGGGTTATATGTAACCAACTATCGGTATTTCCAATTGCATTATATGTCCATGAATTATAATAATCGCTCGCATACATTAAACCTACTTGATAATTTCCTGTTGATGGTATCTTTACTTCTGTTGTTGTACTATCAGCACTTGTATTATCTCCTATATACCATTTTGGATTGCTTATTATTCCTTGCCAAGTTGAATCTATTGTACTTAAGAATGTAGTGTTTAAATATGGTCTTACTGTATTACTTCCATTATCCCAATTTATATCCGAATTTGCTGACGACCATGCTATGATTTTTACATTACCACTTTCTTTTACTGGGGTCGCTTTGATTATCTTTAATTGATTGGCTTTTAATCCAAGACTATCATTATCATTTTTTTGAATTCCTATTATTCTATACATATATGTATCTGGACTATTTTTACATGTTTCTACATTACTTGTTCCAAAACATATATAATTATTTGTTACTTCTTGATATGTTCCATAATATCTATATAGTCCACCTACTGGGTTATTTTGTAATGTTTGTTCTCCTTTTGCATTATTTTTATATTGGTTCAAATAATCTAATGGATTACTTGATTTTGTTTTAAATGAATAATGTGCTCTACTGGCTATTCCACTGTTGCCTGCTTTGTCTTTGGCATATACATAGAAGCTGTATTCTTTTCCTGCTTCTAAATCATTTACAACAACACTATTATTTATCCCACATATATAGTTTGATTCACTCGTACTATCACTTGTTGAATAACAGTACTCTGATATGCCACTTGTTGTATCATTTGCTTCTATACTTAATGTTAAACTTGTTTCATTTATTGTTGGAGCTGTTACACTTGTTATTGTTGGTGGGGTTACATCATAGGTTATGGTATCTTTACTTGTTGTAGTTGTTATTGATTTATTGCCATATCTATCTTTCACAAAGCCAAATATTACTTTTTCTCCTTCTTCATTTGTATTGGCAAATGTATAATTATATTGATTACTTGGTTGGATTGATTGCCATTTATTAGTACAATCACTTATATTATTTGTCTCTATTATACATACTTGATCTAAATTACGATTATTATTTCCTGGGGTTAGATATACTGTATTTATATTACTATTTGTATATTTTGGTTGGACATTATTTTCTTTTATATAAAATATATCTATTCTTGGTTTAAAGTTTCCTACCTTACCATTAAATATTTGAACTGGGTCGGTTACACTATTATAATAAGCATGGGTATCTTTTACTGCTACATTTATTATTGTTATTACTAACAATAATGTTATAACCCCTACTAATGTTATTCCTTCTTTACTCTTGATTATTTCTTTTAGTTTATATTTTATATTATTTAGTTTATCTTTTAAGTTATTTGGTATGAATACTAAAGATATTAGGGTATTACAATAACCCCCCCCCGATTTGGGTAATTAGAACTACTAATGTAATTATTGTTACATATAATACTATTCTTTTGTTCTCTTTCTTCATATCCTTACCTCTTTTTATATTATTTATAATTATTATTCTTTTATTCAATTGTTGTAAATGCCGAATATTAATTACAAATAAAAAATATTTCTTCTACATTACAATTAAATAATATAATATTTACTTTGTTTAGTCAATAACTAATTTTTTTAAATTTACAAACTAATTTTTTTAAATTTACAAATCTATCAACCTTTTATTTTTTTATTTCTTTAACAAAAACAGGTTGTCTTAAACTATTACTTTTAGTTCTTTCTATATATTTAACTTCACATTTTAGTTTAGGTTTAATAAAATTATTTTCTCTTTCTTTTCTAATTATTTTTTCTTTCTTTATTTTTTTATATAATGGACTTTTCTTGGCTATATTAACTTTACCTACTAAAGGATGACTAGAGGTATTATCCCCTAGTAATAGAGTTATAACATAATTTTCTTCTTTTTCTACATAACCAATAATATAAAAAGTTTCATACTGATAATTTTTAATTTTTAGCCAATAATCACATCTGGTATTTATTAAATAAGGACTTGTTTTTAGTTTAGCAATAATGCCTTCTAAATTTTCGGATTTTACCATTTTATATAAATCCTCACCATGCTCTTCAATATATTTAGTTTTGATAAAGACATCACTATCTTTATATTTAGCTAAATATTTTTTTCTTTCTTCTAAAGGAAGTTTAGTTAAATCTTTATCTTCATATAAAATATCAAAGGCCATAAAAGTAATGGGATTGTTAAATGTTGCTTCTTTAATTTTAGTTTTATTTTTTAAATGGGTTCTTTCTTGTAATTTGGAAAATGAGGGTTTACCATTTTGAAAACTTACAATTTCGCCATCAAAGATAACTTTGTTTTTAACTATCTTTTTAAGACTTTCTAATTCAGGATACAAATAAGTAATATCTATTAAATTACGACTTTTGATAATTACTTCTTTAGGACTTGCAAAAATTAGAGAACGATAACCATCAAATTTTATCTCAAAAAGATAATCTTTGGAATTAAAAGGTTTCGGTATTTCTCTTAATAACATAGGTCCCCAATTTTTGTTTTGCCATATATTCATTTTTTCTTTTTCAAACTCTTTTCTAAGGCTTCCATTAAATCATTAATTTGAATTTTATCTTTTTTAGTTGTTCCTTTAATACTTTTACCATTTATTTTAGCCTCAATGGCTTTTCTAATATTATTTTGGTATTCATCTTCATATTTTTGGGGTTCAAATTTACCACTTAAATTATCAATTAATTTAATGGCTAAATCGAGTTCTTTTTCTTTAACTTCCCCAGTTTTGTTTTCGTCAGGAGTCATTACTTCTTCTTCAAAAAACAAAGTCGTCATCACAATACCAAAGGGCGCAAATCTTAAAATACAGTAGTAAAATTTACTCCCAATAACTGTTTTCGCTAAAGCTACTTTTTTTACCTTTTTTAAAGCCTCACAAAACAAATCATAGGCTTTACTTGTCCCATTATATTTTAAAATATAGCTTTTTTCAAAATAGATAGGATCAATATCTTTCGCATCAATAAAAGAAACAATTTCAATTTCTTTCTCTTGTTCGGGTTTTAATTTATCGAGTTCACTTTTATCAAAAGTTAAATATTTATCATTTTCATATTCATAACCCTTAATAATATCTTTATCTTTTACTTCTTCCTTACAATGTGGACAATATTTAACATAGTTAATTCTCGTTAAACATTTTTTATGGAGTTGATTAAAAGAAGTATCATTATCTCTTATTAAAGGATTCATGATAACGGGAATATTAACTAAACCAAAAGAAATATTACTATGAACATTAGGCATATACTTCACCATTTTTAGGGTGGCCTTTTTTTAATTTTTTATACAAAATTTAAAATTAAACATAAATTAAAAAAGGAGGAAATATTATGGATTTTGATTATCATTTTGGAAATGATTATTACAAATATTGTGGGGATAAAGGCATAAAAAGTACCATTTATAAAATTTTAGCACCCGAACAAAGTCAAGATACGCAACCAGGAATGGAATACTTAATGAACCCTTTACCAATTTTTGATAACCCAAATTATAAAGGAAGCGGCAAATTAAAAGATAAAGTGGCTATCATTACGGGTGGTGATAGTGGTCTTGGCCGTACTTGTGCTATTTTTATGGTAAAAGAAGGTGCCAAAGTAGTTATCCCTTATAAAGATGAAGATAAGGATGCCATGGCCACTAAAAAATATATTGAATCTTTAAATGGGGAATGTCTTTTATTAAAAGGAGATTTACGAAATAAAGAATTTGCGAAAGAAATTGTGGAAAGCACTTTAAAACGCTTTGGAAAAATCAATATTTTAGTTAACAATGCGGGTGTCCAATACCAACAAGATGATTTAACAAATATAACCGATACCCAATTTGAAGAAACAATGAAAGTAAATATCTATGGGATGTTTTATTTAACTAAAGAAGTATTACCGCATTTACATAGTAAAGATAGTATTATTAACTTAAGTAGTATTACCACTTTTTATGGTGACCCACAATTAATTGATTATGTTACCACTAAAGGAGCTATTGTGGGATTTACTAGAAGCTTAGCCCGAAATCTGGCTTTAAAAAATATAAGAGTAAATGCAATTGCCCCTGGATTTTTTTGGACCCCTTTGCAACCCGCTTGTTGGGTTAAAGAAAAAATACCTTCTTTAGGTAGTGATGCCGCGATGGGAAGAGGCGCTATGCCTTATGAACTTGGTCCTACTTTTATTTATCTCGCTAGTGATGATTCTAGTTATATGACAGGACAAGTTCTGCATGTTAATGGTGGTCAAATAATGGCTTAAAAAAATCGCCAAAATGGCGGTTTTAATTTTAATTAATTTCTGGCTGCCCCATCTACAGATAAAATAACACCCGTAATATAACTAGCCATGTTACTTGCTAAGAATAGAAAAGCATTAGCAATATCTCGAGGTTCGCCAATTCGCCCTAAAGGTATTGTTTTAATTAAAGGGGCAATCATTTCTTCAGGAAGACTTGCCACCATATCCGTTTTGGTAATTCCAGGAGCCACGGCATTAACTCTTATGTTAAATGGAGCTAGTTCTCTTGCTAAAGATTTAGTTAGACCATTCACCGCAAATTTAGAAGCCGGATACCCTACCCCTGATGGTTGACCATAAATACTAACCATTGAACTAGTATTTAAAATAACTCCTTCTTTTTGTTCTTTCATATAAGGAACAACACTTTTTATCATATTAAACATGGCATTAACATTTAAATCCATAATACCTTTAAATTCCGCATAAGTTGTATCTTCAATTTTTTTACTGGCACTCATCCCCGCATTATTAATTAAAACATCAATTTTTTTATATTTAGTATAAATATCTTTTATCGTCTTCTCTACTTCTTCCGGATTATTTAAATTAGGAAAGTATCCATCTACATCATAACCTAAATTCTTTATCTCTTCTTTAGCTTTAACAACTGATTCTTCTTTAGATCCAAATAAAATTACTTTACTATTACACTCTAAAAAAGCTTTGACAGTTTCTAAACCAATACCTCTTGTACCTCCCGTTACAATAACTACTTTACCTTCTAAATCTTTCATAATTTACTTCCTTTCAAAAATATAATTATCAACATATCTCTTTATATATTTTATATCATTTTTACTTTTTATTGTCCATCCTAAAATAAGATTATTTTCTTTTAATTTACTTATTTTTTTATTATTTATATTAGTAATTTTACAAGAATAAAAATCAGGTTTACTATACTTACTTAAATAAATTCTTAAGTTAAATATTAGATAAGAAAAAAATCCTTTATAACTTAAAAGTTGACCTCTTATAATATGAGGATAATGTTTTTTTAAATAATAAACACTTCGAAAACGAAAACTTTTTAAAGCATAATTACCCTTATAATTTTTTAGTAACTTAACTACTTCTTCTTCAAGTAATCCTACTTTACGGTCATATTTAAGTTCAATGATTAAAGGAACTTTACCATTAACGAGCTCTAAAACTTCTTCTAAAAGAGGAATATTATCTAAAGAATTAGGATATTTAAATTTTTTTAATTCCTCATAAGTTAAATTTTTAATTTTTTGGTTGTTATTAAACAATCTTTTTAAATTGCTATCATGGAATACTATAACTTTATTATCTTTAGTTAAGTGCACATCTAATTCAATTGGGTATTCTTTTTTAAGAGCATATTTAAAAGATGATAAAGTGTTTTCATAAATACCCTTAGCATTATTATATAAACCCCGATGGGCAATTTCTTTATTTTTTAAAAAACTATAATTTTTCATAACTTAAAAAGAACCCTTTAGGCTCATAGACTATCAATGGCCGTTTTGCCCCCATAAACTAAAACGAAAATACCAATTAGAATAAGTATAATGATTAGATAACAGAAAAATGATCTCGCATAATTTTTTAAATTAACATTCCTTGTTCCTCCAAGTGAAAAAATTATTAAAAATATTAATCCGATTATTGGCAAAGAAAATAAAATATTATAACCAAAATATCCCCACATCGAAATTGGTTTATATTCTTCAGGTATTTGGCTAATTACTTTTTCATCCATTTATATTCACTCCTTGTAATTATTATATTAAAGATAGTAATTTTTGACAAGTTTTTCGTAACCAATTTATGGAAGAACTCTCTTTTACCCCGTAAATACGGGATTTTTTTAAAATTACCAATAAGTATAATAAATTTTACTTTTACCAAACTAATTACTAGGAAGGAGGATAAAGATGAACAAAAAGTTATTAATGATTTTTACATTATTAACCATTTTACTAGTACCATTTATGAGTGCTCATGCCGAAAGTTATACAATCCATAATCAAGACGAATTAAAAAGTGCTCTACAAAATAATGATATCGATACCATTATTTTAGGGGAAGATATTGAAACAACCGAAAAAATTAATATTACTAGAAATGTAACTATTGATGGTGCTAACCATACTATTAAATATGTTGGAACATTCGGAGCCAACGGAAGTAAAAATAACACAGTATGGGGCGGTATCTATGTGTTACAATTCTATAAAACTACTGGTACTTTAAAAGACATCAAACTAACTGGGGGAAATGCTGGACTATTAATTAATGGTTCAAATGTAACCTTTGTTGGAAATATCGATGTTTCTGGTAATGGTTTTGGTGGTATTGAACTTGGACAAGGTAGTGGCGTTACTGAAAAGAATACTCTATCCTTAGAAAATGCCAACATTACTAATACATCTGAAACAGAAGATCATCCATCAATTTGGGTTCCAGATGATTCTGCAGCAGCCGAAATGATCATTAACGGAGAAAGTAAACAAATTGACCCAGGTCATGAACTTACAATGACAGAAGTCAATGAATTATTTGGTCTAAATATTCCCCAAACTTATGATAACATCAATTTAATAATGACATTTTTTACCCTATCTTTAGTAAGTATAGTTATGGGAGTTAAATTATATAAGAAAAATATTAGATTTTGAGTAGTCTTTTCTAAAGGCTACTTTTTAAAAAAATATTGACCTTGATGAAAAAATGATATAAAATATTATTAACGACGGGAGATGGTAGCCCCAGCCTAGCTTCGGCGACCTAAAGTATTAGGTTAACGCAAAATAGAAGGCCTAATTGCCCGACTACAAACGGGCCGCTACTAGAGAATTTGTGAATAGCAAATTCTTTTTTTATAAAATAATATCAAAATTTTCTTGCAAGTACATTAGTTTGTATGCTATAATCTTATTATCAGGAGGTAAAAAATGTTACAAAAATTAATTGAGGTTTATGAAGAAATAAAAAAATACGTATATATTGTAAATCGAGGAAATAAAAAACCTTTGATTATACAATTTAATAATGAAAACTTTTATCATTTAGCCGGTTTGCATAAACTTAATATTGATATGTTTTTTCCCGAATATATCAAATCTAAATCTAAAAGATACAAATTTATGAAAAATAATATTAAAAAATTTAATAACATTCTAGAAAATCAAATTAAGAAAAAAAATAATGTTTTAAATAGAATTACTACATTTAAATATATTCTTGATTTACTTTTATCAAATACTAATGCTAACCTATACAAAATCGAAAAAATTCCATTTAGTTTATATAATGGGGATTATGGTTTAAACAAACGTTATAAAAATAATTATTGTTTATTAGGATTAAAAGTCGAAAATGAAAATAAAAATGTAAAATTTTGTGTTCCCCAAAGTTGGATGGCTAGTGATAGGCCTAATAATCTAATTTATTCAAAAAGATTTCTTTATATGAAAGAAATTTTAAAAATTCCAATTTGGTTATATAATTCATTCTAAAAAAATTAAGAAATAAATATTATCTCCTAATTTCGGGTTTTTTAGATTGTTGATATTCTAAATATTCATTTAGAAAAAATTCTAATCTATTAACATATTTATTTTCTTCTTTATTGAAAATATAAAAGGCTGATAAATCATTTATAGATAAAGCCCCCATTTGATTATCTTGTAATTTTTGAACTTCTACTTCTAAAATTGGCCTTCCATCAAAATAAAATAATTTATCTCCACCATGAGTCCAAAACACTTCACCAACATGCCCACCTTTTACTTTACCTTTTTTTGGTCTTACATAGCCACTTGTAATTATATCGGCAATTTGATTCATTCCTGTTACTCGATAAATATAATTAGCATCCGTTTTTAAAGCATGAGGAATATTTTTTCCAATAGCCAAAGTTTGTTCAAATACTCTATTTCGACAGTTAGTTATTTCTTCGTTCATAATAGTCCTTTCTATTTATTTTTTTCATCAGAATTAACACTCATATAATTACTAATATGTCCTTCTTCATCTTTAATCCAAACATAATATTTTTTATGTTCAAAAACTGAAATAGAAGCTTTATTATCTTTAACTTCTTTCCAACATAAAGCGTTATCTAATGGAGCCGTTCTAGTTGATTTTACACAATATTCCATGGCATTACCACTAGTAGTAATTATTAATTTACCTTTTATAATGTTAATAGATTCAATTTTCGCACTCATTTCCTCATCAACTTTAACATAATAAGAATTACTCTCATAATTAGGTATTAAATTTAAAGCAATTACAAACATAAATATGACAAGAACAATGATACCTCCAGCAATAATAAATGATGTTCCCTTATTTTCTTTCATTTTTAACCTCCGTATAATCTTTAAATAATTTAGCATAAATTGGTTTTACTAACTCACCAATTACAAATATTAAGAAACAAATTCCTAAAGTAAGTAAGATATATTTAATACTTATTCCTTCTACAATAAAGAATTTGGAAAAACTAGTTGATAAGACAATTATTTGCACTAATATTATTGAGCCAACCCCAATGGCTAATTTTTTATTATCAAAAATATTCTTATTTAAGACTGAATGTTTTAAATTTCGACAAGAAAATGAATAAAGAAGTTCATTACCAATTAAGAAAATAAACATTAAAGAACTTGCCACATTTACATCTTGAACTTTAACAAAGTACAAGAACAATATTATCATAACCAATGATTTAAAAAGAGCACTAATGGCAATCTTTGCTGTTAGAAATGGAGTGAAAAAAGTAGTATTAGAATGATTAGCGGGCGTATTTTCCATAACACTTTCATCAGCTTTTTCAAAGGCTAGCATAATTGCCGGAATAGAATCGGTAACTAAATTTAACCAAAGAAGTTGTAAAGTTGTAAACATTTCCATATTAAGAAGCATCGAAACAAAGACTAAAATAACCTCGACGATATTACCCGCTAAAAGATATAGAATAACTTTTTTAATGTTGGCGGTTATTCTTCTTCCTTCTTCTACTCCATCAACAATAGTGGAAAAACTATCATCAACTAAAATACAATCGGCTACTTTTTTAACTACTTCGGTTCCCGTAACTCCCATCCCAATACCAATGTCAGCCTTTTGAATAGCCGGAGCATCATTTACCCCATCACCAGTCATAGCTACAACTAAGCCTTGACTTTGTAAAGATTCTACTATTCTAAGTTTCGTATTGGGAGAAATTCGTGCATATACTTGATAATATCTAACTGCTTCTTTTAGTTCATCATCACTCATTTTATCAATAAATTTACCTTCAATAGCTTTATCATCAATATCAATAATACCTACTTGTTTAGCGATGGCTATCGCTGTATTAATACTATCACCTGTTATCATAATTGGCTTAATCCCGGATTTTTGACAAATTGAAATCGCTTTAAAGACATTATCTCTTGGCGGATCCATCATTCCAATAAGACCAATAAAAATCATATTTTTTTCCGGAATATTTATATTTTCTTTTTTATAAGCTAGCGCTAATAATCTTAATGATTTATGAGATTCTTCCTTTTCAATATTAAATATTTTTTCTTTATATTCCGGGGTCATTTTATATATTTCATTATTAATAATGTAACTTGATGAGTTATTAATAACCGAATCTAAACTACCTTTAGTAAAGGAATAAACTTCACCATCTATTTCATTAATCGTGGTCATCATTTTTCTTTCGGAATCAAAAGGATATTCTTTAACTCTTTTCCCCTTTATTAAACTATTTGTTTTTTCTAAATATTTATAGATAGCACTTTCCGTTTCATCACCAATATAAATATCATTATTTTTAATAACATTATGACACATATTAGCACAAAGTTTAAATAAATTGGCATTTGGAATATTATCTTCATCATTATATAATGTATCATTTACATAAATACTTTTAACAAGCATTTTGTTTTGAGTAATTGTTCCAGTTTTATCAGAACAAATTACATCCGTTGAACCTAAAGTTTCAACGGAAGCCATCTTTCTAATAATAACATTTCTTTTAGCCATGGCACTCATACCTACAGATAAAATAATGGTAATTATTGAAGACATACCCTCAGGAATCGCGGCCACCGCTAGAGAAATAGAAAGCATTAAAACATCAAAGAAATCATTTTTAAGGATTAATCCGACGACCATCATTACAAGAATGATAAAAAGAATAATCCAAGTAAGAACTTTACTTATTTTATTAACTTTTTTTTGAAGTGGTGTTAAATCACTTTTTTTATTTATTAAACTATTTGCAATTTTACCTAGTTCGGTATTCATTCCAGTATTTGTTACTACCACAAAAGCATGACCATTGGTAACATTGCATCCTGCATAAACCATATTTTTTCTCTCATATAGTTCTTTTTCTTCCAATATATCACTATTATCTTTTTTAATGGATTTAGATTCTCCAGTCAGGGTTGATTCATTAACTTCTAGACTATCTGAACTTATTATTCTCGCATCAGCAGAGACATAATCCCCAGCTTCTAGTTCGATAATATCTCCAACAACAACATTACGAACATCGATGGATTCTTTAATGCCATTTCTGATGACATAATTATTAGTAATGAACATTTTATTTAACTCTTCAATAGCAACATCAGCCTTTTTCTCTTGAATAAAACTTAAGATAGCATTAATAATAACAATAACAATTATAATTATGGAATCAATATAAGATTCGTGACGAATATAAGAAATAACTGCTGAAAACAAAGAAGCAAAGATTAATAAAATAACCATAAAATCATAAAATTGTTCAAAAAACAAAGCAATATTGGATTTTTTCTTTCTTTCAGTTAATTTATTTTCCCCATTTTCTTTTAATCTTCTTAAGGCTTCTTCTTCACTTAAACCCGAATTGTTGGTTTTCAATCTTTTAAATATATCGCCAACTTTTTCGTTATAACCTTCTAACTCTTTTTCTTCTTTCATTATATCCTCCTACTTATAGACAATAAATGATGCCACAAATAACAATATTAATAAAATCCAGCCAATAATGACAAAAACTTTTAAAACATTTATTAATATGTAATGATTATTACCCTGTATTTTTATACCACAATGTCGGCAAAAATTATCTTCTTCCTTAACCATATTATGGCAATTTAAACACTTCTTCATCTAAACACCTACTAATCTATTTTTTATTACTCTTAATATTTCTAAACTACAAGGATTAGACTTACCTAAATGTAGGTAATAATCATGAGTAGCTTCCGCAATAATTTCATCATAAATTAAATTATTATTTTTATCTTTAGAACCCGCATACCCCGATATTTGTAAGGCAAAAGAATCTATATCTAAATTAGTTTGATATTTAATATTGTAATTATCTAAGGCTTCGTTAATAACACTTTTAGCTAAATCTCCTTTTTGATATTCTTCTAATACTTCATTAATTTTGGAAACATTATCTTTTGTAACTAAAGTAATATTTTTTAAATTATTTTCTTTTAAGTATAAAGAAAATGATAAATAATGACCTAGTTCATGAGCGATTAATGATTCCCAAGTAGCATCTTTAACATACCAATTTTTATCGATTACTTTGGATATTTCTTTACTTAAAATATTTTCATTTAAAAAATAATAACTATTAATTAATATTTGAGTTTTATTAACTTTATTAAATTCCTTTATATCTTCATTAATATTAACAAATTGATACATTGGCTGAAACTTGGCAATATATTCATCTTTAGTGGTAGCATTAGTTATAGTAAAATTAGTTAAAGAACCTTTTATACTTGGAAATAAAGAATAAATTTTTTCAATAACATCTTTAATTTTTTTGGCTTCTTCTATGGATATATCACAAAACATCACACTAGGTATTTCATAATCACTCTCAAGTTCAGTTTCTAACTTAGATAATTCTAAATTGCTATTGCATCTATAATATTGATTACTAAAATCTTTTTTTATAAAACTAATTGCCTCTTCATAATTATTAATTATTTTTTGACTATATTTATTATCTGTTTTAATAAGAGAAGTATTAAAACCATAGATATAACTTGTAATTTGTTTTTCCATATAAGCAATTGGTTTAAATAAATTATTACCCCGAATAATTATCATTAATACAAATATAATAATTCCTAAACTAAGTAAACTTGTTAAAGCAAAGAAACGATTATTTTGTTTTACGACATCACCTTTATTAATCATTTCACGGTTATATATATTTTTATAATAACTATAACCTTTGGCTGTAAGTTCACCGCATTTGGGGCAAAAGTTATCTTCAAAATCTATTTTTTCATTGCAATTTATACACTTCATAACTTTCCAATTTCTTTCTACTCTCTATATTATTAATAATTATAGCACAAAAAACATAAAATTACCACTTTAAGTAAAAGTTATTAGGCAAATTATCGGTCATAATAAAACTAGAGGTGGTAAAATGAAAAAAGATACTAAATTAGATTTTAAAAATATGCAACTATTAAGAGAAAAAAAGAATATGACTCAAGTAAAATTAAGTATGCTTGTAGGAGTTTCCCAACAAAGTATAACTTATTATGAAACGAATACCCGGGTTCCTTCTCTACCAGTTGCAATCAGAATTGCCAAAGTTCTTAATACCAATATTGAAGGGCTATTTAATGAAAATGATATTATTTCTAAATATTATGCTTTAGAAGACTCTGATAAAGAAACAATAAATAAGATGATTGAATCTTTATATGAAAAGACAAACCATAAAGAATAGTATTACTAGAGAATTTGGGAATACCAAATTCTTTTTTTTAATTAAAAAAGATTACCATCATCACAGTAACCTTTTGTTTTTCTTATCTTCCCCTTCTACCAAAGAATTGTTCTTCTAATGATTCAAGTGGATAAGATTTAGCATCAATGTCTTCTAAAGAAACAAGTTTTTTGGCCCCTTTTAACCAATTTCTTGTTCCCTCCTTTTGAACATATTTAGTAACCGCATTTCTAATACTTACATCTAAATAAGCTTCAAAACTATCGGAATTAGTATTTGTAATATCGTAATTATTGATAATTTCAAAGAAACACATACTTGCTTCAGATACTAAAGCATCAAAGCCAACTCCTAATCCTTTGAATTCATTGGCAATACTATAAATACGATGTAAATTATCAAAATATAATAAATCACGAGCTACAGTATCACCAGTCTTACGATATTCAACTAAACATTTAAATGTTTCTTCGACATTTAATCTTACTTTTCCCATTATTTTTCCCCCTTTTTTCAAGTTAGGTAATACTTTAACACATTTTTATTAGTTTTTCAAGTATTTTATACTATTTTCTGAAAAAGAACTTATGTTTTGCCTAACATTTATAATAAAAAAAGGACCCAGCACTAAATGCGCCAAGTATCCGATCGACCTAGGGCTTCGAAAGTTTCCTAGATACTGCTCATTTACAATTATACCCAATTAACATATAAAGTCAACATTTATTTATACTTTTTTCTAAAATATTTATTATTGATATAATTAAAATATTTTTCTTTAATATTATTATATGCAATAAATTATTTTTTATTAGTCTTAAAACCCATTGATTTTAGAATTGTATTAACATCTATACTTTTTATTCTTTTAGAAAGTTTGGTTATTTCTTTTTCAAATTCCTTTTTTAAATTATTGTTTCCATATGGTTCTAACATTCTTTCTAAACAATTCATAACAATAAATAAATCAGTAGATTTTAATTGATGTTTATAATTTCTATTAATATTTTTAATATTAATAAAAAGATTACTTCTAAAAGTATATATTCTTTCATTATGAGCACATTCATTTCGCATAAGGACTAATATTTTTAATATTTGCCTTAATTCTTTATCCGACAAATTAAAATATTTACTTATCATTTGTCTATCCCTTTGTTTTAACAAACCATAGTATTTACTTATTTCGCCAAAAGTCAAAATTTTTACTAAAACAAATGGTGGAATAAAGCCATATTTATCTTTATAATGGGTAATTGCATCATGTTTACCATAATTATTTTTAATTTCTTTATTAATTTTATTTCTTAATTTTTGAATTTCCGTTAGAGATGCCTGAGAATTAAAATTACTTGTTTTCAAATAATTCTTTATACCATAATTTTCCGTTATCGTATTAGCCAATAAGGCTTTAATTATTAACTCTATTTCTAAAATGTATTTTAAAAATATGGTTTTGATATTTTTATCAAACTCATATAAAGCATATATTTCTTCAAAAGTAACCCCATTAATATATTTTCCTTTTACTTTAAATATATCCTTATAAGTATTAACTATAGCATAATAAGAATATCTTTCTAATAAATTTAAGGCTTGCTTTTTATTTTTAACCTTGACACCTTTGGTTATTAAATGATTAATTAATTGTTCATTAGTTTTTGTTTCTTTTATAATAAGACCTCCTAAAAGAAAAGACATAAGATATAAAACCTATCCTATGTCTTTAAATTAATAATCCTCTTTAATAACTTTTATCTTTCCCTAATCATTAATATACTCAGTAATTTAAAAAAAGTCAATTCATTTTAGATTTAATTTTTCGTATTTTTGCATATATACGTGTTATAATAGTAATGTTTAGGTGATGTTATGAGACAAAATTGGTTTTATAATCTAGTATTTATCGTTATTTTGGGATTAGTCCTTTTTTTAGGATTAAGTGAAAAATATCAACTAAATGAGGATGTTATCCAAGAGTTTTCGGGAAAAATAACCGAAATTGATAAAAATAAAACAATTATCACTAATGAATATAATCAAAGTTATACTTTAAATAAAAAAATAAAAGAAGATATAGGCACGCTTATAAAGGGAAAATGTGTTAAAGATAATGAAGTTTGTGAAGTAATTAGTTATGAAGTTTTTAAAGAAGAACCCGAATATGAGGGAATATTTAAAGATTATTACAATGATGCTTTAAATACATTAAAAACAATGACTATTGAAGATAAAATAAAACAAGTCCTTCTTCCCCATTATACTAATAATTTAAGTGATTATAATTATGGTGGGTTTGTTTTCTTTGAAAAAGATTTTCAAAATAAAACCAAAGATGAGGTAATTGGGATGATTAAAAATCTTCAAAACAATGTTAAAATACCTCTTTTAATTGCCTCTGATGAAGAAGGCGGAACAGTAACCCGAATAAGTAGTAATAAAAATTTAGTTAAAGATTATTTTAAATCTCCCCAAAATTTATATAAAGAAGGTGGGTTTGATAAAATAAAGGAAGATGTTTTAAATAAATCTAATATTTTATCCGAACTTGGTATTAATTTAAATTTAGCTCCGGTTGTTGATGTTTCGACAAACCCCAGTGATTACATTTATAAAAGAACTTTGGGACTTGATACCGATAAAGTAGCAGAATATGCTAAAGTAGTTATTGAAACTAGTAAGAATACGAGTGTCTCATATACTTTAAAACATTTTCCGGGTTATGGTAATAATACGGATACCCATAAAGGAATATCAATTGATAATAAAAGTTATGAAGAAATATTGAGTGTTGACATTCCGCCATTTGAATCAGGCATAAAAGCGGGAGCGGAAGCCGTTATGTTTAGTCATAATATTATTAAATGTTTAGATGAAAATAATCCGGCTTCTCTATCTAAAGAAGTTCATAATCTTCTTATGAGTGGTTTAAATTTTATGGGTGTTATTATAACTGATGATTTAAATATGGATGCCTTAAAAGATATAGCCAACAAAGAAGTTTTAGCCTTAATGGCGGGGAATGATTTACTTATTACTTCTAACCCCGAAGAAAGTTACCAAAATATTTTAAATGGTATTAATAATAAAATTATTAGTGAGTATGATTTAAATAGTAAAGTTCTAAAAATACTTTCATGGAAATATTCTAAAGGTTTATTTTAGAATATTTTTTTAATTCCTAAATACAATTAATTAGGAGAAATTATGAAACAATTTTTTAAAAAGATTTTCTATTTATTTTTACCTTTATTTTTAGGTTCAATTGTGGGACTTTTAATCTCATCTTCAATTGATTATGGCGTTCTTTTAAAACCTAAATTTTCCCCACCAGGTTATTTATTTCCCATTGTTTGGAGTATTCTCTATCTAATACTAGGCATATCTTATTATTTTTTTAAAGAAAATAACAAGGATACTTTAGAAGAAGATATTGCTTATTATTTCTCTTTAGGAGTAAATCTTTTATGGAGTGTATTCTTCTTTGTTCTAAAATGGCGGGGATTCACTGTTTTATGGACTTTATTCTTACTCGTTATGGTTAGTTATTTATTATATCGTTTTTATCTAAAATATAAATTATCTTTTTACTTAAATATTCCTTATCTTATCTGGGTTTTATATGCTACTTATCTTACTTTAGGAGTCTATTTCTTAAATCAAGGCATGTAAAAAGCATCAATCAAGATGCTTTTTTTAACGATCATTACTATTAAAAAGTAAAATTAATCTTAATATTTCTAAAATACTGGTAAGTACACTAGCAACATATGTTAAAGCCGCCGAAGTGAGCATTTTTTTTACTCCAATAGCCTCTTCACTACTTCCCAGTTTTAATTTTTCAATCTCGCGTCTTGCTCTTTTACTGGCATCAAATTCAACTGGTAAAGTAATAAGTTGAAATAAAAGACCTACAGAAATTAAAGCAATGCCTAAAACAAATACTTTAAAATAAGATGTAAGAATCCCAATAATGATAACTACCCATGAAAATGAGGAAACTAAATTAACAACAGGCACTAACATACTTCTTATCCGCATAAACGTATAATTTTCTTTATCTTGAATAGCATGACCACATTCATGGGCGGCGACAGCCATCGCCGCAATACTTTCCCCTTTAAAAATATCTGTAGAAAGTTTAACTACTTTTCTAGTTGGATCATAATGGTCCGTTAAATTACCTTGAGTTTCGACAACATAAATATCATCTAAGCCATTGGCATCTAATATTTTTCTCGCTACTTCAAAACCCGATAATCGTCTTTTATTATTAATCTTTTTATATTTACTATAACTAGCATTAATATTTAATTGAGCACAAAGAGGGATTAAAAAGATAATAACATATAAAATAATATCTAAACCATATAATCTCATTTCTTCACCTCAAATATTGTTCCTTCTCTAGTATCTTTTAAAATAATACTCTTTTTTTCTAATTCATTTCTTATTTCATCTGCTAAAGCATAATCTTTATTCTTTTTAGCTTCATTTCTTTTTTCAATCATTTCCTTTATATAATCTTCATCTATATCTATTGTAACCTCTTTAGTTAAATCTAAACTTAAAACTTGATCAAAATCACTAATTAATTTATATTTAGTTGAATCATTTAAATCACTTTTTAATACTTCATAGACTATTGATAAAGCATTTGCCGTATTTAAATCATCACTTAAAGTGTCTTTAAACTTATTATTATATAAATTATAACTGTCACTTTCAATATTACCTTCTTTATTTAAAGATAATACTTTACTTTTTAATTTTTTATAAGCATTCTCGGCGCCATCTAGGGAAGCATAAGAGAATGTTAATTGTTTCCGGTAATGACTTTGCAAGCACATAAAACGATAACTTAAAGGATTATAGCCTTTTTCTATAAGCGTACTAACAGTTAAAGTATCTCCTTTACTTTTACTCATTTTGCCACTTTCATCATTTAAGTGTTCGCCGTGAACCCAATACTTACACCAAGGATGTCCTAAATAACTTTCGGATTGGGCAATTTCATTAGTATGGTGGGGAAATTTATTATCGACACCTCCACAGTGAATATCTAAATATTCGCCCAAGTATTTAATACTTATTCCCGAACATTCAATATGCCAACCCGGATAACCCAAGCCAAAAGGACTTTCCCACTTTAATTCTTGACTATCAAATTTACTTTTCGTAAACCATAAAACAAAATCATTTTTATTCTTTTTATTTTCATCAACGGTAACTGTATCTCTTACTCCCCCGATTAAATCATCTACTTCTTGATTAGTTAAAGTATAATAATTATCTAATTTAGAAGTATCAAAATAAACATTACCACCCGCTTCATAAGCATAACCTTTTTTAAGTAAAGTTTCGATTATTTCGATATACATCGGTATATTTTCCGTCGCCGGACTAATTATTTCGGGTTTTTTAATATTTAAATATTCAAAATCTTTAAAGAAAGCCTCCGTATAAAACTTGGCAATATCTAAAACAGTTTTATGTTCTTCTTTAGCACTTTTAACCATTTTATCATCACCAGTATCGGCATCACTAGATAAGTGTCCCACATCCGTAATATTCATACATCTTTTAACTTTATAGCCTAAGTAATTTAAAGTTTTCTCTAAGATATCTTCCATAATATAACTTCTTAAATTACCAATATGGGCATAATGATACACGGTTGGTCCACAGGTATACATAGTTACCCAGTCTTTATTCCAAGGAATAAATTCTTCAATTTTACGAGTTGTTGAATTATATAAATTCATAAAATGCCTCCTTTAAGATAATCTTTTTAATACTTTTTCTTTCCCAATTAAATATATTTCGTCAGGTAGTTCCGGTCCATGTTCAATACCACTTATTTTAATTCTAATTGGCATATATAATAATTTCCCTTTAACTCCGGTCTTTTCTTTGACTTTATTTATAACTTCGGCGATATTTTCTACTGTCCAATCGCTTAAACTTTCAAGCTCCTCTTTATAAGTTTTAATAACTAACGGAATATTTTCGTCACTTTGCAAGAACTCTGCATTTTCTTTACTAATATTTATTTCATCATTAAAGAATATGCCAACTAAATCATTTATTTCCTTACCATAAGATAAATGATCCTTATAAATTAAAAGTAATCTATCGACCCATTCCGGTGTTTTATCAGATACATCGAGCCTTAAGAAAGGACGCACAAATTTTAAATAATCTTCATCACTTAAATTATTGATGTATTTATGATTAAACCATTGTAATTTTTTAATATCATAAGTAGCCGGACTTTTACTAATTCTTGATGTGTCAAAATCTTTAATTAATTCATCTATCGTAAATACTTCTTTATTTTCTTTAGGACTCCAGCCAAGTAAAACTAAATAGTTAACAATGGCACTAGGTAAGTATCCTTCATTATAAAGGTCCATGAATGAGGCATCACCATTTCTTTTCGAAAGTTTATTACCATCACTACCTAAAACCATTGGCACATGAATGTAAGTTGGAGCATCCCAGCCAAAGGCTTCATATAATAAATTATATTTTGGCGTTTGCGATAAATATTCATTACCTCTTATAACATGGGTAACATGCATTAAATGGTCATCAATAACATTAGCAAAATTATAAGTTGGATAACCATCACTTTTAAGTAAAATTTGGTCTTCTAAAACACTGTTTTCCACTCTAACATCGCCATAAACAACATCATGAACAACTGATACTCCTTCTTTAGGCATCTTTTGACGAATAACATATTTTTCCCCATTTTTTAATTTTTCTTCAATTTCTTCTTTAGATAAATGCGAACATCTTCCATCATACATAAATGGTTTATGTTTTTTATCGGCAATTTCCCGCATTAAAGATAAGGTTTCTTCCGTACAAAAACAGTAATAAGCTACACCCTTCTCTACTAATTCTTCCGCATATTTTTTATATAAATCTAATCTTTCACTTTGAATGTAAGGCCCATATTCACCTTCATTATTTGGACCTTCATCTATTTTCATATCACAAAGATTAAGAGTATTATAGATAAAATCTATGGCTCCTTCTACTTTTCTATTTTGATCAGTATCTTCTATTCTTAAAATAAATTCTCCTCCATCATGTTTGGCTACTAAATATTCAAAAATAGCTGTTCTTAAATTCCCAATATGCATAAATCCTGTTGGAGATGGAGCAAATCTAGTTCGAGAACCCATAATATCACTTCCTTAATGAATATTTTACCATAATATTGCTTCTTTTTCACTATTTTAAAAGAAAAAAGAAACTAATTTAGCTCCTTTTCTATTTAACTTTCTTTAAAACTTCTTTTAACTCAGAAGTTTCAACTTCATTACCATTTTTACTTGCAGTATAAGACATTAATAAATCAACTTCCGATATAGGATTAACCTTATTTCCAGTATTTTTTAATATTTCGATATCTCTTCCCATACAAACACTTAGTAAGTTATTTATTTTTTTAGTTAAATTTATCATATAAATATCTCTATCTTGGGAATCTTTTTTAAGAGTTTTAACTCTTTTAAGAACCTCTTTAAACATTTCTTTTACTTTTTCTAAATTATCTTCTTTATTTAATACTTCTCTTACAAATGAAAGGTCTTCTTCATCATATTCCCCAGCTAAAATTCTTCCCATTGGAACTGCTAGTTGGAGACTAGCTAAAAGAGAACTGCCACTTAAAAGATGGATAATATCAACCGAAATACCATAACAACTATTAGCAATCGCGGCCATTTCAATATTAATATTGTAATCTTGAGCATTATTATTGGTTAAAATTTTACTAACCATAAAGGCTTTATTTTTATCTTCAGTTTCCGTTAGAATTTGTAAAGCCGTAATATTTTGACCTTTTTTAATTAAATTGTTTCCAAATAATACTGCCCCGACCATCTCCAAATTTAAAGATGCAGGAGCATTCAATAAAACCATAGAGGCTATAGTCTCTATTCCTCTACTCTCAAAACGAGGATTAGTTAAAGCCCAACAAACATTTTTAGCAATACCAGGATTAGGACTATTTAAAATAAGATCAGCTTTTTGAGAGTTAAACTTTTCTTCATTTTTAATCATATGCATAAAATAATCATATAAAAATTCTAATTTATAATCCTCTTTTACGGTCGTTAAATATTTAGCGGCCTTTAGTACATTTTCTTTATTAGTATCATTTACATAACCAAATAACATTTCAATAAAGTATGGAGTTCTAACATTTTTAGAAGACATAATTATTTGGACATATTCTAATACATCAGGTAAAGGAAAATCTAAAAATGCTTGATATACCCATCTTACTTGGCCCACATTTTTACATCTTAAAATTATTTCAATGTAAAAATCCTTATTTTTTAATCTATCAACAGCATAAATATTTTCAATAAATTTTATATAATCACTATTAGGACACTTAGTTATATAACGGGCTCCTTCTAAAGAATTTCCCTCCTTAATAAACTTTTCATTGGTTAAGTGTTCCTTTAAGAAATAAGCATATTTTGGACATTCTATAATTATATTTATGCCCTCCAATATTTCGTTTAATTCATCTAAAGTTAATTCTTTTTCCATCATCTTTAAAACATAATCAATGGCATAAGCTAACGCTAATTTATTTTTTATTTCCACTAATTCATTTAAGACTATTTCGGGAACATTAAATAATTTTTCCATATCAATATTATTACCAATAAAATTTAATTTAAATTCCCCGTCATCTATTTTCTTTACTCTTTCTAAAAATTTTAAAAATTTATCTTTTTCCATTTTTATTCTCCTTATCTTTTTAACAATCTTCTTAATGTTTTTCTCGTAACACTTAAATTATTTTCTTCTTTCACTCTATCATAAGTAATACTTTCATTAATTATACTTATTAAAATATTATTAATAATTTTTTCGACTTTTTTTAATTCTTGAGGTTCCGTTACTAAATATAAATCATTAAGTCCCTCTTTAAATTTATTTTTACTTTCTTCATTTTGACAAACATTCCAAATAATTACGCGGTCAAATTCTTCTTCCTCTAAAGCGATAATTCTAGAAAGAGGAAGAGCTACCCCTAAGGCATTTAATTTATCATTTTTAGATAAATTAGCAATTAAATTAAGTTCAACTTTCGTATATACTCTATTCAATAAAGCCCCAAAAGCATATGAATTTTCATTGATTTTATGACAATCAGCCATACTTTTTAAAGCACCTGCAATAAAGGTTGCTTTCTTCTTGTTTTCGGCTTCATTAACAAGCATCCCAGCCCTTACACAAAATTCAGGATCATATTTATAAATAAAATTATCTTTAATTAAATCAGCATGATATTTTTTCCTTGAATCACTATAAACGCCGGCCATAATCTCTTCTTGTTTGGCTTTTATAAATTTATCATTTGTCAAAATACCAGAAGCATATTTCCCATTAAAATCATGTCTTTCATTGGTAATTAATTCAATATTTTCTAAAGAAATTGGCAAACCATTTCTTAAATTATGTTTAATATAACTATATAAATTATTCAATATAACTTCATCTTTAGTCCTTAAAAAATATTTACAAGCCAAAATAGCATAAGGAATTACTTCGATATCTAACTCATCAAATAGATAAGTTATACAATTAACTTGTTCATAAGTTTTACATTTGGTTAGCATCTTAACTACCTTAGTAGTACATCCCGTATTTAATAAATTCTCATCTTTAGCAAGTTCTGCCATATTATCTAAAACATCTTCGTCTTCTACTTTAGTCATTAATTTGGCAACTTCTAAAAATACTGGCATAAATACTTGTTCTTCATCTATTTCAATACTCGAAAACATATTATAAATCTTAATGGCTTGTTCGATATATTTACAATCTAGTATAATATCACTGGCTAAATCTTTATAAGGAATAAGTCTATTATCATAAATATCATGAATGTAATCGATTTGAAATTCTTTAGTGGCTTTTAAAGTTTTATTTAAACATTCAATTTTTTCTTGAACTTCAATTTTGGTAGAAAATATCGTATCATAAAAAGAATAATTATTTAAACCATCTCTCTTTTCCCTTATCTCAATCATCAATAATAATAATTCATCATTAGTATTAACGTTATTTTCGATTAAGTCTCTTAAATCTTTTATTATTTTTTTTAATATTTCATCATCTTTAATTTCTGATAATCTTTCTAATACTACTTCACTTTGTTCATCTAAAACATTTTTAAATCCGACTCTGTTTTTAACATTTATTCTATCTAATAAACTATTTTTTAACTCTTCCATAAAACCTCCTAGTTAAGTATTTATTATAACGAAACACTCGCTTTAAATCAATTGTTTTTTAAACTTAAAGATACTTTTCCTTTTTCTAAATTAATATCTTCTACATAAACTTTAATAATATCACCCACACTTAATATTTCACTTGGATGTTTAATATATTTATCACTCATTTTAGAAATATGGACTAAGCCATCATTTTTAATACCAATATCAATGAAGGCTCCAAAGTCAACGACATTTCTCACTGTTCCTTCTAATTCCATTCCCTTTTTTAAATCCTCAATATGTAAAACATCACTTTTTAAAAGAGGTTTAGGCACCTCATCTCTGGGGTCTCTATTGGGACTTATTAAAGATGAAATAATATCTTCAAGGGTATATGAAGAAATATCTAACATTTTTGAGATTTTAGATATATCAATACCATCGAAAGCTTTTTTAATTTCTTCGGTACCAATTAAACTTAAATCAATATTTAAATATTTTAAAAGTTTTAAAGTAGCCTCATAACTTTCAGGGTGAATACTCGTTATATCAAGAAGATTGTCCCCATTATTAATCCTTAAAAAGCCAATGGCTTGTTCATAAGTTTTGGCGTTTATTATCTTTTTCTTTAATAACTCTTCTCTATTTTTAAAACTCCCCGTAGTCTCTCTATATTCAATAATTTTATTAATGGCACTTTTAGTTAAACCCGAAATATATTTTAATATCGAAGGTGAGGCCGTATTTAAATTAACACCCACACTATTAACGACTTTTTCCACGACAAAGTTTAAACTCTCTTTTAATTTTTTACTAGTTACATCGTGTTGATATAAACCAACTCCAATGCTTTCGGGATCAATTTTAACAAGTTCTGATAAAGGATCTTCCAGTCTTCTTCCAATAGAAATAGCGCTCCTTTCTTCCACGTGTAATGAAGGAAACTCCGCAATGGCTAAGGGCGAGGCGGAATAAACAGAGGCTCCAGCTTCACTAACAATTATGTATTCGACTTTTCTTTTGGCAGATTTTATAACCTCGGCCACAAAACTTTCGGATTCACGGGATGCTGTTCCATTTCCAATGGCTATTATATCAACATTATATTTATCAATTAAATCGAGCATAATTTTCTTGGATTTTTCAACTTCATTTTTGGGCTCATGAGGGTATATTACCGCAATATCTAAAACTTTACCCGTTTTATCTAAAACCGCTAGTTTACAACCTGTTCTATAAGCAGGATCAAACCCTAAAACACATTTTTCTTTAATTGGGGGTTGCATAAGTAAGTGTTCTAAATTATCACTAAAGTTATTAATAGCCACATCTTCGGCTTTTTCTTTTAATTCACTTCTTATATCTCTTTCAATAGATGGGGCAATTAATCTTTTATAACTGTCTATTATGGCCTCCTTAATTAAAGAGACAATTTCTTCTTTATTTTTATCTTTAATTATTTTCTCTTCTAAAAAATTAATTATTTCTTCTTTAGGGGTTTCAATACTTACATTAAGAATACCCTCACTTTCACCCCGATTAATGGCTAGTACCCGGTACATTTTAATCCATTTAATATTTTCTTTAAAATCATAATATATTTCATAAGTTTTATTTTCATCGATACTATCTTTTTTCTTTTTACTAACTAATACGCCTTTTTGAAAAGTAATATTTCGAATATATTTACGAAAATAAGAATTATCCGATATAAATTCGGCAATTATGTATTTAGCACCCTCTAGGGCATCTTCCCCACTTTTTACTTTGGCATTAACAAACTTTTGGGCTACATTTTTAATACTCCCCGTTATATTAAAACTCATAAGCATTTTAGCAAGCGGTTCCAGTCCATTATTAATGGCTTCGGTAGCTTTAGTCTTTTTCTTTTCTTTAAAAGGACGATAAATATCTTCAATATCAACTAGTTTTTCACAAGCATCAATCTTTTTGACTAGTTCTTCCGTAAGTAAACCTTTTTCATTTATTAATTTTTTAACTTCTTCTTTTCTCTTATTTAAATTAACCCCATAAGTATATTCTACTTCAATTTGTCTTATTTGCACCTCATCTAAATTACCCGTAACTTCTTTTCGGTAACGAGCAATAAAAGGAATAGTATTTCCTTCTTCAAGGAGTTTTAAAGTACTTTGAATACTTTTTTCAGATACATTTAAACTCTTACTTAAATTATTAATTATTTTATCATTCATACATTCTTACTCTTTCTATTAAATCTTCAACTTCTTTGGAAGTTTCTTCTAAAAGTTCTAAACGAAAATTATTAATTCCCATTTTCTTATAAATTGGAATATCTTTAATTAAATCAATCTTTTTATAATCCATGATAACTGTACTATGCGTTAGAGGATTATTTATTAATTTATACTTTTCTTTATTACGATCTTTTAAATAATAATTATGATTATTCTCACAAGCATGACAAACTTTATCTTTATTTACAATCGCATTTATTGGACAATATTTCATAATCATAAGTTCAATATTGCCATAAATAACAACTTCCACATTTAAATTATTCTTATCATTTAATATAATATTTTTAATATTATCGCTATCATTTTCCACCGATAAAGTAATCATACTAGCATATTTACTTAGATAATCTAAGGTATAATGATTAGTAACATTTAAAGGATAATCACCATAATTATGAGGGTATTTATCTAAACTAGCATAATCGGTAACTAAAAGTCTTTTATAATTATAGTTATGATGAATATTATCTCTAGGAATTCGATAAATTAAATTATCACTCATAAGTTTAGGATCATCAACAATAATATTTTTAATATTTAATTTTTGACAAGTTAAAAGTTGTTCTTTAGTTCTGACATGAACACTTAAGCCTTCACTCATTTCCTTATCTATTTTTTCTTCCTTATATTCTTTTTCTTCAAAATATATTTTTTTATCTTCTCTTACCTTTTTTAGTTTATCTAAAACGTCTTTTCTTAACCGATTAATAACTCCGATAGGAATAAAGATATTATTATCAACATCTATTTTTAAACTTTCAATTATAAATGGAGTATCTCCTACTTTCTCGATGGCCTCTTTTATTCTATCTTCAGATACAGGAGCACTTTTAGCTTTTTCTACTAAAACTTCACTTAATAATTCTATTTCATTTTCCTTATCCCTAACTTTTATTTTTAAAGGTTCATTAATTTTAACTTTAACTTCCATTTTAATAGGTATCTTTTTAATTATTTCTTTAGGGATATTAATTATGGGGCTTGTTAGCATTACTTCATCTTTATCTTTTAAATTAATAAAATTATCTAAATAAACTATATCTCCTTTTTTACCCCGATTAATTAAATTATCTTTTTTATCATACAAGAAATTAATGTTAATACCAATGTTAGTATTTTTAAATCTAACCCCAGAAAATTGATATAAATCATGATTTAATTTAATGGCTATTTTATGATTATTTACATCGATAACCTCACCAATTTTAAGACCTATATGATTTGGACTTTTAACATTCATTAGATCTTTATCTTGATGTAAGAAACCTCCTGTATAACCTCTTGTAAATATACTTTCTAGAGTCTCAAGGTCTTCTTTCTTTATTTTTAATTCTTCACCACGTTCATACTTATCAATTAAAGTTCGATATATTTTCGTCGTATAAGCCACATATAAAGGAGATTTCATTCTGCCTTCAATTTTAAAACAGAAAATATTACTATCTAATAATTTTTTAAAATTATCTATGGAAGATAAATCTTTGGGACTAAGTAAATAATCACCATCCGTTATTACCCTTTTATCATCTTCATATAACTCATAAGGAAGGCGACACATCCCGGCACACTCGCCTCGGTTGCCACTTCTTCCGAGTAGGCGGGATGAAAAAAGACACTCACCACTGTAGGAAATACACAAAGAACCATGAATAAAGACTTCTTTTTCTAAATCAGTTTCAATATTATTGATATAATCTAGGGGTAGTTCTCTTGCAAAGACTACCCTTTTAACTCCTAAGTTTTTTAAAAAATTTAAAGATTCGGAAGAATGATTATGCATTTGAGTTGAGGCATGTATTTCTAAATTAGGAAACATTTGATGAGTTAGATTAATAAGACCCACATCTTGCATAATTAAAGCATCAACACCAATTTTATGAAGATATCTTATATAATCAACTACTTCATCTATCTCATTTTCATAAACCAAAGTATTAACAGTTACATATATTTTAACATTATATAAATGACATAATTTGGTGGCTTCCTCCAACTCTTCATAAGAAAAATTAGAAGCAAATGCTCTGGCCCCAAATTTTTTGCCTCCTAAATAGATGGCATCAGCCCCATAATTTATGGCACTAATTAAACTTTCTTTATTTCCTACTGGCACTAGTAACTCATGCTTCATAATTAAATTTACTCCAAACTTCACCTGTAGGTAATAATTTAAATTCCATTATCTCATCTTTTACGGGATGTTTAAATTTTAGGTGATAAGCAAATAAGCAAACCGGTACTTTCTCTTTTAAACCATATAAATTATCGCCATATAAAGGATGATTACGATGGACAAATTGTAATCTTATTTGATGATGCCGACCCGTAATTAAATTTACTTTAACTAAACTTAAATCGTCCTTATAATCTAATACTTCATAATCAAGAATAGCTTTTTTACCTTCTTCTTTCTTACTGATAACACTTACCTCATCTTTTCTTAAAATATAATCTTCCATTGTTCCAAACTTTTCTAATTTACCATGACAAACCAAAAGATATTCTTTCATCATTTCATGATTAGAAATCATTTTCGAAAGCCTACTAGCGGCTTTACTAGTTCTCGCAAATACCATGATACCCCCAACTGGTCTATCTAAGCGATGCACAAGACCAATATAAACATTACCTGGCTTATGATATTCTTCTTTAATATATTCTTTTACCATCGTAAGTAAATCTAAATCTTTAGTATAATCACTTTGACATAAAACATTAGGCTTTTTCTCAACTACAATAATATGATTATCTTCATATAAAACATTTAATTTAGTCATTAGTAACCCTTCCTGTTATGCCACAAGATAAATAAAGAGAAGAATCTTTTATCGGTAAAACTAAATCATCCACTAAAATATTTTTAGAAGGAAAATTTAGTTTTAAAATATTTTCTAAAGATACACTTGGAATATCAGAAGAATAAGTATTAACGATAAAGAATAAAAAGTTAGGGTCTAGAATTTCTATACATAATTTAATTAAATTTTCTAAATCTTTGGCAATATCCCAAACTTCTCCATTAGCGCCCCTACCATAACTAGGTGGGTCCATAATAATGGCATCATACTTATTACCTCTTCTTATTTCTCTTTTAACAAATTTTAGGACATCATCAACTAAATATCTAACCGGCTTATCTTCTAAATGATTTAATTTAACATTTTCTTTAGCCCAATCAATCATTCCTCTAGAGGAATCTACATGCACAACACTGGCCCCTTCTTTTAAAGATGCCACCGTAGCTCCACCCGTATAAGCAAATAAATTCAAGACTTTGATTTCCTTTTTACTATTTCTTATTTTTTCTCTGATATAATCCCAATTACAAGCTTGTTCTGGGAATAATCCGGTATGTTTAAAGCCCATTTCTTTAACTAAAAATTTTAAATCTTGATAACTTACAACCCAAGATTCTTTGATTTTATTTTTATTTTCCCAGTGTCCTCCCCCGGTATTACTTCGGTAATATATGGCATCAACTAATTCATTTTCTAACTCTCCTAAATCCCAAGTAACTACAGGATCTGGTCTTAATAAAAAAGTATCATGCCAACGTTCAAGTTTCATTCCCTTACTTGTTTTAATAATTTCATAATCTTGCCATTTATTGCTTACTAACATAATTATTCACCTACAAATCAATTATACTACAAAAAGGCAGTTTATCCTATAAAATTTAAAAAGGACTGACAATTCAGTTCTTAAATTTATTTTATTTATCTACTTTTTTCTTGATAAAAACTATCTTCTATTTGTTGGACCTTTTTCATTTTTAATAATTGTTTCTTTTGTTCTAATAATTCTCTTGTTTTAATTCTTCTTACATTTACGGGAACTTTATGAACTTTACTATTGGCTGGCTCAAGATAATATATACCACCCATTTTAATGTGACCTTTTTTTATTTCATCAAGAATTTCTGGAGCAAATGTACCATCTTTATAAACTAAATTAATTTCCATCGTTATTTCCTCTCTTTCATTTATATATTATATTACTTTTAAATTAAATGTAAATAAAAACTTGATTAAATAAAATTGAAAGTGCCCGATTTTTTAGGGATGAGCAATAAGTCATTAAAACAGCTTAATAATCCTTCC
>CANRAA010000010.1 GCA_947628485.1 uncultured Bacilli bacterium | reverse complement strand
ACTTGAACCTCCGACCTCACGCTTATCAGGCGTGCGCTCTAACCAGCTGAGCTACAAGCCCATTTGAGTTACTAGTCCATTATAGAACAAAAGTAAAACTCAATAAATAAATTTATTTTGTTTCACCTTGATAAACCTCACAGCTTATCTTTCCTGCTTCATTGGATTTTACTCCTCCACAGGCCATATTTCCGACAGTCGCTGCCGTACTTGTTTTTATTTTTTTAATTTTTCCCAGGTACATTTTAATTATACCGAGCGAACAAACGAATGTCAACATAAACTTTCGTTTTTTGTATGACTTTTTCATTATATAAGAAATATATGAAAAATGCAAGATATTTTTGCTTAATTTTTCCTTAAATTTATCTATTTTTGTCAAATTTTGCGAAAAACTATGATATAATCTTAAGAAAGAGGTGTTAGTGATGAAAAAATTGGGGATCTTTATTGTTATCGTTATAATTGGACTTGGAGCTTATTTTGGGATAAAGCAAGTTATGGAAAATAAAAGAATTGAAGAAATTAAAAAAGGATGGTATGTCGAAATTACTTATAAAGAACCCATTAAAGTAAGAGATAATTACAATACGAAGGGTAAAGAAATTGGTACCGTAAATAAGGGCGAAGTTTATAAAGTTCTAGAGATTAATTTAGATTCCAAAATTTATTATTGGTATAAAATTGAATATAAAAACACTACCGGATGGATTGCCAGTAAGAGAAAAAGTCCTTGGGTAAATGATGTCAATAATCCTACCGATATTGCCACACCAGAAATTAAATTTAAAAGTGATGTCTATAAAGTAAGAAGTATTGATGATATTAATTATAAACATTTAACGGTGGTGGAAGATACTGATAAATACACGATCACACATAAAGTTTATCATGAAGTAAAACCCGCAGAATTTATTGATCAATATTGGATTTTATATACAATTACCGATGGAGCTGGTAAAAGTTCTTCAAAAACCCAAAAAATAGAGTTTGATATTAATCCAAGTGAGGATGAAGTCTTAGATTTTAGTGAATATAAAAGATAACTAGAGAAATCTAGTTCTTTTTATTTATAAGTTTGTGTTATAATATCCCTAGGGGATGCGTTATGTATAAAAGTAATATTAATTTAAATTTATATAAAAATTTTTATGAAGTAGCGAAATATGGAAGTATTTCGAAAGCGGCCGAATATGGTTATACAAGTCAACCAGCAGTTAGCAAAGCCATTAAAAAGTTAGAAAGTGAACTGGGAGTCCAACTATTCATTCGGTCTTTAAATGGGGTGGAGTTAACCGAAAAAGGACAAGAACTTTTATATTTTGTCGAAAAATCTTATGGGAATTTAATTACCGCGGAAAGAATGATGAAGGAAACCGAAAATTTAGAAAGAGGAAAACTTTCTATTGGGATGCCCTCAAATGTGGGATCTTTCTTCCTTTTTGATAAGATTATTGCTTTTCATAAAAAATATCCAAATATTGAAATAACCATTATTACGGGTAGTACGGCTAACTTAATTAATTTACTAGATTCTCATAAAGTAGACTTTGTTATTGATACATCACCCATAAATGTTAAACTTGCAAAAGGAATGAAAGTAAAACTTTTAAAAGAAGTAAGTTATGCTTTTGTCATTAAGAAAGATACTAAAAAGGTAGGCTATAAAAAGATTAAAGAATTAAAAGATTTAAAAGATAAATCTCTTATATTACCTATACCGAATACGGCCAACAGAAATGATTTAGATGATCTTTTAAGAAAAAAGAGAATCGAAATTGAGAATGTTTTAAATATCCATACCAGTGAGATGATTATCTCGGCCGTAAAAAAAGATTTAGGCATTGGTTATGTTATCTATGATTTAGTTAAAGATGATATAAATAACGGAATTTTAGATGAAATTAAATTAAAGGAGAGCTTACCTACGGTGGGTATTAATATTGTCTATGATAAAGAATTTTTAAGTAAAGCTCCCCGTAAATTTATTGAAGATTATATTGACCATGAAATAAAATTATAAATAATATAATTCTTAGTTATAGTTATAAATATTTATTATAAAAGATATGAAAAAGAGATATTTTTAAGGGAATATCTTTTTGTTTTATAATAAAACTGGTGATAGTATGATAGAAAGTTTAGGAGTATTTAAAGATTATAATGATGGAACTTTAAAAAGTGTTTATAAGAAAGATAACAAAATAATTGAAATGTCTTTGCTTTTTAATAAGAAAGATAAGGATGTTTTGTGTGTTCCAACCCACCATTTTTGTAATTTAGGTTGTCTAATGTGTCATTTAACTAATAATTCTTTAAATAAAAAAATGCTCCCTATAAATAGTGAAGATTTTATAGAGTGTCTATTTAGAAGTTTAACTAGCGATGGAAAGAAAGTTACTTCTAAAAAGAAATTACTTATTTCTTTTATGGGTGTTGGGGAACCTTTGCTAAATTTATCTTTGTTAGAAAGTGTTTTTAAAAATGAGGGATTAATAAAAGAAAAATTAGGCTATGAAGATGTTGGTTATGCGATAGCTACAATGATGCCTAATGAAAATTTAAAACTATTACAAGATTTAGTTTTAAAATATGAAGTACCTTTAAAAGTTCATTTTTCTTTGCATAACCCTCTAGATGAAAAAAGAAGTAGGTTAATTCCTAGTAGTAAAGTAAATATCAATAGGGCACTTTCTTTACTAAAAGATTATAAAGAAAGTATCCAAAAGAATAAAAATATTATGTCTAAATATTTAAAATTACATACGAATAATATTCCTATTGAAATCCATTATACCTTAATTAAAGGGGTTAACGATGGAGATTTAGAATTAAATACATTAATTAATCTATTAAGTAAATATGAAATACCGATTAAATTTATTAAGTTTAATCCGAAAAATGATTTAAAGATAAGTTTAAAAGAAGATGAATGGGTTAGAAATATTGAAGAAAAAATACCGGGATTAATAATTAAAAGATATGCTCCTCCCGGAAGAGAAGTAGGTAGTTCTTGTGGGGAATTTACCAAGCATTATTATCATGAGGAAATTGAAACAAAGGAAGAATTAGAAGAATTTAACATGTGGTATTCTAGGCATTTGGTAAAAAGTGGTCTGAAAGATGAGGATTCGTACCCATTAAATTAAAAATGGTGATTCGTACGGGATTTGAACCAACAATAGTTTTTTGGAAAATATTGTGATATACTTAAGACATGAAAGCAATTTTTTTAGATATTGATGGAGTATTAAATACTCAAAAAACTTTTAAAGATATTTATGATGAATATCAAGATACTCATAAAAGACGGGTGGAACTTGATGAGAAGAAAATATTTTATTTGAGTGAAATAGTAAGATTAACTGGAGCTTATATTGTCTTGTCTTCTTCGTGGCGTATTTTTGGCCATATGGAAGATGGGATATTTATACCTACTAATAGAAGAACAGAAGAACTACAAAGATTATTTACTAAATATAATATGGTTATTTATGATATGACTCCCTTTTTAGGTAGTAGAGAAGAAGAAATAAGAGAATGGTTAAGGTATCATGAAGTTGAAGATTACTTAATTATAGATGATGAAACATTCAATTATAACGAAGAAGAAATGAAAAGATTAATAAAGACTAATTTTTATTTAAAATATTATCCGAATATTGGTTTATCAGAAAATCATATTGAAGAAGCCGTTAAAAAATTAACTTTAAAAAGAAAAAATTCCTAGCAAATCCTTATAATTGCTAGGAATTTTACATCTAAAATGGTGTCCCCTTGGAGGCTCGAACTCCAGACCCACTGATTAAGAGTCAGTTGCTCTACCAACTGAGCTAAGGAGACATAAATTGCATTATTAATTATACCTTAGTTAGTTAAAAAAAGCAAGTAGACTCTTAATCATTTGACGTGTTATAATTATTTATGGTGATATATTATGTTTGTCGATGAAATTACTTTAAAAGTTATAGCGGGTTCGGGAGGGGACGGTTGTACATCCTTTCGAAGAGAAAAATTTGTGCCCATGGGGGGACCTGATGGAGGAAATGGTGGTAAAGGTAGCGATATTATCTTTACAGTTGATCCCGGCCTTAAAACTTTAATTGATTTAAGATATTTGAAGACTATTAAAGGTAGTCATGGTGTTCATGGTAAAGGATCTAATAAATATGGAGCCAGTGCGGAAGATGTCATAATAAAGGTACCTTTAGGAACCACCATTATGGATTTAGATACTAATTTAGTTATTGCCGATTTAATCCATGAAGATGATACCGTAGTTGTGGCTAAAGGCGGAAGAGGTGGTAAAGGTAATAAAGCCTTTGCAACTCATGATAATCCAGCGCCAAAGTTTAGTGAAAAAGGGGAACCGGGAGAAATAAGACTTATAAAACTTGAATTAAAAGTTTTAGCAGATGTTGGTTTAGTTGGACTTCCATCTGTTGGAAAAAGCACATTACTTTCCCAAATAAGTGCCAGCAAACCCAAGATTGCGGCTTATCACTTTACAACATTATCTCCTAATTTAGGAGTCGTAAGACTTAAAAATCATCAAACTTTTGTCATGGCTGATTTACCGGGTTTAATTGAGGGAGCATCTGAAGGTGTTGGTTTAGGCGATAAATTCTTAAGACATGCCATGCGAACCAAAATATTATGTCATGTCATTGATATGAGTGGCAGTGAAGGAAGAAATCCAATTGATGATTATGAAGTAATCCGTAAAGAAATTGACAAATATAGTGATAAATTAAGTAAAAAAGAAGAAATAATTGTAGCTAACAAAATGGATTTAGAGGGTGCTTCTCAAAATTTAGAAGAATTTAAAAAGAAATATTTTGATAAAAAAATATTTAGCATTAGTGCCCTAAATAATGAAGGTCTTACTACCTTAATGGAATTTTTAGGGGAAGAATTAGAAAAACTAGAAAATGAAAGTATTTATGAAAATACCGAACTTGAAAGCCATATGGTCTTTAAATTTAAAGAAGAAAAACCTTATACAATAACGAATGATAATGGTATTTGGGTTATTAAAGGCGAGGAAATTGAAAAATTATTTAATATGACTAAATTTAATGAAGATGAGGCTGTTTTAAGATTTGCTCGTAAACTTAGAGGTATGGGGGTGGAAGATGAACTTGAGAAAATGGGAGCCAAAAGAGGCGATGAAGTTCAAATTTTAGACTATATTTTTGAATTTAAGGAATAAGTTTATTGCCAAATTGAAAGAAATATAATATAATAAAGAAGTAGTATAAAATATGGTGATAAGATGAGTAAGAAGAATAAAGGACAATCTAACAACATAAAAAATAAAGAATTAGAAGAAAAAAAGACTTTTAGAGTAGCTTTTGCCTACGCTTTAGTCTTTGTTTTAGTGTTGATTGTCTTTGGGGTTACTGGTACTTATGCTTATTATAATGTTACTATTTCAGGAACATCTGGTACTACAAGCATTAGCGCTAATACGCCTTGTTTTAATGTTGAATTAAAGGATACTTCTCAATTATCATTAGGACAATATAATTATCCAATTACGGATACTTTTGCTACTACAAATGGTAAATTAACTCCAACCACTATTACTGTTCAAAATAAATGCACAAGTGGAGATGCAATTAAATATTCTTTGTATTTAACATCTAATAGTACTATACCAGAAACAAAGTTAAAAGCAAGAGTTTTAAGTGGTACAACTGTATTATGGAATAATGTACTTTTAAATTCTAAAGAATCTCTTTCTTTAGCAAATATTCCTTCAACTTTAAAAAATGCTGTAAAATCAAAGGCCGCCGACTTAGAAAATGGAACTTATAGATTAATTGAACAAAGTACGATTGCAGCAAACACTACAAAGACTTACAATTTTTATGTATGGATAGATTATACAGCAACATTAAGTGAAGTAAATGGTAAAACATTTAAATCGTTAGTAACTGCTGTAATAAACTAATAAAATACAATATATCTTGCTAAAACAAGATTTTTTTGGTCCTTAACACTATATTTTACAATCAAAAAGGATAGTGTAGAATAATCACGGGTGCGTAGATTAAAATCAACCACCAATAATTAAGTTAATTAAATATTAAAACAAAAAGAATAATAAATCAATAAAAATTATTCTTTTTTTAAGATATTCTTTCCACTTTCTTTTAAAGAAAGTGCCGCCGGAGGCATGACAAAACAAACCATCGCTGGTTTCTTTGAATTTCATAAAATAAAGAAAGTTTAAATCATCTTCTGGGATATGAGATTGTTAAAGAAGTCTTGAGTAGAATTATCATAAAATTTAGGTAAAGGGACATTAATATCAGTTAATTTTTTAATGTTTTTATCAATAACGTTAATTCGACATTTGATATTAGTAATTGCATTAATATTATTTATAATTTCCTCAAATTGATTTTTACCATATTTAAAATCTATAAAATCATTAAAAGTTAAGTTATGATTATTAGCTCGTAAAACAAGTAATTGAAGTTTGTTTTCTAAACCATCTAAAGAGAAAGCATAAGGAGAAGAAGTAATATAACGAGCATATCTGTTAGATACATGACCTTCCATAGAACAAGGACATTTATACATAGGATGTTTTTGATTTTTAATACCATTTAAATTATTAAGAATAAAATTTTGTTTTTCTAATATTTTATCTTTTTGATCAGGATAAAGATTAATTTGTGAATTAACAAGTTTTTTGAATTCATCAATCATATCATTTCTAAGATAATCATCAGCAATATTTAAAAGAGTTAAATTGTCTTTAAAAATATAACTTAAATATTTTTTCTTATAATGGAATCTATCTAAAACAAAAATAGCTTTAGGAAAGACATTAGAATATTCTTTAATACCTTTGGCACCATCCCCAGAAACAAAAATATAATTAATTTTATCAATATCATATTTACGAGAAACATAATCATAGATAATTTCCCATAAATCAGAATAAGATAATTTAGCAGTAGCAAAATTTCTTACATTTTTAAGTTTTTTTCTTTTAACATCTTGTTTAACATAACCTTCATGAACAATAGCACAAGGGCAAATTTGGTTTTTAGATTTACCTTTATTACCTTTAATTTGCAGATTAGCATGAATTTCATCTATTTCAATATATAAAATATTAGGAGTATTATCAATCCTTGTAAATTGTTCTTTAACAGTACCTTTAAAGTTTTTAATTAATCTAGAAACATAACTTCTAGAAACTTCATTATTTCTAATGGCATGACGAGCAGATTGACTCATGTTTTCTTCCATAGCATATTTAGTTAATTGATATTGAGCTTCATCAGTAACTCTTTGATAAGGTTTTAAATTTAAAACATCTCTAATAAAGACATATCTTTTTTTAGTTGTTTTATCTGTATAAGCTCTAAATTTAATAGAAACATAACCCATGGAAGTAAGAATATTTCTTGTTAAAAATTCTTTAACATAATATTTATCTTTTCTTTCTTTAGATATCATAAAACTATTATCAAGATATTCAATTACTTTAGAATATAATTCTAAAGTAAAATTATCACCAATATTCATAATTTTACTTTCTAAATCAAAAAAGTCCAAATTTGTTTTAAAACTTTCATTAAAAGTATTTTCTAAATTTTTAATTAATGCTATTATATTCATGTGATTAATCTCCTTTATTTATTTGTTTAACCTAATTATAGGGTATTATTTGAGATTAATCACTTTTTTTATGTTTTTTTCTTTACACCCGTACTTTGAAAACACGACCATCAAAAAGTTAATTGTTGCTTATTTCGAATAAATATATTATAATAAATTTAGTAATAATATAAATAGGTGATTAATATGAATGAAAATAATAATCGAGAAGAGAATGGTTTTGAAGCTTATATCGAAAGAGAATTTATAGAAAACACTGAAGAATTTGAATTACCTAAAGAAAGAAAAAAATCTTTTCGAATAGCCTTTGCATATGCTTTAGTCTTTGTAATGATTTTAATTGTGATAGGAATAACTGGAACATATGCTTATTATAATATTGATATTCAAAATACCAGTAGTACAACTTCAATTAATTCTAGTACAGCTTGTTTTAATGTTAAATTGTCTGATTCTGGTGCTTATACTTTAAATTATAATTATCCTATAACTGATGATTTTGCTAAAGAAGAAGGAAAAATTACTCCAATGACTATAACCATAACAAATAATTGTAATGATAACGTAGCCATTCCATACAAGTTATATTTGACAACTTATCCTGATGATGGTCAAAATAATCATATGGATAATTCTAGAGTAAGTATGCAAGTAAAAAAAGGAAACGATGTTATGAACAATTTTAATCCAGTTAAATTAAATACAACAAGTGTGGCAAATGATATTTCTGAAACTCTTAAAAATTCTGTCGGTGATAGAGAAAGTTCATTAAAAGAAGGAAAATATATATTAATAGATAGTGATAACGTAAGTTATGGTACTCCTAAAACTTATAATTTTAAATTTTGGATTAATTATGGTTCAAGTAAAGAAGAAAGTGTATCAGGAAACTTTAAAGCCTTAGTTAGTGCTATTATAAATTAAAAATGAATTTTTTCTTAAAGTTTCATAACTGAAACTTTTTCTTTTGGGAAAATTATAGTATAATTTAGATGGTGAATAGTATGTATAGTTATTTTATAGGAATTGTAAAGGAAAATAATACAGATAGTATTGTTATTGAAGTAAATGGAATTGGTTATAAAATATTTGTCCCTAATCCATTTAGTTATGAAATAGGGAAGACTTATCAAGTATATGTATATAATCATATAAGAGAAGAAGAATATTCTTTATATGGTTTTAAAACGTTAGAAGAAAAAGAATTATTTATGAAACTTATTAATGTTAAAGGTATGGGTCCAAAGGTTGCAAGCGGAATATTTGCCACAGGCTCTATTGCGGGGGTAGTCGATGCCATTAATAAAGAAAATTTATTATATTTAACGAAGTTTCCGAAAATTGGAGATAAGTTAGCTAGACAAATAGTATTAGATTTAAAAGGTAAATTAAATGGTATCGAAAGTAGTGATACAACTAATGAAAGTATGGAAGAACTTATTAGTGTTTTAGAAAATTTAGGATATAAAACAGCCGAAATTAAAAAGATTATACCTATGGTTAACGGAGCAAATTCGTTAGAAGATCAAGTAAAAGAAGCTTTAAAACTATTATTAAAATAAATTAAACAAATGTTTGAAAAACTATTGATTTAAATTTTTTCCTATGATACAATAGATAAGAAATTAAAACTAGAGGAGGTAAAAAATGGACGAGAGAGTAATAAGTGCTAATGAATTAGATGAGGATATATTTGAAAAAAATATAAGACCAGATTGTTTAGATGAATATGTCGGTCAAACCGAAATAAAAGAAAATTTAAGAGTCTTTATTAAGGCTGCTAAAATGCGTAATGAGCCATTAGATCATGTACTTTTATATGGTCCTCCAGGACTTGGTAAGACAACTCTTGCCCATATTATAGCGAACGAACTAGGTTCAACTTTGAGAACGGCGAGTGGGCCTTCCATTGAAAAGACCGGAGATTTAGCGGCGATTCTTTCTAATTTAGAGCCTGGGGATGTTTTGTTTATTGATGAAATTCATAGAATGCCTTCTTATATTGAAGAAATATTGTATCCGGCAATGGAGGATTTTGAAATTGACTTAGTTATTGGTGGCGAGGGTAAAAGCAAAAGTATTAAGATTAATTTACCACCATTTACATTAGTTGGAGCAACGACAAGAGCCGGAGATTTATCGAGCCCTTTAAGAGACCGTTTTGGAATTGTTTCGAAGCTTGAATATTATTCTTTTGAAGAACTTAAAGATATCGTTATGCGTAGTGGGAGAGTCTTAGATATTAAAGTAAATGAAGATGCAGCGATGGAACTTGCCAAAAGAAGTAGAAAGACGCCAAGAGTAGCCAATCGTTTATTTAGAAGAGTAAGGGATTTTGCTTTAGTTGAAGGAACAGGTATTATTGATTTAGATATAACTTTAAAAGCTTTAAGAAGATTACATGTTGATGAAACAGGTTTAGATAGTATTGATATCGAATACTTAAATAGTTTAATTCATAAATTTAATGGTGGTCCCGTAGGAGTGGAAACTATTTCCACAAGTATTGGTGAAGAAGTTACAACCATTGAAGATGTTGTAGAACCTTATCTTTTACAAGAAGGTTTTATTAAAAGAACGAGAAGTGGTCGGATTGCCACCGAAAAAGCCTATAAAGCATTAGGAGAAGATTATAATATCGGATTTTTTAAGGAGGGATAGCATGCAATTATTAGATGGTGCCAAAGTAGCCAGTGAAATATTAGATAGTATTAAAATAAAGATAAAGAAATATGAAAAGAAGATTGGCTTTGCTATTATTTGGGTTGGAGATAATGAAGCTAGTTCTATTTATGTAAAGAATAAACTTAAAAAATGTGAAGAATTAGGAATAGATGGTAAACTATATCATTTAGAAGAAAATACAACTGAAGAAGAAGTTTTAAATTTAATCAAAAAACTTAATAATGATGATAATGTTAATGGAATAATATTACAAAGTCCCGTACCTAAACATATTGATATAAAAAAATGTTTTAATTTAATTAGTCCTTTAAAAGATATCGATGGATTTTCGAGTGTGTCAGTGGGAAATTTATCTTTAGGAGTTCCTTCATTTGTATCTTGTACTCCTAAAGGGATAATTAAATTATTAGATTATTATCATATTCCTCTGAAGGGTAAAAATGTGGTAATTATAAATAGAAGTAATATTGTAGGTAAACCTCTATTTAACTTATTAATTGCAAGAGATGCTACAGTGACGATGTGTCATTCTAAAACGGAAAATTTAGAATATTTTACTAAGAATGCCGATATATTAATTAGTGCCGTGGGAATTCCTAAATTTATTACAGAAGATATGGTTAAGGATGAGGCAGTCGTTATTGACGTAGGTATAAATAGAGTGGATGGCAAAGTATGTGGGGATGTTGATTTTGCGAGTGTTTCGAAAAAAGCATCTTATATAACTCCAGTACCTAAAGGAGTTGGACCCATGACTATTGCAATGATTTTTGAAAATTTAATGGAAACAATTAAATAAATATTTAAAGAAGGAGAGGTAAGAAATGGATAAGTATTTAGAAGAAGCGTTAAAATTAGAAAGAAAAAGGCAAGAGGAAAATATTGAATTAATAGCCTCTGAAAACTATGCCTCAAAAAGTGTATTAGCCTTACAAGGAAGCATATTAACAAATAAATATGCGGAAGGTTATCCGGGAAGAAGATACTATGGCGGATGTGAATACATTGATATGTTTGAAAATAGAGCTATTGAACATTTACAAAAATTATTTGGATGTAAATATGCTAATGTCCAACCTCATAGTGGTTCTAGTGCTAATATGGCTGTTTATAGAGCCTTACTTAATCATGGGGATAAAGTTATGGGCATGAATTTAAATCATGGAGGACATTTAACACATGGTTATAAATTAAACTTTAGTGGAATTGATTATGAAATAGTTAGTTATGATGTCGATTCTAAAACGGAAATGATTGATTATGAGGCTTTAAGAGAACTAGCTTTAAAAGAAAAGCCAAAAATGATTATTTCAGGAGCATCAGCATATTCGAGAATAATTGATTTTAAGAAAATTAGAGAAATATGTGATGAAGTAGGAGCCTATATGTTTGTCGATATGGCCCACATTGCGGGTTTAGTTGCCGCCGGTCTTCATCCATCTCCAGTTCCTTATGCTGATGTAGTTACCTCGACAACTCATAAAACTTTGAGAGGTCCAAGAGGAGGAATTATTCTTACTAATGATGAAGAAATTGCGAAAAAGATTGATAAAGTAGTATTTCCCGGTATTCAAGGGGGACCTTTAATGCATGTCATTGGGGCTAAAGCCGAGTGTTTTTATGAAGCTCTACAACCCGAATTTAAGGAATATCAAAAACAAGTAATTAAAAATATGAAAGCTATGAGTGATGAATTTATTAAAATGGGATATCACGTTATAAGTGGGGGAACTGATAATCACTTAATCTTACTTGATGTTAAAGGTAGTAGAGATATAAATGGTAAAGAAGCGGAAAAACTTCTAGATACTATCCATATTACGGTTAATAAAAATACTATTCCTAACGAAACAGAAAAAGCGATGGTTGCAAGTGGCATTAGAATAGGTAGCCCTGCTATGACGACAAGAGGATTTAAGGAAGAAGAATTTATTAAAGTTGCTCATATAATAGATGATGCTTTTAATAATAGAGAAAACTCAGATAAATTAAAGGAATTAACTAAGGAAGTTTTAGATTTAACTAGTAAATTTCCTTTAAATAATTAGAGGTAATTATGCAAGTAAAATTGGTTGGTAATATTTCTCAAAAAGAAATTGAAAGACAAGTACAAATATGTGCGGCTGCTGGTAAACTTTCACGTATGCCAGGTAGTGTTTTTGATGCAATTAATTCTATGGAAGATCCTGAAAAAGCATTAAAATTTGTAAGTAGAGTAATTAATATGGGACATACTTCAACGATTGACCATGATTATATGGTCTTTGCTTTAAGTGAAGTAACTCCGGTAGTGGAACAGACTATAATTGCGGAAAGATTTGCCTCTTTTACTATTAAATCACGAAGAGAAGTTGATTTTTCCAAAGTTGGTTTTTATGTTCCTGATTTTCATGATGAAAATGGAAAAATCTTAGAAAATAATGTCGAAATAAAAATTAAATATAAAAAGCATATGCAAAGTTTATTTGAAAGCTATAGTAAAATAAATGAATCAGGAATTAATAAGGAAGATTCTCGCTTTGTTTTACCATATTGTTATTATGGGGAAATTATTATGGGACTTGATGCGACATCTTTAGCAAGAATGATTATAAAATTAACTAAAACTAAATATGCTAATATTACGGAATTAAAAGAGTTAGGAGACAAATTATATGAAATAGCTCTTAAAAGAGCGCCTTATTTACACACAATTATTGATAAAGAAGAAGATAAAAACTATTCAGAAGTAGAAAAGGTACTAAGTGAAGTAGATAAACCAAAATATAATATTCTTTCTAATCCTGTACTGTTAGATTGTACTCCTAATATTGATGAGACTTTAATAATAAATGCTTTAATGAGAGTATATAATTATGATTATAAAATGGCTAAAAAGTTTTATGATAATAATATAAAAGGTAATGAAAAGTTAGAAGAAAAAATAGTGAAATCTATCTTTAATGAAAGAGAACATGAAGATTTAAAACAAATTAATATGCGTTTTCAATTTAGTGTTCCCATGGCTATTTTAACGCATTATACAAGACATAGAAGACTATCTTTATCTATTCCAGATTTTGTCCCTAATTTTAATTTGAAATATTATATTACACCCCCAAGTATCAAAGAGAGTAATTTAAATGAATTTTATGAAGAAATTTTTGAAAACAATTTAAAAGTTTATAATGAGTTTAGAAAAATGGGAATTAGAGAAGAAGATTTAGTCTATTTTACTTTAAGTGGTAATGCCATAAATGTTGTAATAAATTTTGATGGCGAAGCCTTTAGATGGATATGTAGACTAAGAGAATGTACTAAAGCTCAATGGTGTATAAGAGAAAATGTCTTAAAGATGCATGCGGAAATAAGTAAATTGAGTAAATATTTTGCTCGTAATTTAGGCCCAGATTGCGTTACGAAACATATTTGTAGTGAAGGTAAAGAATCTTGTGGAAGAATATTAAAAATATTAGAAAATTTAAAGGATAAATCTTATGAGTAAAATAATATTAAAAATTAGTGGGGAATCTTTAAAAGAAGAGGAAGAAAATGTATCTAAAAATAAATTAGAAAAAATTTTAAAATTAGTTAATTTATTAAAAAGTAATCATGAAGTAGCTATTGTCATTGGGGGAGGTAACTTCTTTCGAGGAAGAAGTCATCCTGAAATGGATAAAGTTACAGCCGATACAATAGGTATCTTTAGTTCTATAATTAACGCTTTATATTTAAAAGATTATTTAAATAGTCATAATATAAAGTGTATTTTAGCGACACCTTTTAATGTTCCAAACTTAATTGATAATTTAAGTGATGCTGAATTAAAAAATAATTATAATAATGGTAAAATTATTATTTTTGGAGGAGGAGTAGGTAAATCTGGTTATTCAACGGATTCGGGAACAATTTTGGCATTAGAAAAATTAGAAGCTAATCTAATTATTAAACTTACGAATGTCGATGGGGTTTATAGTGATGATCCCCATATTAATAAAGAAGCCATTAGATATGATTATTTAACTTACGAGGAAGTATTAGAAAAAGATTTAAAAGTAATGGATGCTTATGCTATTAAAAAATGTCAAGAATTAAATACCAAAATATTAGTGATGAATTTTAATGATTATGAAAAGATAATTGATTATTTTGAAAACAAGAAAATAGGAACTATAATAGGAGGTTAAAAATGGGCAAGATAATTTTAATTGAGGGAACTGATTGTTCAGGAAAAGAAACCCAAAGCAATATTCTAGAGGAAAATTTACTGAAAGATGGTTATAAAGTTTTTAAAATGTCTTTTCCCGTTTATGATAGTCCTACGGGTAAAATAGTTGGAGGACCATACCTTGGTAAAGAAAGTATCTGTGCTGGTTGGTTTAAAGAAGGGGCTAATAATGTGCCTGCTAAAGTAGCCTCTTTATATTATGCTGCTGATAGACTATATAATGTGGGAGTTATTAAAGAATATTTAGAAAAAGATTATATAGTTTTGCTTGATAGATATGTAACTTCTAATATGGCTCATCAAGGAGGCAAAATTAAAGATAAATGCGAAAGATTAGAAATGTTTAAATGGTTAGAAAAATTAGAATATGATTTATTAGAGCTTCCTAAACCCGATATTAAAATATTTTTACATCTTCCTTATGAATATTCTAAAAAACTTTCTAAAAATAGAAAAGAATTAGACCAACATGAAAGAAGTGAAGAAAATATGCGCCATGCTGAACTTGCTTATGAAGAAATGGCTGATTTATATAACTTCATTAAAATAGAAGAAGTAAAAGATAATAAAATTAGAAGTATTGAGGACATTTCTGAAGAAATATATACTAAAGCTAAAGAAGCACTTGAAAATGAATAATTTTATATTTAAAGTTTTAACTAAAGAAGAATATGAAAGTATTAAGGATATTTCTGCTAACTTTACGAGTTTTGCGGTATATGATTCTAAAATAAAAGGAATATATTTAAATAATAATCTAATAGGTTTATATAGTTTAGGACTAACTTTTAATGAGTATTTATCCCTAGATATTTTTATCTTTCCATCCTTTAGAGGGCATCATCTAGGAGAATTTGTCATTCAAGATATTATTTTATGTGAGGGTGAAAATAATCCTTCAATTGAAAAGTTTATGGCACTGGTAAGTCCCTTAAATGTAAGAAGTAATAAAGTATTTCAAAAATTAAAATGGCAAGTTGATTCTAGTTATGATGAAGCAATGCTTAATGAAGGGGGAGAATTCTTTAATATCTATTATAAAGAAAATCCTTATTATGAAAATAGTTTAAAAAGAAATTTAAGAATGGACAATTAGCCCATTTTTCTTTATAATACATATGGGAAGTGAAAAGATGAATATAAATGATTACGATTACGAATTAGATGAAAAATACATTGCGCAAAGTCCAATTAAAAATAGAAGTGAATCTAAATTAATGATTTTAGATAAAAATACTGGTAATATTGAACATACTAAATTTTTTAAAATCAAAAATTATTTGAAAAGGGGTGATGTTTTAGTTTTAAATGATACGAAAGTATTACCAGCAAGATTAATGGGTGAAAAAGAGGATACAAAGGCTAAAATAGAAGTTTTACTTTTAAAAAATATTGAAGGAGATATTTGGGAGTGTCTAGCAAGACCAGGAAAAAGATTACATGTAGGTACCAAAATTACTTTTTCTTCAAAATTAGAATGTGAAGTAGTAGAAAAACAAGAAGATGGAATTATAAGAGTTAAATTTAGTTATGAAGGAATATTTATTAATTTAATTGAAGAAATAGGTTTAATGCCTCTTCCTCCTTATATTCATGAAACACTAAAAGACCAAGATTGTTATCAAACGGTTTATGCCAAATACTTAGGAAGTGCGGCGGCTCCGACAGCAGGACTTCACTTTACAAAAGAATTACTTAAAGAGTTAGAAGATATGGGTGTCATAATTTGTTATGTAACTTTACATGTAGGACTAGGCACTTTTAGACCAGTTGAGGTCGAAAACATTAAAGAACATCATATGCATAGTGAATACTATGAAATGAAAGAAGAGGTAGCAAATATTTTAAATAAAGCTAAAAGTGAAGGTAGATGTATATATGCTGTAGGGACAACCAGTACCAGAGTATTAGAAACCGTAATGAGTAAATATCATACTTTTAAAGAATGTTCTGGAAATACCGATATCTTTATTTATCCTGGGTATAAATTTTTAGCTATTGATGGTTTAATAACTAACTTCCATTTACCAAAGAGTACTCTTTTAATGCTTGTAAGCGCTTTATCGAAAAGAGAATATATTTTAAATGCTTATGAAGTAGCCAAACAAAATGATTATCGTTTTTTCTCTTTTGGCGATGCGATGTTTATTAAATAAAATAAAAAACAAAGTAATTTTTTTAACTACTTTGTTTTATTTTGAGTATTTTCTAATTCTTCTAATCTCATTTTTAATTTAGCTTCGATTAAAGTTATAACATTATCATAAATACCAAATTGCATTACACACATCTTTTTAAATTCTTCTTTACTTTCCGCAAGGGTAGCTAATTCTAAAAATTTTAAATTACTATCAACTACTTGAATATAGAAATAAAGTAGTTCATCAGTATTTTGAAAGCCAAAATTATTTTCATGCATTAATATTTCGGATGTTCTATACATTATACTAGGTGTACTATAAGTGAATGCTTTAGGTAAACTATTTTTATAACCGATAACTAAATTATCAATTTCGCTCATTCTTTCTAAAGTTAAGTTTTTAAAATTATTCCATTTTAAAGAACTGTAAAATTTCTTTAATTGTTCCCTATTGTAAACAATATCAATTTTATGGTCTAATTTACTAATTCTTCTACGATTACCCATAAATCATACCCCTTTTCTTTAAATCCGAGTTGATATTATAACAAATCTTGTATAATATGTCAAGTTTTGCTATAATTTTACTTGAAAGAAATTTAGGTGATTTAGGTGAAATTAGAATATAGTTTAAAGAAAAAAAGTAGTAAAAATATGGCTCGTTTAGGGGAATTTACTTTTAATGGTAAAGTATATAAAACACCAATGTTTATGCCCGTAGGAACCAATGCGACAGTTAAAACATTGTCTCCAGAAGAAATTAAAGAAATAGGTTGTGGGATTATTTTAGCTAATACTTATCATTTATGGCTTAAACCGGGAGAAGATATTGTATCTAAGGCCGGAGGACTTCATAAATTTATGAATTATGATGGACCAATTCTTACTGATAGTGGTGGTTATCAAGTTTTTAGTTTAGCTCGCCCTAAAGATATTACCGAAGAAGGAGTGCATTTTAAAAACCATGAAAATGGGGATAGATTATTTTTAACTCCCGAAAAATCCATTGAAATTCAACAAAAATTAGGTAGTGATATCGTCATGAGTTTTGATGAATGTGTTAAATGGCCAAGTACACATGAATATATTGAGAAAAGTGTCGAAAGAACTCTTAATTGGGCAAAAAGAGGAAAAGATGTCTTTAAAAGAGAAGATCAAATGTTGTTTGGTATTGTTCAAGGTGGGGAATATGAAGATTTAAGACGCCACTGTGCCGAAGAACTTACCAAAATGAATTTTGATGGTTATTCCGTCGGAGGTACTTCAGTTGGGGAAGATAAACCTACTATGTATAAAATGGTAGGTTATGCCACTAAATACTTGCCAGAAGATAAACTTCGGTATTTAATGGGTGTTGGAGACCCCATCGATTTAATTGAAAATGTTATGAGGGGTATTGATTTATTTGATTGTGTCAGTCCTACTAGACTAGCAAGACATGGTCATGCTTATACCAGAAATGGTAAAATAAATCTTAAAAATAGTAAATTTAAAGAAGATTTTACCTCGGTTGAAGAAGGCTGTAATTGCTATGCTTGTAAGAATTATACTAAAGCTTATATTAGACATTTAATCACCGCCGATGAAACTTTTGGAGCAAGACTTTTATCTATTCATAATATTACCTTCTTAACTAATTTAATGGCCGAAATAAGAAAAAATATTGAAACTGATACTTTAGAAGAATTTAGAGATAATTTTATTAAAGATTATTATGGAGATGGCTATGAATACAAGTAAAATTACGGTTATAGGAAGTATTATCGTTATCATTTTAATTATTAGTATTCCCACTATTTATAAAGTAGTTAATATGCATCAAAAGAACTTATATAGAGTAGTAGAGGAAAAGATAATTGAAAGCGCTAAAAAGTGTTATTATGAAAATGTTTGTGAGGGACCAAATATTACTTTAGAACTCTTGTATGAAAAGAATTACTTAGAAGAAGTAAGTAATCCCGTAACCAAAGAAGTATATAATAAAGATTCTTATGTTAAAGTAGAAGGTAATACTTTTGCCTTTGTGGTAGTAGAGTGATTTACAAACATTAAGTTATATGGTAAAATGAATATGTCAAAGAAGTTTGCATAAAATAAAAAAGGGAAATACTTAACATATGCACGTTGAGTACTTACCCATTTGTGAGTTTTGTACTCAATCTTGTTGATTGAGTACTATTTTTTTATACATAATATCATCACTGATATTACTAATAAAATGATAATTATTACTTGAAATGAGATTAATAAATCTTTTTTCTTCATAATATCAAGCCTCCTTTCTATAAAGAAAGTAGGCAAGTACTCAACAGTTAAGTATTTCCTAGTATTAATTATATATCATAAATGCAACTTATACAAGCGAACAAAGAAAGTTTTTTAAATATTATTCTTTCTTTTTATTTACTCCAAACATACCCCCTAATGTAGAGGTTAATAGTAATATAACATAATAGATAATTGTAGATAAATTAATAGTGTTTTCAAAAAGAATTAATTTAATTAAATACATAAATAGAATAAATATTAGGCCAATAATTAATCCTTCAATTAAACCTTTCTTTTGTTTTTGATAAGCATTAAAGTAAGAAAGAATAAAGAATAATATAATATTTAAAATAAACATAATTATCGTTGTTATACCACTATTTAAACCAATTAGATTTAAAAGAGAAGTAATAAATGTAATCATTAATTCGACTATTAAAAAAATAGCTATAAATTTTAAATAATTAAATAATCTAGACATATAAATCACCTATTAAATTATAATAAAGTGATTAAAAATATATGAATATTACCATAATATAATTGGTGATTATATGGAATTATTACAAGTTATCTTTAGAACGACTTTCTTTTACTTTTTTGTGTTATTGTGTTTTAGAATAATGGGTAAAAGAGAAATAGGACAGTTAGGAGTCATTGATTTAATTGTTTCCATCTTAATTGCGGAATTAATTGCGATATCAATTGAAAATATTAAAGATAGTATTTTTTTAACGATTATTCCGATTGCACTTTTAGTCATGCTAGAAATTGGCCTTGCCTATATCTCAATTAAATCAAGAACGATTAGAACTTTCTTTGATGGAAAACCTTCCCTTATTATTTGCAATGGAAAGCTAAATTATCACGAAATGGTTAAACAAAGATATAGTATGGATAATCTTCTTTTATCATTAAGACAAAATGAAATTAAAAATGTGGATGAAGTAGAGTATGCTTTTTTGGAACCTAATGGGAAGTTATCGATTTTTAAATATAATTTTTTAAAAGTACCATCACCATATCCCATGCCTTTAATCCTTGATGGCAGCATCCAAAAGAAAGCCTTAAAATACATAAGAAAGAACGTTACTTGGCTGGAATATGTCTTAAATTCTAAAGGCTTACAAGTTAAAGATATCTTCTATTGTTTTTATAAAAAGAAAAAACTCTATATCATAAAACGGGCAGATTTGAAATAGAAAACAGTTTTTAGTTGACAAATAAGTGTTAAGTTATATATAATTATATTGTAAATGATAGAAGGTAGTGGGTGTAATGGATAAGTTAAATGATTTATTACAAGAATTGGGGGTTTCAAAAGTAAGACTTTCTAAATACTTAGGAGTGTCTAGACAAATGGTTTATAATTATTTAGTATTAGATAGTTTAGATAAATGGCCTAAAGAAAAGAAAATTTTACTTTTACAATTATTAGATTTAAAAGAAGGAACTAAAGAAGAATTAGAAAGTATTAAGGTCGATACGGAATACTTAATGAATGTCGAAAAAAGACTTAATATTGGCGTTAAAAGTGGGAGTGATTTAGATAGTTTCTTAGATTTAAAAGGACTTGATAAAGAGAGTAGAATTCTTTTAAATGATATAGCTTTTCTTTTAAAAGAAAAATTAGAAGAAAATAAGAATAATGATTTTTCGGCTGTTAAGTATTTACATAACTTATTACAATCTATGGACAATGTTCCTGAGATTAAGTATATTTTAGCATATATGGCGAAGACTAATGGCTTTATTTCCGCTGATGAATATGCTTTTAATGAAGATAAACAATTTATCTTTGAAAGTATTTTGTATTCTGCTTTAACGCTTTACAACAATGGGGGAGCTAGCAAGAGTAAAGTAATGGAAAGTCATAAACGTTTTGTTCAAGAAATTGAAGCCAAAAAAGAAGAAAAATTAAGTAGAACGCAACAACTTAATACGACGAAAATCCAAGCCTTAAAAGAGTTAGGTTATACCGAAATAAATGAAAATAACGCGGCCGAAGTATTTGAAAAAATTGCGGAAATTCAATCTAGAAAAGTATAGAAAGGAATTCTTATGAAAAAAACTAAAGATAATGATTTTTTTCTAATCTTTCTCGTAGTTTTATTAGTTATAATTGCGGTCATTTTGGTAATATTTAAATTAATTAATGGTAAAAATTTAAAGACAGATGATAAAGATGTTCTAGAATTACATGAATATTTTAGTACCGATAATTTAGGTAATTGTGAAGGTCTTTTAACCTATAACAATGGAATAGTGGAAAATAAAAGTACAAGAAGTGATTTAAAACTATGTTTTGCTTATCATAAAACCAATGGCTTAGAAAAAACATCAGAAGTTACTTATAAAGCTCCCAAAAAAGATGATTTATGTAATGAAGATGGAATGACTTTTAGAACGGAAGATGGTACCAATACATGTAATGTAAGTATTTATCCTAAAGAAGAAGTCGAAAAAACTTATGAAAAAATATTTGGTGAAAAAGTAGGGAAGGAAGTTACGAGTTTTAAGATTGATGGCTTTAATATTTGTTTCTTAAAAGATGATCAATATTATTGTGGTCTATCTGATGAAATAACTTATACAGTTGGTAGTGATATATCTGTTTATAGATCTATTAAGAAAGCTAGTAAAAGAGGAGATACAATATTTATCTATGATTACTTTGTTAAACTAGTGGAAGAGAAGTGCTACACTGCTTATGATGATGGCGAAGAAAATACGAGATGTAGTGAGGCTTATAGTAAGTTAAAGGATCAAAAAATGGATTATGATTTTATAAAAAAATATGGAACATTATATAAACATACTTATAAAAAGAATGAAAGTAACACCTATCATTGGGTTAAAAGTGAAAGAGTATAACTACTCTTTTTTTTAGGGGGCCAACTCCCCTTCTCATCAAAAATAGGGTATATGTATATATCCTTATATAATATATAATAATAGGATATATACGCGTATTAATCCTTATTTAATATTATTAATAAGGTTATAAATAAAAAAACATTTTAATTTTTAAAAAAGTAAATTTATAAATTATAAAAATAAATTTTGATTAGTTAATTTTAAATAATAATTAGCTAGGGTAGTTAGAAAAGAAAAATTTTGATTTTGGCTAAAATAAGCCTAAAAATGGTCACATTTAAACTTTGCATAATGTATATTATGTTAACCAATATCTTCGAAATAGAAATTAGATGTATTTAAATCCTTCTACTCTTTTATAAATATTAATATTTTTTTAATTAATAATTTTATGATTTAAAAAATTAATATATCTTTTAATTATTCATACTATTTTACTAGGTGATTTATTGTGAGTGTCGTTAATGCCTTATTAGTATCTTTCTTAGCGGGTATGTCTACTCTTCTTGGAGGTATTATTATCTTCTTTAAAATAAAAAAAGATAAAATAAATAAGTTTATTACCTTTTGTCTTGCTTTTTCTATTGCCATAATGATTGGGGTTAGTATAACTGATTTAATTCCTTCCTCATTTTTTACGATTCTTTTTAATTATAATACCGTACCAGCTTATCTCATTATTTTTTTATCTTTTATTATTGGAGTTATTATTGTTCTTTTCTTAAATAAAGTCATGAACTTTAATAATGATACTTTATATAAATTAGGTATTCTTAGTATGATTGCTTTAATTATTCATAATTTTCCAGAAGGTATTGCTACCTTTATTGGAAGTATTCAAGATAAAAGTTTAGGACTTAAATTATCCTTAGCTATTATGATGCATAATATCCCCGAAGGTATATCAATTGCGGTTCCGATTTATTATGCCACCGGTTCTAAAAAGAAAACTCTAGTCCCTACTATAATATCTGGTCTTGCCGAACCACTTGGAGCCCTTCTTGCTTTAATATTTTTAAAAAACTATATAACGCCAGTCATGATTAGTATTACCCTTCTCCTCGTGGCGGGCATCATGATTACTTTATCTATTAATGAAATGCTTCCTAAAGCCACATCTTATAAAGAAGATAAATATATTTATTTAGGTTTATTCATTGGGTTTATTATTATTTTTATAAATCATTTTCTCCTTTAATTAGTAAATATTGCCAAAGATTATCCATAAATTAAAGTATTATTTTTAAGATGTAAGCCATAATAATACCAGGAGGTAAGATAATATGAGTAGAAGTTGTAATAGAGAAGCAAACAATTCTAAAAGCAACAATAGAGAATCTAATAACAGAAGTAACAACAAAAGAAGTAACAACCAAAGTAAAAGCAGCAATTCTCGTAGTAATAACCAAAGTCGATAAAATAAATAAGGACATGATCAATTGTCCTTTTTATTTTTTATAATGGGGATGTTTTTGATAATCTTTTATTATAGTATCTTTCGAAATATGGGAATATATTTCGGTAGTAGTTATATTTTCATGACCTAAAAGTTCTTGAATTACTCTAAGGTCGGCGCCATTATTAAGTAAGTGGGTGGCAAAAGAGTGTCTTAATACGTGAGGAGATACTTCTTTTTTTATATTAGCATCTTCACATTTCTTTTTTAAAATTTTAAAGAACCCTTGCCTACTCATTCTTTTACCGGTGTAATTTACAAATAAAAATGGCGATTCTTTATCTTTTAAAATTAAAGGACGATATTCTTTTATATATAAATTTAAATAATTAATGGTAATATCACTTAAAGGAATAATTCTCTCTTTACTCCCCTTCCCCATTACTTTAATGAATGCTCCTTTTTCATTATAACTATTAATATTTAAATCTAAAAGTTCCGATATTCTAATACCTGTGGCATATAATACTTCGAGCATCGCTTTATCTCGATAATCAATAGGTTTTTGAAGATTTATATTAAGTAAAGCATTTACTTCATCTATCGTTAAAAATTTTGGAAGACTCTTCTCTATTTTTGGCATTTTTATATTAAGACAAGGATTAACTTTTATTTCATTATTATCAAGTAAATAATCATAGAATGATTTTAAAACCGTTAAATAATGCGCATTAGTTTTGGCACTTTCTTTAGAGTCATATAAAAATTGTCTAATTTCATCTTCCGTTAAATCAGTTAAACTTTTATCTTCAAAAGAAGATGCTATCTTTTTTAAATTATAAGCATAACTTTCATAAGTATTATGGGAAAGTTTACGTTCATATTTTAAATAATTTAAATAGTCTTCTACTTTTTCATCTAAAACATTATCCTTATTCATTTACATCACTCTATCTTATTATAACATAATTATTTAATAAATTAGTTATTTTTGATATAATAATGGTAATTAATTATTTAGAAAGATTGATGTTTATGGAAATTTTAGCAGATAAATTAAGACCGCAAAAATTAAGTGATGTTATCGGGCAAGATCATTTAATAGGCAAAGATAAAATATTAACTAATTTAGTAAAAAATAAAAAGATATTTTCGATGATTTTATATGGGAATCCCGGAACAGGTAAAACAAGTATTGCTTATGCCTTAAGTAAAGAACTCGGAATGAGAACGAAGTTTTTAAATGCCACGATGAGTAAAAAAGAAGATTTTGATAATGCCATTGAAGAGGCCAAGTTCTATGGGGATACTATTGTTGTAGTAGATGAAATTCACCGGATGAATAAAGATAAACAAGATATATTACTTCCTTATATTGAAAAAGGGACGATTATTTTAGTTGGTTTAACAACCTCTAATCCTTATTATAAAATTAATCCAGCCATTAGAAGTCGTTGTCAAATATTTTCTTTACACGATTTAACTAATGAAGATATTATAAAAGTATTGAGTAAAGCTACAAAGACTTTAGAAGGTATTAAAATTAATAAAAAGACTTTAGAGTATATGGCTTCTTTATCTAGCGGAGATGTTCGGAGTGCTTTAAATCTTTTAGAAGTATCTTACTACTCTACTTCTAATCATGAGGTGAGTATTGAGACCGTTAAAAATATTAATTCGAAACCGGTATTTTTACATGATAAAAATGAAGATGGCCATTACGATGTTTTAAGTGCTTTGCAAAAGTCAATTCGTGGTAGTGATGTCGATGCGACGATTCATTATGTGGCTCGTTTAATTGAGGTGGAAGACATCGATAGTATTATAAGAAGACTGTCTGTTATTGCATATGAAGATATAGGACTAGCTAACCCCGGAATTGGACCAAGACTTGATGCTGCCATTGAGGCTGCTTTAAGAGTAGGTCTTCCAGAGGCCCGAATACCACTTTCAGAAATAGCGATTGAAATGGCTCTATCTCCTAAAAGCAACAGTGCCATTATGGCGATAGATAAAGCTTTAGAGGATATTCATAAAGGAAATATTGGGACAGTTCCTAGTCATATTAAAAATGGTAATCCTAATTATTTATATCCGCATAACTTTCCTAATGATTGGGTTAAACAAGAATATTTACCCGAAAAATTAAGAGGAACTAAATACTATATACCAAAGAATAATTTAATTGAAAATAATTTAAATAAAGTCCACAGAGAAATGAAGGGTGAAAAATGAAAATAACAATTATGGGTACTGGTGCCTATAGTTTAGGCATTACGAAACTTTTATCCAAAGATAAAAATAAAGAGATTATGCTTTGGACGGAAAATGAAGAAAATTTAAAAGAATTTAGAGAAACGCATCAAGTAAAAAGAATCTTTAAAGACGTTGTATTTGATGATAATATAAAGATTACGGGTAGCTTTGAAGAAGCGATGCAAAATACTAATTTAATCTTTATGATACCAGCGGCTAAATACATAAAGGCCACTACCGAAAATATTAAACCATATTATCATAATACACCTATTTGTATTGCCTCAAAAGGAATTGATGAGGCTACTTTAAGTCCTTTATCCGTCCTTGTTAAAAATATCTTACATACGAATAATATCTGTGTTATCTCAGGTCCAACTTTTGCGATTGACTTAATCCACGGAGAACCAGCAGCTTTAGCTATTGCGGGTTATAATAAAAAGTGCACTAATTTTATAAAAAACACATTAGAAAATGATACTTTAAAATTAAGAGTATCTTCAGATATTATTGGAATTCAATTATGTGGTAGTATTAAAAATATTATTGCCATTGCGGCCGGTATTTTAAAAGGTTTAGGTTATTCCGAATCTACGCAAGCCTTCTTAATTAATGAGTCTTTACATGATATGAAAAATATTATTTATGCTCTAGGAGGTAAAAAGAAAACCATTTTATCTTTTGCGGGCATTGGTGATTTACTTCTTACGTGTTCGAGTCCCAAAAGTCGGAACTACTCTTTTGGTTATGTTATAGGTAGTACTAAGAACAAAAAAGAAATAGATAAGTATTTAAAAGAAAATACCGTTGAAGGTTATTATACTTTAAATTCTATTTATCTTATGTTAAATAAAAAAGGAGTTAGTATTCCCCTTATTACCTTAATATATAATATTGTATGTGGAAATATGGACCCTAGCATGTTAGCCTCATTTCTTATCAGTAAAAAGTAATTTATTAATAATATAATCAGTGATAAGTAAACCAGCAATTCCCGGAGAAGTAATTAAAGAATTTACTTCTTTTTTCTTTATAGGTAAAGATTCATTATAAACGACCGTTATTTTTCCTAAAATATTCTCATCTTTTACTTTTTTTCTTAAGATTTTAGCAACAGGATCTCCTTTAGTTTTATCTAAAGTTGTTATCTTTATTTTAGAGCCCTCTACTCTATTACCCATTCCCATGGCACTAATAATTTCAATATTATTCTTTTTGGCAAACTTAATTAATTCTAATTTGGTATTTAAGGTATCACAAGCATCAATTATAAAGTCATAATCCTTATCTAGATTATTTATATTACTTTTATCTAAAAACTCCTCTAAAGCGTTAATTTTGATGTTTTCATCTATTTCCTGAGCAAGACTTATAGCAATTTCTACTTTAGGTACTCCTAAAGTCTTTTTCGTGGCTACTAATTGTCTATTTAAATTAGAAAGTTCTACTTTATCATTATCAATAACCGTAATATTTTTAAAACCACTTCTAATTAAAGAAACAAAGGTAAAACTCCCTACTCCTCCAATACCTACCAATAAAATTTTGGTATTTTCTATTTTTTTAAAATTATCTATTCCAATTAAATTAATTATTCTTTCATACATATATTACACCACCAAAAAACCTAGAGGAAAGTTACTATGATAAAAGCCCGCTCTTCGCAGGTGGTAGGACACATATCGAGTATTAGGATCCTTACTATATACTGTAAGTCTTCAACACCACAAGATAATTAGTCCCCCATATTATCTATATAGTCGGTTTTATATGAATAACTAACCTTACTAGGTATTTATATTATATCATACTTATATTCATTTATACATCATATTACTTTGATTTGACACTTTTTTCATTACTAAAGCATTCATTTAAATATTCAATAATATCTTCTATTCTAAATCCTTCTCTAATTAAAATATCGACATTATGCATAATACTAGAGTAATAAGTCGCAATTACTTTTAAAGTATCAATACTTATTATTTTATTTTTTAAACCATTTTTAGGACAAGTACTTACTTTATATTTGACATCACTATCTAATATTTTTTCAATTTTTAAAAAACAAGCCCCATAATAAATAATATAACTATTATTATTTTCTTCTCTATTATTTTTTAAATATTCATCACATATGGTAATTAATATTTCAATACATTTATAATCCATCCCCATACTTTTATCAATTATCGCTAATTCTTTTTCTTTATCCATCGCATTATAAACAAATACATTTCTTAGCCATCTTTCACATTCGGGATTTAAGAAAAATTCATAATATTTAAGCATTCCTTCATTCTTTTCCATATATCTTACCAACTTTCTTTTATTTATTATCTATTAATTTTTTATTTAAATTTTCTAGTTTTTTTATAGATTTATCATTTTCTAATATTTTCATTTGTCTAATTGCTGACTCATTAAGTTTTATTAATCTTTCTAATTGGGATAACCCCGCATTAATAAGTTCCGCATTAGTATTTTCTAAATTGCATAATATAAGTAAGTGTTTTAAATCAGTATAATCACGGATATTGCCTTCTAAATTAGGGTTTTTATCTCTCCATTCTTTAGCAGTCATACCAAATAAAGCAACGTTTAGAACATCAGCCTCTTCCGCATATACATATTGTTTTTGCTTGTCTGTTAATTTAGGAATAATATTTTCTTTAATTGAATCTGTGTGAATGTGATAATTAGATTTTGCAAGCATTCTACTAGCAGTCCAATCAACTTTATATTGATAGGCTTCATTTCTTTTCAATCTTTCAAATTCTTGTATAACATATAATTTAAATTCCGGAGAAAGCCAACTTGCAAATTCTAATGCTATATCACTACAGGCATAAGTTCCACCGTTATTACCAGATTTAGATATTATACCAATCGCATTTGTTTCTTTAATCCATTTCTGAGGAGACATATAAAAACTATTTTTACCTGCTAAAGATTCAAAGGTCGTAAATTCGCTACCTTTGAAATTTTCATTATTTAATTTTTCCCATAATCCTAAATATGCAATAACATCTCTATTTCTCATCCAAGTTTGAATTGGAATTTTTGGCTCTTCTGGATTAGCATATCGAGCTAAATCAGTTAGAGAAATATATTCTTTATTTCCTATTCTTATTACATTAATTTTATTATTATTTACATTAAGTTCTGATTTTACTATTTCGGCATTCATTTAAAAATCTCCTTTTTATCTTTTTTCAAAGGTGTCGAATTCGACACCTTTGAAATAGAATCTTATTTATCTTACTTTCTTTATTTCCTTTTTATTTAACTTATTACTTGCATATTCTTTTAAAACATCTATTCTAATCGTTTTTTTCGTAATAATATCGGCATTACAACTAGTAGATATTAAATAAGATATTTTATTTAAATCTTTTAAATATGCAATTACTTCTATATTAATAAAAGAACTTCCCTTTAAGATATTATAAGTACTTCTTAAAGTATCTTTATAAGAATAAACTTCATCACTTTGATGTTCTTTTAAAAAATCTTTGATTATTTTTACTAATACTTGTAAATTATAATAATCTATTCCCATATCTTCATTTATAGAAGCAATTTCTTTACTTTGATAATCTAAAGGATATATAAATAATCTTTTTAACCATTCGGTATATTCTTTACTTAAAAAGTATTCATATATATTTTGGACTTCAACGTTGTTATTATTTTCCATTTAATCATCCTTTTCTATCTTTCTTTAGAAGATTGTTTTTCTTTGATATCTTTATTGATAACATAAGCATAAGCTATTTGTAAATCATTAATGATAACTTCTCTTTCTATTCCTTTATTTTCCAGTTCCTTAATTGTTTTAATAATGGCATTTAAAGTTTCATCTTCTTCATTTTTCTTTTTTAAAGAGACATACTCTCTTACTTTATTTAAATCAATGGAAGGAGTAATAATATTAGTTTTATCTCTTAACTTAGCTACTAGATAACTACAAATGACCGGATTATAACTTCTTAAATCATCATTAGATAGTTTCGTTACTTCTATATATTTATCATTATAAGTAAAATTATAATAATAACAATAGTAATATTTTAGATAATAATCTTTTTCTTCTTGAGAGACTAAATCACTTCTTAAATATTCATCGACATACTTAAATAAAAGTTTAAATTTAGCCATATCGTAATTAACTTGTAAGACAACACTGGATTCTCTTGAAAATAAAGTATTTAACCAAATTGTATATTCTTCACTTAAAAATTCTTCTTTCATATATTTTACCTTCCTTTAGTATTATGTTTTTCTCTAGTATCTTTATTGACTAGATAAGCATAAGTTATTTGTAAATCATTAATAAGTACTTCTCTTTTTATTCCTGCATTTTCTAGTTTATTAACTGTTTGAATAAGAGTATATAAAGCTTTATCTTCTTCTTTCTTACTATTAATTACCGTAAATTCTTTTACTTTATTTAAATCAATAGAAGGTATTTCTAATTTACTTCTCTCTATATCAGATACTTTTATTATATGATATCCTTGTACTCTTAATTTTCTTCCCATTAAATCAGCCCCAAGAAGTGGCGCTATTTCTAAATTTATTCCGTTATAAGTAAAATCATAAGTTAAAGAACGGGTATTTAAATAATAATCTTTTTCTTCTTTTAAAGATAAATCACTATTTAAATATTCTTTCACATAGTTAAATAAGATATTTAATTTTTTCTTATCTTCTTTATTAAAGATATCATTAGCCTTACTAAATAAATTATTTAACCAATTAGTATATTCTGCACTTAAAAATTCTTCAAGCATAATAGATCCTCTTTTCTTAAGATATTATTATATTAAAAATCTTTAAAAAAAGCAACTAAGTTGCCTTATAAATCATTTTAATTTCTTTATATATCTTCTTTTAAAATTTCTTTTAATAAAGATAAATATTAAACTAAACATTATTATTACGGATATTATAAATATTATTAATAATATTCGTAATAATTTATTATTCTTTTCTTTATTTTGTTCTTCTTCTTTACTTAATTTATTAACTATTATTTTATATGTATTTTTACTTTTTTCTTTATCAGATACATTTAAATATATTTCATTAATTCCTTCTTTTAAATCTTTATTACCAACTATATCTACTTTGGTATCTTTATCATATTTAGGTTTAATATTTAAGGTATTTATATCACTATTTACATCTAAATAATATGTATAAGTATCTTTTTTAAAGTCTAAATTAAACCCATCTACTTTTAAATCATTTAAACTACTTGTCCCATTTAATCTGGTAACAGTAATATTATATTCTCTTATCTCTTTATTTTCGGCTTCTACCTCTACTGTTAAATTATTAATACCTGTAGCAAGAGTAATATTACCATCACCCTTTACTTTAGCTCTTTCATCGGAAGTTACAGTTTTAATATTTATTTTACTTATATTTTCTTCTACTTCTAAACTATATTTATTTATATTCTTAGAAAATATCGGACTTATATTATAACCATCAATATCTAATTCATCTAAATAGTTATTATTACTGGCTTCTTTTCTTATTACTTTAATAGTATAAATAGTACTACTACCATCAGTGGCGGTTACTTCAATATTAAAGGTATTTTCCCCCACACTTAAGTATCTTCTCCCAATACCCGTTATTTTGGCTTTCGCATCATTAGAAACCGCAATTATATTTACTTTTTCCGTACTATAGGGAAGTTCTACTAAATATTCTTTTATTTCATTATTAAAATGAATATCAGCCTCTTCTAAATTTAAAGTTTTTAAGGAAGAGTCATTAGAAACAACTTCTAAATTAAAATTAACGGGACATGTTGCTATTGTATTTTCATTCTCAATAAAATTTACTTCTACTTTAATTGAGGCATTACCATATTTTAAAGGAGTTATTATTCCTTCATTACTAATACTTACAATATCACTATTTATCGTACTATATTTAACTATATAATTATGTTTAGTATTAATAGAAATAAAGGCTTTTTCATTCATACCAATCTTTTCTTTATCCATTAAGACTTCAGCATCATACTTATCTTGAACACGACAAATAGTAGCCTTAACATTTAAAGGCAAAAGTAATAAAAAACTAAATATTATTCCTAGCCAATATTTCTTCATCCCTATTATTCTCTTTCTATTATACCAATTATATCATATTACTTCTAATTATTAAATATGAAAAAAGTATAATAATTATTAAACTTGTGAAAAATTTTTGAAAATGTCTCTATTTAAAATTTGAATAATTAGTAAAAATGTCTCTAGCATTAAAACGAAAAA
>CANRAA010000009.1 GCA_947628485.1 uncultured Bacilli bacterium | reverse complement strand
ACAACTTAATGCAACTTGTTTTGGACATGTAAATGCAACTGACTTTATGATAATTGCTTTTACTTGTCCAAGTAAGAAGGTGAGAGAACCTTAAGTTTTTTTATTTACTTTATATTTAAAATAATATATAATATTAACTTATCTAAGGGGGATAAATACTTATGCCTAAATTAAATTTTAAAGATTATAGTGATAATTATGATGAATTAAAATATGAAAAAATTAAAAATAATAGACAATTAAAAAAGCAAAAAAGATTGGAAGAAAAAAATAATAGATATAAATTAAACGAAGATACTATGCAACAATGTTTAGAACTAAAAGAATATTTGGAGGTTCTTAAAAATAGTGTTGATTCTATAGATAGAGAAGAAATGATAAATAATCTTGATAAAAATATAGATATTATTCAAAAATTAAAACGTGATTTACTTTATGAAAATGGAAAAATAAATATTTTGGACAGTTGGCAAAAATTAAAAGATGTTTATGTAAATTTTGTTCTATTATCAATTTCGGTATTAATACCAATAGCAATTTTGAAATTCCTTATCGGTTTAATGATTGAGCTTCCTCTAAAAATTTATTTCCTAGGTTTTATAGTTACATTTATTGGCTTAGATTGTTTTGATTCTCTTGACTATGATCATTGTCTTGGTAAATTAATTAAAATAATTATTGGTAGTCTTCCATTTAAAAATCGTTATTCTTTTATTAAAACTATTCGAAAGTTAGAAAAATTAGCAAAAGAATATAATAATTTTAGTAATCAATATGAGGATTATTTAGAATATTTAGATAGTTCTGAAAAATCCGAAGTAACGGAAAACATTATTAAAGGTAAAGAAGTAAAAGATTTATATTTATTAGAAATTAATAAATTAGTAAATAAAGTAAAAGAACTACCTTTGGGTAGTGATAGAGATAAATATTTAGACACTATAGAAAAACTTGCAGAATTATATAAAAGAGAAAAGGAAAGAATTATTTTAAAAAATGGAAGAGTTCATAGTGAAGAAGAAATAGAATTGGAAATGAGTATATTAAAACAAATAGCTTATATTGAAATGGATTTAAATAATAGTTTATATAAAACTAAAAGTACTCAGTTATTAAGTGAAGATTATCTAACAACTTTAGGTAATTTAGATGATACTAAAGATAAAAAATTAGAAAGAACCTTGAGTTTAGGAAAATAAAGGAGGTTTATTTATGTCTAAATTAAATTTTAAAGATTATAGTGCTAATTATAGTGAATTAAAAGATGAAGAAAAGAAAAAAAACAAAGGATTAAAAAAGCAAAAAAAGAAAGAAAATAAAATTCATAGATATAAATTAAATGAAGATACTATTCAACAATGTTTAGAATTAAAAGAATATTTAGAAGTTCTTAAAAATAGTGTTAATTCTATAGATAAGGAAACAGTTAGAGATGACATTAATAAAAATTTAAAAGCTATCAATGATTTAAAAAGCAATTTACTTAATGAAAATAAAAAAGTTTGTATATTTAAAAATTACGGAGAATATTTAAGTGATATTTATGAGAAATTTGGCTTAATATCAACAATAACAATTGGAATGTTGGCAATTTTGGAATTATTTGTTAAGTTAATGTTTAAGGTTACTATTCCTCTAAAGTTTTTACTACCATCATCTATATTTATGTTATTTTTTGCCGATTTATTAATACTTGATGAATATGGCCTTTGTGTTAATAAAGTAATTAAACTTATCATTGGAGTTCTTCCTTTTAATAATCGTTATTCTTTTGTAAAAACTATTAGAAAGTTAGAAAAGTTAGAAACAGAATATAGAAATTTTAGTGAACAATATGAGGATTATTTAAAATATTTAAATAGTCCAGAAAAATCAGAAGTAACGGAAAATATAATTAAAGGCAAAGAAGTAAAAGATTTATATTTATTAGAAATTAATAAATTAGTAGATAAAGTAAAAGAATTACCACTAGGAAGTGATAGAGATAAATATTTAAATACTATAGAAAAATTAACCGAATTATATAAAAGAGAAAAAGAAAGAATTATTTTAAAACATGGCCGAGTTCATAGTAAAGAGGAACTAGAATTGGAAATGAGTATATTAAAACAAATAGCCTATATTGAAATGCAAATAGATAGTAGTTTATATAAAAATAAAAATGCTCAGTTATTATGTGAAGATTATTTAACAACTTTAGGTAATTTAGATAATACTAAAGATAAAAAATTAGAGAGAACTTTAAGTTTAGGAAAATAAGAGAAGTAATTTTCTCTTTTTTTGAGTGAACAATTTTTTGGGTTTTGTAAAATTGTTCACTCGAGTGAACAATTTGATTGACTTTGAGAAATTTGTTCACTATAATTTAAATAGAGGTGAATAAAAAATGATTAACCGAGAACATTATTTAAAAGAAATAAGAGGATTTTATGATAGTGATTTAATTAAAATAATTGTGGGAGTTAGAAGATGTGGTAAATCAATAATTTTAGAACAAATAAAAAAGGAAATAAGTAAGAAAACTGATAATATTATTTATTTAAACTTTGAAGATGAAGAGGTTTCCGCAAATATTTATAATAGTGAAAAATTAATTGAATATGTAAATAATAATCGTAAAGATGGGAAATGTTATATCTTTTTAGATGAAATACAAGAAGTAAAAGATTGGAACAAAGCCGTAAAAACATTAAGACTTCATGATAATTCTGTTTTTATAACAGGTTCTAATTCTAAACTTTTAGCTAAAGAGTATACGGATGCTTTCAGTGGCCGTTATGTATCATTTAGAATAAGGCCATTTGTTTATAAAGAAATATTAGAGTATACCAAAGAATTAAAAAAAGAATGTAGTATTGCGGATTATTTAGTTTGGGGTGGATTTCCTAAAAGATTGGAATTTAATGAAAAAGATATGATAACTTATTTAAAAGATTTAAATGAGTCTATAATATTTCGTGATTTAATTATTCGTTTTAAAATAAATAATGAAGAATTATTTAGAAGAATAGTAAATTATGTCTTAAAGTCTAACTCTAGGATTTTTTCTTCTCGTTCTATTGAAGATTATTTAAAAAACGAACATATTAAATGTTCCATAAATACCATAATTAAATATTTAGGATATTTAGAAAAAGCCTATGTTATTAATCGGATTAAACCATATTCTTCTAAAACGAAGAGTGAACTTACTTATTATTTTAAAATATATGATGAGGATGTATCATTTAATTCCTTAAGAAGTATAAATAATCGTTATGATTTAACTCATAATTTAGAAAATATTGTTTACAATGAACTTATATACATGGGTTATGAATTAAAAGTATTTAATAAAAGTGATGAGGATAAAGAAATAGATTTTATAGCTAGTAAAGAAGGTAAAGAATATTATATCCAAGTTGCTTATAGTGTGGAAAATGAAAGTACTTATAATCGAGAATTTGGGGCTTTTACTAAACTTGATAATAACAATCAAAAAATATTAATTACTAATGATGATATTGATTATTCAACGAGTACAGTTAAGCATCTAAAATTAAAAGATTTTTTACTTATGGCTTCTTTAGAAGATATGGATTAGTAGGAGATTTATGCGTGAAGTTAAAGTAGGTGGTACTTATCGCCATTTTAAAGGAAATATTTATAAAGTTATATGTGTAGCATTAGATAGTGAAGATAAACATAAAGTAGTTGTTTATACTGACGGAGAACATAATTGGGTAAGAGATTATGCGATGTTTTTATCCAAGGTTGATAAAGATAAATATCCGGATGTTAAGGAAGAATTTAGATTTACGGAGGTAGAATAATGAATGAAGATGAAATAAGAAAATCAATGGAAATAAAATCTTTAGGGCCTTTTGCTTGTCCTTATGAAAAGGGGGAAAGAATAATTCCTGAAGAACCGGATTTAAGACCGACATTTTATAGAGATATTGACCGTATTTTATATTCTTTAGCCTATACGCGTTATATTGATAAAACCCAAGTATTTACACATCCCGGAAATGATCATTTACAAAAAAGAATGACTCACGTGCAATATGTCAGTAAAATTGCGAGAACTATTGGGAGAGCTTTATCTTTAAATGAAGACTTAATCGAGGCCGCTTCATTAGGCCACGATTTAGGTCATGCTCCCTTTGGCCATTTAGGAGAATCTATTCTAAATGAAATAAGTTTAAAACATCATTTAGGTTATTTTAATCATAACATTCAAAGTGTGAGACTTTTAATGGAAATTGAAAAACATGGGGAAGGGTTAAATATAACGATTCCCGTTTTAGATGCGATTATGTGTCATAATGGCGAAATCGCTTTAAATAAATATGAACCAAGAAAGAAAACGAAGGAAGAATTTTTAGAAGAATACCATAAGTCTTATCAAGATAAAGAAGTTATTTTAAAAATGCGTCCCATGACTTTAGAAGGTTGTGTGGTAAGAATTAGTGATTTAATTGCCTACATTGGAAAAGATGTGGAAGATGCCATTAGAAATAATATCATTACCAAAGAGATGGTACCGAAAAAAATTACTGATGTTTTAGGATGCACGAATAAAGAAGTAGTTAATACTTTAATAATTGATATTATTAAAAATAGTATGGGTAAAAATTATATTAAATTAAGTAAAGAAGTTTATGAAGCTCTAGAGGACTTAAAAACATTTAATTACAAATATATTTATAATAAAGCGGCGAGTGATGAAGAAAAAGAAATGGTTAAAGATGCCTTTAATAAATTATTTGATTATTATTTAGATGATTTAAAGAAAGGTAATCATAAATCAATTATTTATAAACATTATTTAGTTAGTATGAATGAAGAATATCAAAAAAATAGTCCGGAGCGAATTGTTTTAGATTATCTAGCGGGAATGACAGATGAATTTTTATTAAAACAATATAAGAAACTCATAAATAACTAAATTTATGTTATAATAACTAGTAAAGAGGTGACTTATGGAATATAAAAAATATGATTGTGATTCTTATAATATTCATACCATTAAAACTGACAAATTTAAAACAATTAGAATGGAAATAATTTTTAGAAGAGAAGTAAAAAAAGAAGAATTACCTCTTTTTACTTTTTTAAGTGATATTTTAACTGATTGTTCAAAAGACTACCAAAGAAGAAAAGATATGGCCATACGTTTAGAAGAATTATATAAATCTATTTTTTATGGTGTTACTAACAAAACCGGTAATTTATATACTGTTTCCTTTATTTTTGAATTTATTGATCCGGAATATATAAATGATGCTGAATATTTAAAAGAAGCTGTTTCTTTCCCTTTTAAAGTTATTAACAATCCGAAAGTTAAAAATAAAGAATTTGATTTAACTAACTTTAATATTATTAGAAAAAGATTACTCGAAGAAATTGAAAGTTTAAAAGAGTCTTCTGATAGACTCGCCATTATTAAGGCTTTAGAAAAAATGGATAGTACTTCTCCTAGTTCTTTTAAAGTTTTTGGGGAAAGAGAAGAAGTTTTAAATATTACGCCCCATACTCTATATGAAGCTTACTTAGAATTATTGAAGACTTCTAATTGTGATATCTTTGTTATTGGTAATTATAATATGGAAGAAATAGTCAAAATAATTAAAGATAGTTATATAAATAGAGTAATAAAAATAAGTAAACCTAAATTAATTGTGAATAATAAATTAAGAAAGAAACCTCTAGTAGTAAAAGAAAAATCTAATTTTGTCCAAAGTACTTTAGTTATGGTTTATAATATTAGAGATTTAACGAAAGAGATGCGGAATAGTGCTTTCTATGTTTTTAATTATATATTTGGTTCGGGTGGTATTACGAGTAAACTTTATGAAAGCTTGCGTTCGAAAAATTCTTTATGTTATGCTGTCAGAAGTTTATATTTAAAATATGATGAATTATTAGTAATTGAAGTATCTTTAGATAAAAAGAATGTTAATACCGCCAGAAAACTAATTGAAAAAGCGGTGAGTGAAATGGTTAAAGGAAAATTTTTAGATACTACTTTAGAAGATGCCAAGAAGAATTTAGCGGTTTCTTTAAAAATGAGTAATGACAATAATGTATCTATTTTAAGTAATTATATTTTTCATGTTTTTGATAATGTTCCTTTACTTGAAGAAAGAAGTGCTTTAATTCAAAAGGTCAAAAGAGATGATGTGATTAAATGTGCCAAAAGCTTAAGTTTAAATACGGTATATATTCAAGATGCTAGTGATAATGGGGGTGAGGAGTAATGAAAGAAATAAATCTTAAAGGTTTAAATGAAACCATTTATTATGAAAAACTTCCTAATGGTTTAAAAGTTTATATGTGGGTAAAAAAAGATGTTAATACTTTTTATGGAACTTTATCAGTTAAATATGGTTCTATATTTAATAAATTTCAAATGAATGGTAAAACTTATGAAGTACCCAAAGGAGTAGCCCACTTTCTAGAACACATTAAATTTAATGAAAGTAAAGATACCACCGCCCATGATTATTTCTTTAAAATGGGAAGTGATTCCAATGCTTTTACGACTTTTAATTATACCAATTATCAAGTTTTAGGCACCTCTAATCCTAAAGATAATGTTATTCATTTAGTGGATTTTGTCCAAAATGATTATTTTACCAAAAGTATTGTCAAAAATGAAAAAGGAATAATTGTAGAGGAAGCCAAAATGGGGGAAGATGACCCTTATACAGTTATGCTTTTTAAACATTTAGATAATATCTTTAATGAATACCCTTATAAAGATTTAATTACCGGAAGTGCTAAAGATGTTAAAAAGATAACTTTAGAAGATATTAAGTTAGTTTTTAATAATTTTTATCATCCAGAAAATATTTTTTTAGTGGTAACCGGTAATTTTAATCCTTATGAATTACTAGATGCCCTAAAAGAAAATCAAAATAAAAAAGAATTTCCTAAATATCTAAATCCCGAAAGAATAATTCCTAAGGAAAGCAAAAAGGTTAGAGTAGAATATGAAGAAGTAAATATCAATGTTACGAATAAAAAGATTAAAGTCGGTCTAAAAATACCTAAAAGTAATTTTAAAGGCTATGACGATTTACATATTCGGATTATGATGTCTTTAATTTTAAAGGCTAACTTTGGAGTCACTAGTGATTTTCGGGATTATCTCCTTGAAAAAGAAATTATTAGTGAGTTAAATTATACATGTGATATCTTTGATGATTATGTCACTTTAATGTTTACGATTGATAGTGAATTAAAAGAAGAGGTCTTAGAATTATTTAAAGATAAATTAAATCATTTAGGAATAGATGAAAAAACTTTTAATAGAACGAAAAATGCCAATATTGCTACTTTGATATTAGATTATGAAGATGTCGAAGGGGTCAATAGTCTTATTCAAAGAGAAATCTTATCTTATGGCGATATTATTCCTAATTTAAAAGAAATATATGAAAGTATTACTTATAAAGAAACAAAGGAATTTTTAAAACATTTGGATACTAAAGAACAAAGTATTTTAATTTTAAATCCTCTAGATTTTGACAAATAAGGTATTTTGCAGTATAATAACTCCTCGAAAGAGGGGGCTTTAAATGAAAATGCATGATTTAGATAAAAATATAAGAATAAATCAAATAAATTCTTATATTGCCAAAACTAGTAAAGATTTAAATGAAAGGTCTAAAAAAGCCTTAAAAAAGGCATTTATTTTCTTAGGGTGTTTTCTAATTCCTATGGGTATTTTTATTACAACACATCAATTAATATTCTTAATTATCGCTTGTTTAGTATCCGTGGGGACTCTTACTTATGATACTTTAAATATTAATAAATTAGAAAATAAACACTTTTTAGATAAAATAAAAGAAAATAGTAAAATTTTAGACGATGATGATTTATATACTAAAGAAGCTAAAAAAGTTTTAGAAGAAGGTATTCCTAAAAAAAGTATTGAAGAAATTAAATATCAAAAAGCTTTAGAAAAACAAAAAAATAAAGTAGTAAAATTATATTCAAGTTATGATGAAGTAATTAATAGTTTCTTTATTAATTTAGAGAATTATCAAAAAATCTATAATATGCCACCCATAAATATTGAAGATAAAGAATGGAATGTTTTATTTAATAATCTAAATAATTTTTTAAAACTTCATGATAAAGAAACTAAATTAGAACAAATATTAGAAATGGTTTTAATGAAAACTTTATCTTTAGCTATTGCCGATAAAAAAGAAGAAATTACTATTAATTCCTTTGTCAAAGAACTAGATGTTTTATCTTCTTTAGAAATTTCTTCAGAAGAAATAAATAACTTTCATAAAGATTTAGTTAGTGAATTAAGTAATTTGAATGTTATATCTTTAAGAAGATATAAAAACAAATAAAAAAAGGTTACCAAACGGTAGCCTTTTAAAACACTTATTATCTGTTGTAGAATTCAACAATAAGTTGTTCTTGAATTTCTGAATTTAGTTCGCTTCTTTCAGGGAATCTAACATATTTTCCTGTAAGTTTTTTAGCATCAAATTCTAAGTATGCTGGAACAGTTATTTTTTCTTCAACCGCTGATAAGATACCAGCATGATTTAAAGAATGTTCTTTAACACTTATTGTATCTCCAGGCATAACTCTGTATGATGGGATGTCAACTTTTTTACCATTAACTAAAATATGTCCATGATTAACAATTTGACGAGCCGCTCTTCTAGTTCTAGCCATACCTAAACGATAAACAATATTATCTAATCTACTTTCGAGTAACATAAGTAAATTTTCTCCAGCGATTCCTGGCATTTTTTGGGCTTTTTCAAAAACTTTATGGAATTGTTTTTCAGTTAAGCCATACATAAATCTAACTTTTTGTTTTTCTTGTAATTGGACACCATATTCACTAGATTTCTTTTTTCTATCTTTACCATGAATACCTGGAGCATAAGGACGACGAGCTAATTCTTTACCATTTTCTAAAGTAGAGAAGCCAAGTCTTCTAGATTTCTTATAACTAGGGCCTGTATATCTTGCCATAATATTTCTCCTTTCTTTCTTATTTACAATATTTGTTTTTGAATTATTTATAGTTGTAGGGAGTTATATTTTTCTAATTTCACTAAAGGCAGTCTTTAATTACTTTTAACTTTTATAACACATTACAATTTAAATAACTCACTGCCAAATTAATTGCATAATTATTATACTATATTTATTAAATTTGTCAATTATGCTAGCTTAATTTCATGCAATGTATTTTTTATAAATTTTCGGTCCATTCCGTTAAAATGTTTTGATATTTATCAAGTTCTCTTTGAATATCTTTTCTTCTTCGCAATTTTCCATCATGATAAAAATAAACAATATGTTCAATTATACCATCACTTTCTAATTCAAAACCTTCAGGTAGAGTAGAAAATTGATAGTTTTCTTTAAACATCACATAAATAGAAGTTATTTGAGCTTTCCAATAATAGTCAAAATCTTTTTCTCTAACTTCAATTATTTCACATAAAGGATTATTTTTAACTTCTTCTAAAAAATCAATATCACAATTATTTTCTTCATAAATAGCAAAACGGGTATGTCCAGCACAAGAGGCTTTAGTTAAATAACCTTTTTTGTTTAAGTTATATATAGCTTTACTAATTTCTCTATCACAATGGATATATCCTTCAATTGTATCTTTTATTTCTCCCGTTTCTAAATTAATATAAACCATTCCATCCATAAAATTAAAACCTTTCTTTTAAATATTATAATACTTTTTTGTTCATAGCAAAATTATTAAGTTATCTAGAGAAATCTATTCTTAACTGTTTCAATTTCTACCAAATAATTTTTTCGTATAGTAGTTGCGTGGATATTCCGCAATTTTTTCCAATATTAAATTATTTATATGTTTTATTACTTGATATTTCCAATCAGTTTCTTTAAAATCAGAAATAGTCATCTGACATTCTTCTTTTTCTAATATTATTTTATTAGGATAACTATTATCAAGAATAATTATTCTATCAATAGTTAATTCATAATTAAAAGCCGAACACCATTTGTCTCTTTTTATTTTTATATGTGGTCCTAAGACACTTTTTAAATTTTCAATATTATTATAAAAACATGATTTTTTAAAATCTAGGAAATAAACTTCTTTTAATTTACTTCTTAATTGCATATGATAATCATAATTAAAGGGTAAGACTGAAGCGGGTATTGCCATTTTTTCTACATTTGAAGTTGGAGTAAAATTAAAATTGAAACATTCTAGTTCATCATTTAATCGTAAGGCTTTTAATTCAGTATCTCCTATTAAATCACCCCAAACATATTTTAAAGATTTAGGAAAAACTACAATTTTACCAGTCATATTTTGGCGAAATTTTTCTACAAATTTATTAATTTCTTTCATTTCTTCCGGAGTTTTAGTATCACCACTATAACTTTCTTTCAAATATCCTACTTTTTTTAATCCTTCTGGCAAATAATAAATTTCCTTAAAATTATTTGAATAATATTTTTTTAAAAATAAGTATAAATCCAAATCTTTCGTTTGATTTTGCATTATTTTTAATTCATTAATGGTCTCTAAAGGTAAATATTCATCCCATATAAAGTCTGGTTCATAAAAATTAATTTCAGTATAATCAGATTTTTTAACATAAATTAACTTATATATTTCCATTATTTTAGATATAGTTTTATGATTGGCAAAAGCAATTAATAAATTTAATTTATATTTATCTTTTAATATATCTAGAGCATCATATTTGCCATCTACTTGTAATTCTTTTTTTAATAAATTTATTAATTTAAAAGATTTGTCCGTAAAAGTTTTATATATCGTATTAACCCCAGTTTTCTCATCACTTAAAGTATTTATTAATTCAAAAATTTTTTCTTCATAAGTTTCAAGTTCTAATTTAGATGTTTTTTCATTTACAAAAGGATTTATTAACACTGGTTTAACATTTTCACATTGATTAATAATAAGTTTAAATTTTAAACGATATAATTTTTTTAAATCTTCCTTATCAATAATATTTTTACCAAATTCATAAAGAATTTTACACCTATTTTCAAATTTTAAAATCTTCTTATAAACTTTATCATAATCGATTCTTTGCATACTTAATTCTTTTTCTATTGAATAACAAAACAATTTTATTTCTTCCCATAATGAAGCATATTGGCTTTTATAATTATAAACATATTCTTCTAAAGCAACTTCTACTTTTGCTATATCATTTAAGTCATTTAGTTTATAAATTGTTTTGCCAAAAACTTGTATTTGATATTCATTTAGTTCTTTTTTTCGCATTTTGATTAATTCTTCTTCTTTTACTTTATCTTTTTCTTTTAAGATAGCAAAACATTTCAAACCATAATTATTTAAACATAATTTTAATATTTCTTTTTGATTCATTAAAATAACAAAGGTATTAGTTAAATTATTTACTTCATTTATAATACTTGCTCTTTTTTGTTTATTTAAAAATGTCTTTTTTAATATTTCTTTTAAAGCAATTATTCTACTCACTATTTCTTCTTCTAAAGTAATTATTTTTTCATTATAGATAGCAAATTTTCGTAATTTAATTAAAGCTTTTACTTTATCTTCTTCATTAAAGAAAACTTTTTCAAATAGTTCATCCGCTAAAGTATTTTGTTCAATTAAATTATGAATCATTTTTAACTCATTTTGTAATTTGTTACTTTTTAATTCTTTGCTTGTTAATACTTTTTCTTTAATTAGGATTTCTAGATATTCTTTTTTATATAAATTTATTAACATCAAAACCTGATTATTATCTTTAAAATAATCTTTTGTAGGAACATTTGCCAAAGAACTCAAACTTATTAATTCTTTAGTTATAGTTTTTGTTTCTTGTTTTTTAAATATATCAAATAATCTCATAACCAAAACCCTTTTTGTAAAGTCTATCTTATCATATATTAAAGTTTAAGGCAAGAATTTAGTGTTATGCTAAATAATTCTTTAATTCTCCAAATTGTAGATATTTCATTCTTATTTTTATGTTATATTGATATTGGTGATAGATATGTTTTATTTTAAAGTAGATAATGAAGTAGTAGAAAAATATCAAGTAAATTATAATAAGGAAGAAATAGAGAAGTTAAGAGAGAATATTATTCATAATTGTAGTCATATAGTTCATCGAGAATATTATAATCATTATCCCCCACACTTTACAGATAAAAGTTTAATATTTAATTTTAAGTCTATGTTTGCTTTTGAAAAAGAATACTTTGAAGAAACTAAAGATATTTATTTGTATACATTTGATGAATATGAGCCTCCATCTTTAATAAAACTAGTTGATAGATTATTAAAAGAAGATGCAACTGTTATAGATGAAATATTAAATTATAAAGTAGAAGACAAAGTATCTTTTAATGAAGAAATTAATAAAGTAAATCAAGAATATTTAAATGCCAATAATGTTTTTGAAAGACAACAAAGGCTAAAAGAGTTAGAAAATTTACTAAATCAAAAAAATTTAAATAAAAATCAACAAAGCACTTACATTTATTATCAAAAACTTTTATCTTTAATTAAATTTGAATTAATAGACACTTTATCTTTAGAATACATCCAAAGAGTAGAGGACTTTTATTCTAAAGATACTAAAGTTTTAAGTAAAGCATTAAAGAAAAATTAACCTATTTCACTTGTAATATTCTTAATATTATGGTAAGATATTTTTGTCTTGGCGAGATAGCTCAGTTGGCTAGAGCAATCGGTTCATACCCGATCGGTCGAGGGTTCGAATCCCCCTCTCGCTACCAAGTGATTATTACTAGATTATGTATCTAGTTTTTTTATTTAGTAAAAAATGCTATAATATATAGTGAAACAAATAGTAATTTATAGAACGGAGTAAATTATGAAAAAATTTTGGAAAGAAATATTAATATTAACAATACAATTATTTTTGTTTTATATTGTCCCTTTATTTATAGGACCAACAGATATAATGGGTTTAATATTTTTACTTATAGTGGGAACATTTATTCTTTCGATAATAATAGCTAGTATATCTAAAGAAAAAGTAAAATATTTTTATCCTTTAGTTGTGGCAATATTATTTATACCATCAATTTATATTTACTATAATGAAACAGCTTTTATTCATATAGTTTGGTATTTTTTGGATTCTTTGATTGGTTTAGTAATAGGAACAGTTATTTATAAATTAACTAATAAGTAATTAAGTAAATTACAATTTTAAAATTCTTAAAAATATGATAAAATATCGAGTATAATTAAATTAATAAATTTTCTTAGGGGGATTTTTATGGATGAGATAATAAAGAAAATATATGATGAAGTTAAAAGAAGGTGCATGTTACCCTCAAATGCTTATGGTATTGGAGCCTGGGACCATCATATTGAATTAGTATATAAAATTGCTATCACTATTTGTTATGAATATGGAGCAAAGCATGATATTGTGGCTTTAGCGGCTTTACTTCACGATGTAGCATCGGTTACAGATAAATCTTATACAGAAGAACATCATACAATCGGGGCCCAAATTGCGGAAGAATTATTATCCAATTATAAAGTATCTAAAGAAGATATTGCATTAATAAAAAAATGTATTTTAAATCATCGCGGTAGTAGACTAAAAGAAAAGACTACTCCTGAGGAAATATGTCTTGCAGATGCTGATGCTATGGCCCATTTTTACAGTGTTCCTTCCTTACTTCGAATGGTCTATGTGGAAAAAAATATGTCTATAGATGAAGGAGCGGAATTTGTCTATAATAAATTATTAAGAAGTTATAATAAATTATCCGATAAAGGAAAAGAAATAATTACTCCAAATTATGAAGCAGCCAAAGTATTGCTTTTAAAAAAATAGTCTTTTTAACTAGATATTGTATCTAGTTTTTTTGTTATATTCACTTATTAAAATATTTTCTATTTCTTCGGGAGACTCTTTACATCCATTATCTAACCATTTTTTAATTATGGCATTAAGTCCAGCTCTAAAAAATTCCATATGATAATCAATATATTTATCATTATATAATTCTTTTGATAAATGATAATCGTATTCTTGAGTGATAAGGTTTTTATCCATATTTAATTTGAAATAAGTTTTATAAAATAATTGATTATCCTTTATATGTTTAAATAGTTTTAAAAAGTTATTTGAATTATGATTTGCTTCTCTTTCTTCTTGATATAAAGAAAAAACTTCTTGTTCTAAATCTTTTCCTATTTTGTCTGCTAAATCGTAAATATCAAGATAATTAACATAAAAAGTAGAGCGATTTATTTTCGCTAGTTTACATATGTCGGTAACAGTTATTTCATTTATTTCTTTATTTTGTAATAAATTGATAAATACTTTACTAATTTTATTTCTAGTTTCTTTTCTTCTTTTATTATTTATAGTATTCATATAAAACTCCTTTAATTAGACAAATCATCTTTAATTGTTGATTGTTTTTATCTTTCAAAAAGATTATATTATAATTGTAATAAAAAGACAAGTGTCTATTTATTGAAAGGAAGTGATAATATGTCTAAAATTGTTGATGCTAATAAGAAAATAGAAAAGGCTGTAGTTGGTGGTTACCAAAAAATTGAAGATACTGTTGTGGGAGGATATAAGAAAGTGGAAGATAAATTTGTTGATACTTTCTTAAAAAAAGATGGTGAAACAATAGAAGAAGCAAAGATGAGATTACATAAAGAACAAGAAGAAAGAGAGCAAGAACAACATAAATATTCAAAAAGGGCAGAAGAAATCCAAAAAGATATTAAAGATAAATATAATTTATAAAGTTTGAGGAGGAAAAGATTATGAAAAAAGAAACTTTATTAGAAATTATTTTAGGAACTATTGGTGGTTTAGTATTTGCAATTGGTATGACGATGTGCTTAATACCGGAGTGGGATTTATTTGCATCAGGTGTTGTTGTAGCAATTTTAGGATTTATTATTCTACTTTGCATTATTCCTGTGTATAGAAGTAATCATCCAAAAAAAGAACACACACCTATAAATTGGGGAATAGTTCTAACTTGGGTTATAGGAATAGTTGGAGCCTTAGTAATGGGATTTGGTATGAGTAAAGTTATGGTTGAAGATCCATCTAAAACGGATTTACTTATAGGTATTATTACAGGTATTGTTGGTTTACTTATTTGTGTATTTAACTACCCAATATATTCTTATTTAAAAAGTAACAAAGATTAGTTATTTACTTGGAAGAATATTCTTCCTTTTTTCTTTTAATGATATAATTATATATAGTTAGAGGTGTGATATGAAAAAGATATTAAGTAAATTATTTGTTCCTAATAAAATAATTGGATTCATTTTATTTAATTTGGATTTTGGTTTACTTATCTATGTTTTTAGTTGTCATTTAGAAGATACCCCTCTTGCTTATATAAGTTATCTTTTATCTACTTATGCTCTAATTATATTTTGTATTTGGTTTTATAAAATATGTGAATTTAGTAATAATGCTATTAAAAAATCAAAAACTTATGAGTTGTATAAAAAACACGAACTTTTAATAACAAAATTTAGTCTAGCATTTGCTACTTTATTGCATTTTGTTTATGGTATTTTTAAATTAGGTACAGGAATATATTATATGTCTTGGTGGTTTATTACTTTTGCCATTTATTATTTAATACTTTGTTTAATGAAATTATCTATTGTGAAAGATTTAAAAAATGAAGTTGGTAAAAATTTAAAAGATGAATATAAAAAACTAAGACTTACGGGGATAATCCTTTTATTTCTAAACTTAATATTAATGGGGATGATTATTTTAATAATTAGACAAAATCAAAGAATAACCTATGCTGGATTCATTATTTATATTGTGGCTATGTATGATTTTTATCTAATTATAAGTGCTGTAATAAATGTGATTAAATTTAGAAAAGACCATAGCCCACTTTTAGCCTCAAGCAAATGTCTTAACTTAACGGTGGCGATGATTTCCATGATTTCTTTGGAAGTTGCTATGGTTTCCGAGTTTGGCACCAATGATAGTGAATTTAAAATAATAATGACTAGCATAATGGGATTTGTTGTGTGTATTATAAATACCTCTATGTCTATCTATATGATAGTAAGGGCCAATAAAAAATTAAAGTATAAAATATAAAAAAGAATAATAAGATAAGATGCACTTATCACTTTTTTATATAATAAGAAAGTCATACAAAAAAGTGAAATTGTGTCTTGACATTCATTTGTTTGTATAGTATAATTAAAATGTACCTAGGGAAAATAAAAAAATAAAAACAAGTACGGCAGCGACTGTCGGAAATATGGCCTGTGGAGGAGTAAAATCCAATGAAGCAGGAAAGATAAGCCGTGAGGCTTATCAAGGTGAAACGAAATAAATTTATTTATTGAGTTTTACTTTTGTTCCATATCTATACAATTATAAAAAATTAGAAAAAATTAGAAATTGACTTACTTAATATTAAAAAATTATAATTGTTTTAATAGGAGATATATTTATGAAATGCTTTAATTGTTTAGGGGAATACTCAAGCAATTTGTTAAAATGTCCATATTGTGGAGTTGTTAATCCCGAACCAGTACAAGAAAATAGTTGTCCAAATTGTCATAGTGTTAATAGTATTGTTAATGATGTATGTACTAAATGTGGTTATAAAAATGATTTAGAAAATAGTGAAATCACTAATAATGAAAAAATAGAAGAAATTTCTTCTAAAGTAACTAAAGGTGTCAATTTATATAAGAAAATATCACTTATATTATTTTTATTATTTATGGGATTAATATTTTTATTATTTTATTTATTAAAAACCCATAGTTTAAATGTTGTAAAAATTATAGAAGTAGGTAAAATAATATTTTTGGTAATAGGCATTACGACAATATTAGTTTCTATATTTTATAAAAAAAGTAAAATATTATGTATTACCGGTGTTATATTGACTTCTTTAGTATTACTATTTCATTTGTTTTCCCCTTTACAAGATATTTCTAATAAAAAAGAGTTGATTATTGATGGAGTAAGTATTCCAACATTATATAAATATACTAATTATAATAAAAAAGTATTAATTTCTATGAATATAAAAAATGAAATTGATCCCGAGTTAGGTAAAGTAAGTTATAGTTTTATTGTATTTAATGAACCTATTGAAAGTAATATAATTAATAGTTATATTGATGAATTAACTAAATTAGGTTTTATAAAAATTAATTATCAAGGGATAGATATGTATGTCAAAAATGTTTCTAATAAATGCATTGCTATATCTATTTTAAATTACGATATACAATATAATGTTTTTGATAATAATTATCAAAATTTGTTTAAGGAGGAAAGATAGTGAGAATATTATTATATGGTTTACCAATTTTCTTTATAGCATATGGTTTATATAGAATTTTAAAGTATTATATAAAAAAATTTACGGGTAATTATCAAGAAGTAACTGGTACAATTGTTGATTATAAAACACGCCAACATAATGATTCAACTACGTATTCATCTATAATCGAATATGAAGTAAATGGTTATTTATATCGTTATGTTGAAAATTCTAGTTCTAATATTAAAAAACGTTTAGGTAAAAAAATTAAACTACTATATAATATTAATAATCCTGTTGATTCTGTATCTTTAGAACTATCAACATCATTAATTGCGATATTTGCTGGTATTTTTTTTCTAATTATGGTTATAATTTACTATTAATTTATTTTAAAAATAATTAATAAAACAAAAAATTTCATTTAATGTCAAATTTTTTGGACAAATTGCCTAATATATTTGGTAGACTTACATGATAATTATTATTTATAATTATTATGAGGTGGAAATAATATGTTAAATGAAAAAATTTTAAAATTAAGAAAAAGATTAGGATACTCTCAAGAAGAATTAGGTAATCTTCTAAATGTTTCAAGACAAACGATATCTAATTGGGAGTTAAATGGTGCTACTCCTAATCCCGAACAATTAAAATTACTTAGTAAAGTTTTAAATGTAAGTATTGATGAATTATTAGATAATGATATTCAAAATGTTTTAGAAAATAAAATAATTAATACGGAAAATTTAACCAAAAAACATTTAAAAATTTCGAAAATAATCGTAATTACTTTATATTTTATTATCTTATTTACTTTAATTTTCATAACAATTTATTTTCTTAAAATTAAAAATTATTATCAAGATGAATATGTATGTAAATTAGATAATAAAACTATCTATGTTTCATTAAGTCAAGAAGAAGATAAATCATTTTATATTGAAACTTATTTTGAAGAAAAAAATAAAAATGAAGGAAATTTAGAAACTTATTATGCTGGCAGGGATTTAGAAACGGTCTTTAAATCATTAGATACTTTAAAAAAATATATTATTACGCATGGTGGCAAGTGTAAGTAAAAAACTTAACTTGCTTTTTTCTTCTACAATTTTTATAATAATATAAGTAAAGGAATAGATAAAATGACTAGAAAGACAAAAATAGTAATATTTATAGTATTAATTGGACTTTTATTATTAATACCCATTCCCTTTAAATTAAAAGATGGCGGTTCCATTAAATTTAAATCAGCCCTTTATGAAATAACTAAAGTTCATAAATTAAATAGTAATGCTGAGTCTGGTTATGATAATGGTTTAATTATAAAAATATTTGGCATTAAAATATTTGATAATGTAAAGGAGAGTAAGAAAGTGGAAGGAAATATAACATCAAATTATAAAAGTATTAATTTTGATTTAGATAAAAAAGAAGTAACTTTAAATAGTGGTTATGTTATGCCTTTAAATGGTCTTGGAACATATAGTTTAACTGGAGATACTTGTTATGAAGCTGTATCTAGTGCTTTAAATTCGGGAGTAAGATTAATTGATACAGCCTATATGTATGGAAATGAAGAAGAAATAGGGAGGGCTATTAGAGACTCTAAAGTGCCGAGAGAAGAAATATTTGTTATAACAAAAATTTATCCTAGTCAATATGATAATCCCGAAAGTGCTATTGAACTAGCTTTAAAAAAATTAGATATCGATTATATTGATATGATGCTTTTACATCATCCAGGTACTAATGACGTTAAGGCATATAAAGAAATGGAAAAATATGTAGAAAGTGGCAAAATTTGTTCTTTAGGTCTTTCTAATTGGTATATAGAAGAGTTAGAGGATTTTCTTCCCAAGGTGAGTATTAAACCTGCTCTTGTCCAAAATGAAATTCACCCTTATTATCAAGAAAATGATGTTATACCTTATATTCAAAATTTAGATATTGTTGTGCAAGGTTGGTATCCCTTTGGAGGAAGAGGTTATACAAGTGAACTTTTAAATAATGAAACACTTGTTAAAATAGCAAAAAATCATAATGTATCTGCAGCCCAAGTAATACTTCGTTGGAATTTACAAAAGGGAGTAGTAGTTATTCCTGGTTCCTCTAATCCGAAACATATAAAAGAAAATACGGATATTTATAGTTTTAAATTAACGGATGCCGAAATGAGACAAATTAATGCTTTAGATAGAAATGAAAAACATGATTGGTATTAGAAAAGAGAAAGGAAACAATCGAATGGAAACCAAAAAGGCTATTGAATTAAGAAGAAGTATAAGAAAATTTAAAAATGAAGATATTAAAAAAAGTGTACTAGAAGATATTTTGAATTGTGGAAGACTTGCTCCTTCTGCTAAAAATCGCCAACCTTGGTTTTTTGTTGTTTTAAAACAGGAGATTAAAGATAAAGTCGCTGATTTAATGATTGAGTATACTAATAATAATGATGAATCTAAAGAAGTCAAAAAGTTAAATTCACCAAGTAGTGTTCTTCCTACAGCTAATGTAATTAAAGAAGCCCCTGTATTAGTTTTGATTTTTAAAGAAAAAGATGATAACTGGACAATTGGTGATAATCTTTCAATTGGAGCTTGCGTAGAAAATATGTGTTTAAGAGCTACTGAATTAGGAATAGGAAGTTTATGGATTAGAGATATTGTTTATGTAGCTGAAGAAGTTGCTGAAATGTTGCATCATTCCGATTTAGAACTTAATTGTGCTGTCTCTTTTGGTATTCCTAATCAAAATCCTCTTCCTAGACCACGAAAAGAATTAGAAGATATAATGGAGTGGTATGAATAAAAAATAATTCTAATATAAGCAATTTATTTGTTTTTGGATACTATTTAGTGCTATAATCTTTATGTATTATGGGAATGTATTATGGGAGGAAATATGAATAAGATAAATTTAAAAGTAAATGGCATGGTTTGTAATGGTTGTGAAAATAGAGTTAAAAATGCTTTAATGAATATAGAAGGTGTTTCCAAAGTTAAAGCTAGTTATAAAAAAAGCTTAGTAACTATTAGTGCCAAAGATGAAGTAGATGTTAAAGATATTGAGAATGTAATTAAAAATCTTGGCTATGAAATTGTAAAGGAAGATTAGACTTGAAAAAAGTAATATTAAAAGTAGAGGGAATGACTTGTTCGGCTTGTTCTAATCATGTCGAAAAGTATTTAAAAAAACAAAAGGGCATAATTGATGTATCTGTAAACTTAGTTTTAGGACAAGTCTTAATTCATTATGAAGATGATTTAGATATTGCTACTTTAGGTAGTTATATTAATGACTCTGGTTATAAATATGGTGGGATATATAACGAAAAAGAAGAAAATAAAAAAGACAATAGTAAAATATATTTAACTATCCTTGGTCTTTTAATTGTTTTAATTATGTATATTTCAATGTCCCATATGCTACACTTGCCCGTAATACCTTTTTTAAATATGATGGATTATCCCATTAATTATGCTTTATCTTTGTGTATTCTTACTATTCCTTATTTAATATATGGAAGAGATATTATTGCATCAGGTATTAAAAATTTAATTCATAAATCTCCTAATATGGATACTTTAGTATCATTAGGAGTAATAGTTAGTTTTATTTATAGTTTTGTTAATATGATTAAAATTATATTAGGTAATCATATGTTAGTCGAAAATCTCTATTTTGAATCTGTTTGTATGATTATTTTATTTATTAAATTAGGAAGATTTATTGATAAAAATAGTAAAGAAAAAACTAAAGAAGCTATTAAAGAACTGGTTAAAGTTACTCCCGAAAGTGCTTTATTAAAAACAAAAGAAGGAGATGTGGAAGTAACTATTGATGAGGTTAAGGTAGGAGATACTCTAATAGTAAAACCAGGAATGAAAGTGGCTGTTGATGGAGAAATAATTAAAGGTGAATCGCATTTTGATGAATCATTTATTACAGGTGAATCTAATCCGGTTAAAAAGAGTAAAGGCGATAGTATTGTGGCTGGATCTATAAATTACGATGGCATAGTCGAATATAAAGCTCTAAAAATTGGACCAAAATCTGCGATTTCCGAAATGGTTCATTTAGTTTTAGAAGCTAGTAATTCTAAAATGCCCATATCTAGAGTAGCTGATAAAGTAAGTTCTTATTTTGTACCGAATATTATTCTTATTGCTTTATTAACATTCGTCATTTATTTAATTTTAGGAACATCTTTAAATGATAGTTTAGTTCATATGGTAACAGTTTTAGTGGTGGCTTGTCCATGTGCTTTAGGTCTTGCCACACCTCTTGCTATTGTGGTATCCATTGGTTCTTTAGCGAAGAAAAATATTTTAGTCAAATCAAGTGAGTCTTTAGAAATAGCCTCTCATATCGATACCATTGTTTTTGATAAAACCGGTACTCTTACATATGGTAAATTAAGAGTTAGTAAAGTTTATAATTATTCTAATTATAATGATAAAGAATTATTAAATATTGTTTCTAATATCGAAAGTAATTCTACGCATCCAATCTCTTTAGCTTTTTCCAAATATAAAACAAATAAGTTAGAAGTAACTAACTATAAAGAAGTATCTGGTATGGGTATAAAAGGAAATATTAATAAGAAAAGATATTATTTAGGAAATAGCAAGATACTTGATAATATTAAAAATAATCACCAAAAAGATGAAGAAAAACTCACAAGCATGGGATGCAGTATTATTTATGTTTTAGAAGACAACCAAATCATTGGTTTAATCGGGGTTAAAGATATCATAAGAGAAGATGCAGCCTATACCATAAAAAAATTAAAAGAATTAAATTATCAAGTTGTGATGCTTACTGGTGATAATGAGTCGACGGCCAAAATTATTGGTAAAGAACTAGGTATTGAAGAAATAATATCAAATGTTATGCCTAGTGAAAAAACTAAATATATTAAAGATTTGCAAGATAAAGGAAAAAAGGTAGTCATGGTTGGTGATGGTATTAACGATGCTCCATCCTTAGCCACATCTAGTATTGGTATTAGTTTTAAAAGTAGTACTGATATTGCCGCCAATTCTTCTAATGTTATTATTACTAGTGATAATTTAAGTGGGATTTTAACTTTCTTAAATATGGGTAAAAGAACTCTTACTAATATCAAACAAAATTTATTCTGGGCGTTCTTCTATAATATTTTAATGATACCTCTAGCGATTGGTCTATTTAAAAATGTTGGTTTTTATATTAGTCCAATGATAGCTAGTGCTTCCATGATGTTATCTAGTTTATGTGTAGTTTTTAATGCTTTAAGACTTAAGAAAAATTAATAATTAAAAGTTAGAGCAAGAGCAAAATTCTCTTGCTTTTATAATGCAATTTGATGTGCTATAATGATTATAGAAATGAGGAATTATGAAAAAGACAATACTAACTATTTTATTATGTGGCATTTTAATTATTTTCTTAACTGGTTGTAGTAAAAGTGAGGAATTAGAAAAACCTTATATTGGGGAAGAATCTACTACTGAAATTGATACAGATAGAGAGATTGAACTATCTATTAAAGAAGGGACTTTAACTGATGCTGGAGCCACCATAGTTTTCACTAATAATAGTGATAAAGATTATATATATGGAGTTCCATTTTCAATTGAAGTCAAAAAAGATGGTAAATGGCATGTTATACATGCTGATATGAGTTTTAATTTACCAGCATTTACTATTAAAGCAGGAGAAATAAAAGAGATAGAGATTACTTGGGAGCCAGGATATGGTGAGTTAGAAAATGGCACTTATAGGGTTATTAAAAATATTAGTTATGAATATGAAAAAGATAAATATGAGGATTTTAATATTGCAGTAGAATTTAATATTGATAAGGATTAATAGGTAATTTATGAAAAAAAGTTTAAAAATATTTTTAATTGTTTTATTAATTTTAATAGGAGTTATTGCTATTGATACAATAAAAGCAATAGTATTTAATAATAGTCCCATATTACATATAAGAGAATATATAAATAAATGTAATGAAAAAGACTATATAGATAAAGGAATAATAGTTAATCATTATAATTGTAATAATGAATCAAAAACATTATTTAAAAATACAAAATATAATTGTATGGTTTGTTACAATAATAAATGAATAAATATTTTAATTGTATGGAGGAATTATGAAAAAAAGAAATATTATAATAATAATTATTTTAGTCACTTGTATTATTTTATTTACTTCGTATTTGTTCTTTTTCGGAGTTAATGATAATTATGATAAATATAGCAATTACGAACATATAAATATAAATACTCTTAAAAACATAAAATATACTTTTGAGAATAACAATAATCCCCAAACTTATGCTATTGCCCATCTTGATAATGGTGAGGATGAAAGAGATGCTTTATTTTATAGAGTATCTTATAATGATTACATATATATTAGTGAAATTGGGGCTGGTGATCCTGAATTAGATTACAAAAGTAACTATTTTTATATGGATGTTGAAACTAACGAATATAAACTTTTTGTTCATCGAGCTACATGGCCATCTATCAATGAATATATTTTGAACGAAGAAAAAGTAGAAGAAAAATTTTTAAATTTTGATTTATCAAAAATTAGTGAAGATGCTACTATTCAAGATATTTATAATATAAAAAATATTGAAAATAATTATATTTATTTTAATGCAAATATAACATCAAAGAATACTGATACAAAAAACATTAATGTTAAATGTTCTTTAAAGGATTATATTTGTATAGAAGATTATTCATAAGAATAATTAATAAATAAAAAGTAGGGAGAATTAATGAAGAAGAAAATAATTATCATTTTAATAGGAGTATTTTTAACAGTAAGTTTAGGAATCTATTTTATAGGAATAAAATCTCATGTTAAAATAAATACTTCAAAAGATATAACTTTAACGGTTAAAGAAGATACATTAACAAATGAAAAAGTTACTTTAATTTTAACTAATAATAGCGATAAAAATATTTCATATGGTAATCCTTATCAATTGGAAATAAAAAGAATTGATGGATGGCACAGGATAATAAAAAATCCCGCTTTTACATTAGAGGCTTATGTTGTTTACCCTAAAGGAAGTACCGAAATTGAAGTTAATTTGAAAAATATTTATGGTAAACTAAAAAAGGGAACTTATAGAATTATTAAAAAAATTAGGTATGAAAATGAAGATAAAAGTTTTAATGTTGCAAGTGAATTTACTATTGATTAAGAAATGAAGGTAAGTTATGAAAAAGAAGATTAAAATATTTTAGGAAGTGAGAAAAATGATAATTAATACGGGTATGAGAACAGACATTCCCGCTTTTTATTCAAAGTGGTTATTAAATAGAATTAAAGAGGGATATGTATATGTTAGAAATCCTTACTATAAACATCAAGTAACTAAATATAGTTTGGATTCAAGGGTTGTGGATTGTCTGGCTTTTTGTACGAAAAATCCGCATCCTTTAATACCTCATTTAAAAGAATTAGACAAATATAAACAATTTTGGTTTATAACAATTACGCCATATGGTAAAGACATTGAACCAAATGTACCAGATAAAAGACAAGTAATAGAGGATTTTAAAATCTTATCTAATCATTTAGGTAAAAAGAGTGTAGCTCTTAGATATGATCCGATATTTATAAATGAAGAATTTGATGTTAAAAAACATATTATATGTTTTTCTAAACTTTTAAAAGAACTTAAAGGTTATACGGAAGATTGCACCATTAGTTTTATTGATATGTATGAAAAAGTAAAAAGAAATGCCCCGGACTTAAGGCCTTTAACAAAAGATGAACAAATAGAAATTGCCACCTCTTTTGCCAAAATAGGAAAAGAGAATAACATAACTGTTCATGCTTGTTGTGAAAAAGATTATTTAAAGGATTATGGTTTAGATATAACGGGATGTATGAGTAAAGAAATAATAGAAAAAGCGATTGGTAGTAAATTAGATGCCCCCAAAAATAAGAGCAAAAGAGTAGGTTGTAATTGTTTACTGGGAAGTGACATTGGGGCTTATAATACATGCATGCATTTATGTAAGTATTGTTATGCTAATGCTAATCCCACTTTAGTTAAAGAAAATATTAAAAAACATAATCCCAATTCGCCTTTTTTAATTGGTGAGTTAGAAAAGGAAGATAAAATAACCGATGCCAAACAACAAAGTTTTATAAATGGGCAACTTAGTTTTTTAGATTAAAAATTAATAATTAAGTATAAGCAAATGATATTTAAAGTTTGCTTTTTCTATGGTATCATATTCAAACATTAAGTATTAAAATTCAATATTAATAAAAAAGTTATACTATTTTTTAAATACTATGGTATAATAACAACAATTATTTTAGGAGGGTTTATGAATACAAATATTGAGATGTTAATGTACCAAAATTTTAAAGAATTTAAAAGATTAATTGAAATAGGTATAATTAATAAAGAAATTGCTTGTGATGTGGCTATTGATTTTGCCACCAAAACCAAAATAGCTGATTATATTTATGTGCTTGCAAGAGATATAAAAGGAGTCAATATTTCTAAATTAGAAGATGCCGTATGTAAAACTGGAAATGCTAAATGTATTTATATGTTTGCAAGAGATGTAAAGGGAGCTAATATTTCCAAGTTAGAAAAAGCCCTTATTCAAACGGGAAAAGTTTTCTATATTGATGGATTTGCTAGAGATGTAAAAGATGCTAATATCGAAAACTTACAAAATGCGATTATTCAAAGTGGGAATGCGGAATATATTTGTGGATTTGCAAGATGCAGGGAAGGAGTCAATATTTCTAAATTAGAAGAGGCTATTATTAAAACTGGTAATGCTAAATATATTTGTGAGTTTGCGACATTTGTCATAGGTGCTAATATCGAGAAATTAGAAGATGCCATAATTCAAATTGGTGATGCTGAGTATATTTATGAATTTGCTTTTGGTGTAAATGGTGCCCACATTGAAAAATTACAAGAAGCAATTATTAAAAGTGGGAATGCTAGATATATATATAATTTTGCATCACTTGTTAGAGGAGCTAACATTAAAGAATTAGAAGAGGCTGTTATTCAAATCGGAGATGCTGAATGGATTTGTCATTTTGCTAAATATATAATCGGCGCTAATATTGAAAAATTAGGGGAAACTTTATTCCAAACTCGAGATGTATTATGGATTTGTTGTTTTATTGATTTTATTAAATTTAAGCAAGGTGTTAATATAGAAAAATTGGAAAATTTAGTTATTCGAAGTGGTAATGCCGAATTTATTTATCATTTTGCAATGAGAATAAAAGAGGCTAATATTGAAAAATTACAAGATGCTATTATTCAAATCAAAAATTTTAAATATATTTATTATTTTGCGGTAAAAGTAGAAGGAGCAAACGTTGAAAAAGCCAAACAAATTTTAAGACAAAAATGTCAAAGTTATTTTCCAAATGTAGGAGATTCACTAGATATTGATACTTATTATGATATTTTAATCAATAGACGAGAATATGAACAATTATTTACTGGTGATACTTACTCTAAAGGAAGAAGTAAATAATAATTAAAAAAATGGAGGGTTTTATGAATTCATATATCAAAAAATTAATATGGGATGATTTTGAAAAATTTGAAGAATTAGTTAGATTAGACATTATTGATAAAGAAACTGCATGTGATGCGGTAATCGTAAGTAAAAAGGCAGAGTTTATCTATCGTTTTGCATGCGAGGTTGAAGATGTTAATATTGCAAAATTAGAAGATGCTCTATGTCAAACTCAACAAGGTTTCTGCATTTGTAATTTTGCAAAAAATGTTAAAGGGGCTAACATTCCAAAATTAGAAGATGCTGTTATAAGAAGTAAATATGCAATGGCTATTTTTGAATTTGCTAGAGATGTTAAAGGGGCTAATATCGAAAAGCTTGAAGAAGCTATATGTAAAATGCGCGATGCAAACTCTATATTTTATTTTGCTAAATATGTAGAAGGTGCCCATATTCCTAAATTAGAGGAGGCGATTATTAAAACTGGTAATGCTCAAGAAATATATTATTTTGCTCTTTTATATGGGACTAATGTTGAAAAATTAAGTGAAGCAATATGCCAAACTCAAGATATTAAATGGATTAATTATTTTGCTCAAAATATTAAAAGTGCCAATATCGAAAAAATAGAAGATGTGATTATTCAAACTCATGATGCCCAAGAAATATGTAGATTTGCGGCCAGTGTTAAAGGGGTTAATATTACAAAATTAGAAAATGCTGTATGTGAAATAAAAAATGTAAAATATATTTATGATTTTGCCCATATTAAAGGGGCCAATGTCACTAAATTACAAAACGCAATTATTGAATGTGGTAATGCCAAATATATTTATGATTTTGCTAAAAATATAAAAGACGCTAATATTTCTAAGTTAGGAGATGCTATAATCGAAAGTAAAGATGCGGCTGCAATTTATGTTTTTGCTAGAGATATTAAAGATGCTAATGTTTCCAAATTACAAGAGGCCATTATTAAAACTGGTAATGCAAGATATATTTGTTATTTTGCTAGAGATATAAAATGGGCTAATATTTCCAGATTACAAGAAATTATTATCCAAATTGGTGATGCTGAATGGATTTATTCTTTTGCGGCAAATGTTAAAGGGGCAAATATTCCAAAATTAGAAGAGGCTGTTATAAGAAGTAAAGATGCGGTAGCAATTTATGAATTTGCTAGAGATGTAAAAGATGCTAATATTGAAAAGTTAGAAGATGCCATTATAGAAACTAGTAATGCCACGGAAATTTATAATTTTGCAAAAAATGTTAAAGGCGCTGATATCGAAAAACTACAAGACGCTATTATCGAAACCCAAGATATTGGATGGATTGAACAATATGCTATAGATATTGAAGGGGCTAATCTTGAAAAAGCCAAACAATCTTTAGAGTATGTGAAATTACAAAGAAGTAAAAAATATTATAATGAATTATTAAGTTTATTAAGTGAACAAAGTTATGAAACAATTGTAGATAATAGGCAAAAATATGAACAATTATTTACTGAAGATACTTACCAAAAAAGAAGAAGTAAATAATAATTAAGTATAGGCAAACGATGTATAAAGTTTGCTTTTTCTATACAATTATTAGTGAAATAAATAGTAATTTGTTAATAAACTTACTTAAAAGTAACTATCTTACAAAAAAGTGCCTACTTACAATTTTATTTAATATTATGTATTATTAAATTATAAGAAAGAGAGGATAGATTACAATGAACAAATCAAATTGGGCTTATGGTTTTGCTTTAAATCATGAAGGAGCTGGAGTTGGAACTATTTATTATGTCGAAGAGTATTTTGAAAGAGAAGGCATTATTAATCCGGCATCTGCTGAAGCATACACATCTATTGAAATTAATACAATTAAAGAAAATGCTAAAAATGGAAATGTCAATTATATAACTGATGTACCAGAAAAAGCATTAGTAGGAATGAATCCACTTCATACTGATAAGATTTATTGGTATGATGAAGATAATTCATCTAAAATATTAAAAAGTGCTAATCCATTAATTCTAAACCCTCAAAATGGTGAATTAAAAGATGAGAAAGGTAAAATAGTTGCAACAGCAATGTAATAATGAGAAGCAAACTTTTAGAGTTTGTTTTTTAATACTTACTAAAAGGTGCGTACTATACCAAAAGTAAGTTATATAGTATAATTAAATTGGTGATAAAAAATGTCTAAAGTATATACTGAGTGTCCTGTTGAATATACAGCATCGATGATTGCCAATAAATGGAAAATACTAATTTTAAGAGATCTTCTTACGGGGACAAAAAGATATAATGAACTAACAAGGTCAGTTGTGGGAATATCAGCTAAAGTATTAACAGAAAATTTAAGAGAACTTGAAAGTGATGGAATTATATCAAGAAAAGTGTATCCTGTTGTTCCTCCAAAAGTTGAATATTCTTTAACAAAAAAAGGTAATGAATTAAAACCAATTATTAATTTAATGAAAGAATTTGGTATAAAATATAAGGATAAAAAATGAAAAAAGAATTACTTTTAAAAATAATAAAATATTTAATAAGTGAGAATAACTATGATATTGAAATACCATCTACTTATGAAAACTTGAAAAAATTATATAAAGCACTTGTTAATATTAGATTACCAAAACCATTAAATGAAGATATTTTAACTTTGGAAGATAAATATTTAAAATTAGAATTACAAGATAAAAAAATAACAGATGTTAATGATTTAAAAGAAATAGAGAAAAACATTATTCTATGGCAGGGAGATATTACTACTTTAAAATGTGATGCTATTGTCAATGCTGGTAATAATGAAGGACTCGGTTGTTTTAATCCAAGTCATAAATGTATTGATAATGTGATTCATACTAATGCCGGGATGAGATTAAGATTAGAATGTAATGATATTCTAAAAGGTAAAAAAATTCCTAATGGTGATTATATTGTATGTAATGCTTATAATTTACCTAGTAAAAAAGTAATTACAACTGTTGGACCTCAAGTGTTTGATAAAGTAACAAAAGAAAATGAATTAGATTTATCTAACTGTTATAAAAAAACTTTAGAGTATGCCATAAAAAATAATTTTAAATCGATTGCATTCCCTAGTATATCCACAGGATTATTTGCCTATCCAATCGAAAAAGCTAAAGTGATTGCTTATAATTCCGTTAAAGAAGTATTAAGTAAATACGATACTAATATAAAAGTAATATTTAATGTTTTTAGAAAGAGTGATTATAATGAATACAAATCTTTATTTAAAAATTAAAGAGAAAATTGAAGAAGCAGATGCAATTGTCATTGGAGCAGGTTCAGGTTTATCTACTTCGGCAGGAATAAACTATGGTACTAAAGATTTTGATAAGTTATTTCCTGAACTTGTAGAAAAATATGGTTTTACTGATATGTACACATCAAGTTTTTATGATTTTGAGACGGAAGAAGAAAGATGGTCTTATTGGGCAAAACATATAAATTATTTATGTATAGGAAGAAATGCTGAAAATGTTTATAAGGATTTATTTGAAATTGTAAAAGATAAAGATTACTTCGTTTTAACTACCAATGTTGATAGACAATTTTTAGCATCAGGTTTTAAAGATGAAAAAGTTTTTGAAGTTCAAGGTGCTTTAACTAAAATTCAATGTGCGAATGCTTGTCATAATAAATTATATGATGATACTAAGATGATAAAAGAAATGCTAAAAGAAGATAAGGATTGTAGGATACCTTCTAGGTTAGTTCCAAAATGTCCTGTATGTGGTGGTAATATGGAAGTAAATCTTTGCAAAGATAATTTCTTTGTTGAAGATGATTATTGGCATGAACATGAAAAATCTTTTAAGAAATTTATAAATGAAAATAAAGATAAAAAAGTATTATTTTTAGAATTAGGAGCAGGATTTAATACACCAGGAATTATAAGGTATCCATTTGAAGAATTAACTTATGAACTTAAAGATGCTTTTCTTATAAGAGTTAATGATAAATATGCTTTTGTTCCCAATGATATAGAAGATAAAGCATTAGAAGTTCAAGATGATATTGCTAAAGTTATAAAAGAAATTAGAAATTAATTTGATAATACAAAATTACAATTTATTTAACTCTACTAATAGTAGGTGTTAAAACTTTGGTTAATATTATATAGTTGTTTTTGAAAGGAGAAAAATATGGATTTAGAAAAAATAGGTAAATTTATTGCCAAGACCAGAAAAGATGCCAATTTAACTCAAGAACAACTGGCTGAAAAATTAGGAATAACTTATAAAGCTGTATCTAAGTGGGAGTGTGGTAAAGGACTTCCTGATGCCTCCAATATGGTGGAATTATGTAATATTTTAAAAATAACGGTTAATGATTTATTAAGTGGAGAAAAAGTTAGGGAAAAAGAATATCAAGAAAAGTTAGAACAAAATATTATCGGTACAATAGATTATACAGATAAAAAAGTATCAGAAAAAAATAAAAATATAGCCATGATTATTATGTTTGGAGGTCTATTTCTAACTTTTATGGCTTTTACAATATTCCCAAGTGAATCATCATGGGGTTCAATTTATTCTATAATTGGCTTAGTTATATCTTTAATTGGTTTTGCTAAAATGCATAAGAAAAAGTCTTATTTAAAAAGAATATTATATAATTTGGGATATGTAACGGTGTTTTTAATAACTCTATTAATACTTGATTATTCTAATGTTGTATTAAATAAAGTTGCTCCTAGATTTTCTTATTTAAAAGAAACTGGAGATATAATGATTGTTTATAAAACGCCCTTTTATAATGTCTATAGAATAAATAGAAATACAAAAAATGAGTATTATATAATTGATACTAAAAAAGAATATACCGAAGAAAATATCCCCATAACTCCCTTTAATAGAGATAAATCAGGAATTGAAAATATATTCAAATATAAAAATAAGTATGTGGGTAATAATAGTAATGATAGCCATTTAATTGATAACTTACCCCTTGCTGAATATGGTTATGTCTTTGAAATTGATTCTAAAAATTTAAGACTTACTATTGACTACCATATTACAGATTGGTATGTTAATGAAAATCATTATTTAGAAAAATCTTTATTATATAATTCTGTTTCAATATTTGCTTTAATAGATAATGTTGAACAAATCACTTTTAATTTTAGTGGTAATACCTATACCGTAAGTCGAAGCCAAATAAATGAATTGTATCCTCATTTTAAAGACATAGTTGCTAAGGATATTAATCAAGATAATTTTAATAAATATTTAGAAAATAAAATGAATGATAATAATTTTATTGAAGATACATTTAAAAAGATATTTACTTCAGAATAAAACTTATCTCTATTTCAATATTTAAAGGCAATTTAGTGTTATAATGTATAGCAAGTTATGAAAGTTTTTATGCACATAAAAAGTTTTATAACAGCATTGTACTATGATTTCTAACGACT